>CALISH010000001.1 GCA_938041275.1 uncultured Solobacterium sp.
TTTTTAATAATCTTTGTAAAATATTTACTAAAAATATTTATAGTAAATGTATTGACATATACTATAAATAATGATAGTATATAGATGTAAAAAGAAAGGCATTAAAAATCATGACAAAAATGACATACAAACAAGAAAAATTTATCGAAAGCCTAATCAGTAAGAAACAAGAAGAATGTCCAGAATTAATATACGAATATTATCAAAACAAACAATTTATGACAATGCAACAGGCAAGTAACATGATCCAATCATTACTCGAATGGGCAGATAAAACTGACGACCAATTAGAAGATAAGAAAATCAGTGCACAGGTTTATTACATCGTTTCTCACAAGAAAACTAAGAAGTGGGCCGAAAAATACAATGCAATCAGAAATATGCTACACATCAACTTAACAAAGGCAACAGTATTAACTCACGAACAGTTACAATCAATAAAGGAAATCGTATTCTAAAGGAGGAAAAATATGGAAAAGATTAATCTAATTGAAATGGTCCAGGAAGTTTTGGATAGTAGCGAAACAGCTTATTCTCTAAGTAAGAAGTCAGGAATTTCCGAACAGTTAATCGGCAAATATCGCAATGGCGTTACTTCTGTCGCAAATATGACAATTGAGAACGCGCAGAAATTGATAAATATAGACCTAGCTGAACCAGAACGCAAAGACGGCAACCGCGTGTTTGCTTCTCTTCTCGCTGCACCAGTTCTTCAGCGCTTCAACTATGACGCCGACTTTATCTGCAGCAATCGTTTATCATTAAAATGGGGCGAATATACGCCTTTCTTGGACTACTTCCTGGCGTGCTTCGACGATATGAATAATATCTCAATTATCATGCGCTTTGAAGATCCGGAAGACACAGAGACTTTCGAAGAAATTTTATAAAAACAAAAAACAGCCTACCCTCGCAATGAGAGTAGGCTCGTGTTTATTCTTTTGGCTTTTCTGCTAATTGTTGTGCATCTGCTTTTTGTTTTAAAGTATCTAATGCTTTTACAATGATTGCCGGCATTGGCAATCCCATCAATCCGAGGTTCTCGATAATCGAAATTCCCTCGCTTGCAATAAATCCAGTAACCACAGCATTACGGATTAGTTCCATACCTGTCACTTTATCTAATTGTACAGCGATAAATACCATCAACAAGATACCGCCCTTACGGAATAATCCTTTGAGTGATGCTCTGCTCTCCAATGCCCCTGTTTTGGACTTTGGAGAGGCTTTGAAAATACCTGCCGTAATAAGACCTGTTCCATAGTCCGCTACCATAAACCAGATGAGTGTAATTAACATTTGATCGCTTCCCCCTAATGCTGTTGCTATTGTTCCGAAAATAAGGGCGATGTATCCAAATGCCTCACCGCTCATTCCTAATACTTTATTTAATTTTTCCATTTTTATTTCCTCCTATCTAACACGAATTGTTTTGCCTGGATAAATCAAATCCGGATTATCAATTCCGTTGATTTCTGCCAGCCACTGCCAAGAAACACCATGTGTTGCTCCGATGCCCGATAGCGTATCGCCATCTTGGATTGTGTAGTATTCTTCACCGCCACCGGAATTACTTACATTAGCAGAACCTCTAATTACAATCTGTTGTCCTGGGAAAATCAAATTAGGATCATTTAAACGATTGATTGCCGCAAGTTCCTGCCATGTAGTTCCGTATCTCGCCGCAATTCCGGACAGTGTATCACCGGATTGTACGATATATACGTCCGGTGCTTCAGGAGCAATAACAGATGGTGCCGGAGCATAGTTATCCGGTCTATCTGCGGATACACCAGTACGATAGATTGATGGGTCAACAAAGATTACATTTTCGTCTAGCGTTCCATAGTTGCTAGTGTATTGCTGAATAGTTCCGTATGCGGAAGTGTCTACCGTATGACTTCCATCATTGTTTCCCCAAGCCGCTACCCACTTATCGTATGGATCACATTCAGGCGCCAAATAACCAAGCCAAGAAAGCGATGTATAAATTCCGGTGTAGTATCCAGCAGAAGCAATTACGTCGCAGAATGCACGTGACATAGGCGCAATATTATCATGTGTAATATATACGCCGTTATTAACTTTGTAGTGGTCGGCGTCTTCCATGTCCAGCCAAGCCCCTAATCCAATATCTACTCCACTGATGATAGATACAAATCTTTGTGCTTCTTCTATCGCCTGTGCCACATTCAAAGCATAGGAATAGAAATATACGCCGATAGTGATTCCTAAACGTTGACATTCTGCTACATGTCGACGGAATGAGTAATCCTCTCTACTTGCTACACCCGCACGTAAAATTGCATATTTGCCGGCATAAGGCGAGAAGTCAAAGTTTGGTTGATGTTCTGAAACATCAGGCACGTTATAAATTCTTCCCATTTGTTTATTCTCCTTCCTATTTTTCATCTGCATAGCAAATGTTCTTTGCTTTGCAATATACATCTACGTAGGTTTCATTCTTGTCGCCATTGTGAGTTACCTCGCAATAGTCCGCCTGTCCATTTGCAGACTTTAAAGCATTAGTACTGACTAGTGCTTTCCAGTTCTGAAGAGTCTTGCAAAACCAAACAACGAAACAATCTTCAGGTTTAACCTCAGCACTATTTACTTCTGTCATTGCTCTTGATGCTAATTCTTTTGCTTTTTCAATCATTTTTATTTTTCCTCTTTCTTTCTATCTATCTAAAAAGGCGGCCGCATTGGTCGCCTTAATAGCAAATATTTAATTTTCTTTGTAATAGTCCCAAGCACTGCCGAAGCCTGGCTCATTGCCTTTATTACCGTCAATTGTTGAGATAAACACAATTCCACGTGCGATTGCTAAATCACCTTTGTTATATGTATGTTTTTCGTCCCACGGCTTGATTTCAACCTTCGGTTTATCTTGACTGTTTTCGCTTGCTTTTAACAACTTGTAATGCTTGCCATCCTTATCCGGAGTACTATTTTCACTCGATATTACATCCTCAACAACCTCATAAGGAATGCCTTTGTATTTAAATCGTTCCCCTTTTTTATATGGGAACTTTTTTGGATGCCAATCCTCTAAAAACTTCGCCCACTTGATTACGTCTTTGACATCGGCATTTTGCAAACCCAATGCGATAAAATGTGCGACTGCTTCTGTTTCTGCTCTTTGATTGGCTAAATCGATTTCCGCTTGCGGAACTTCTTCAAAAGAAAACCTAATACTAATATTGTTATTATCAACTATCTTAGTTTCAAACCCTAAAGGCTTTACTGCGTTGAATTGATAAAGGACTGTTTCTTCTCCCATACTAGAATCTATGATTTTAGAGCCTGAAACATTGTTTTGAGTCATCAACACTGATGTGTCATAAAGCTTATTGAACGGAATCATCAATTCAAAACTTTTCTTCTGATAAGAAGTGATTCCGAAGCTTCTGCCATCATTTAACTTAATTTCCATGCTTGCATACTCCTTTCAATTAATCTATTCTACGCCAGATATTAACAGCGTAATAAGGCGGTAATGTTGCCGTTTCGGCTGTTTGGCCAACCACAGCAGTAAAATGGTTCCAGCCTGTGAAACCCTGCCCTGCTCCAGAGACAACAAATGTTGGATTGCCCAGAGCGTTTAAATCTGTGTCGTTAGTAGCCTTGTATCCAACGGCGTTAGTGTTTCCATTAACCGCGCCGATTGCCGCAGCCAAGTTGCCATTTCTACCGTTTTTATTTCCGTGGCTGTGCGTTTTACTGCCATCTGATGATTTGATAGGCGTGTTTCGGCTAGCGCCTATCAAGAATCTATCCTCAATCTTCTCCCATCGCCCAAATCCAAATAATGTGGCTGGGCTAACGATCGCTTCAGAAATATAAAGTGAGCCAATCGGATAAACTCTTTGCAAGAGTTGCGATTGCTCGCTCTTAATTGCGTTGATTTGATTTTGTAAATTACCTGCTAGGTCCGTACCTAATTGCCCTTTGATTTCGTCAAACCATGCATTAAAAGTTTGAATATATTCCTTTTGCAAAACTTCTTGATTAAAATCGTAATTAACTAATGCATGTACAAATTTTCTTGAATCACTTACAGTGATTTTTGATAAATTACTCGGATTTGCTGGAACTTTTACCAGTCCAAGTAATAGATACGTTTTATCGAGTGTTGGTGGAACTGGTGAACTTGCTAATGTTCCATCGATGCACACCGGCGTAACTTCCCTATTAACTTCATCAAAATGCAACGCAACTGCGGTGATTCTAGATAAAGTTCCGTGTGCTCGTGTTAACGGTAGCGCTATTACAGAATCCGCCGTAAACCATCGGTTATTTAGAAATGCCCTGCCTGGTCTAATTTGTACTTGCATCGATGCTTGTTCAACACTGACCTGTAGAGCATCTGCTGATGACTGCACTACACCATCACTGATTAATCCGCCTAAATAATTTGAAATATCATTTGCATCATATGTTCTATCATATGAGCCGTCTGTGTTTTGTTTTGCATTAAAGAATCCTGATCTATATGCCATTATCCATCACCTCCATTGTTGGCAAAATTGTACGCCCATCTACTGAATCAGATAGTGTTGTTGATGAAACCAGAACCTGTACATCATTTCCATCAAAAGATTTAACGTGAGCGATATCACCTATGGAATAATACTTATCAAATTGATTATCTAGTCCAGAGTCAACTTCTACATCATATTGTCTTTTAATATCCTTTAATCCACGTATAGCATATGTTTTTAGCATGTTCTGATACTGTTGCTCGCTTAGCTTATTACCCGCAATTTCAGAACTATAACTTGAACCATCGATATATGTTTCAAACCTATCCCAACCAGTTTTATCCCCAACACTCTGGGTGACTCTTGGAGCGTTTTCTCTATCTTCTCCACGAATTAATGCCACATTCGAGTACTTTGAAATATCATCATAGTAGTCATTTGAAATCATGTTGCCACGTTCAAAAGAAAAGAACACATTCGTGTTCCTAGGTTCTTTAATCTCAAGTAGATAGTTTCCATTAACAAAAGACACGTTATATCCCAAATTGAATTCTTTCAAAGAACCTTCTAGCCAATCTAAAACGCTAGCACTCTTGATTGTTCCATCAGTTTTATACTTTTCTAAAAATGCATGTTTAGATTTATCAAACACAATTGGTAATCCCCTCATATTTTGAGAGATAACCAAATCAATCGCTTGTAGTAAGTTTAGATTTTCTTTTCTGATTTCATCCCAAATGATTCTTCTAGATAGTAGCGACTTTGCACATCTACCACTAACAGTAAGTAGTAATCCCTTATCTAATGATGCTCTGGTTATCGCTTTTTCAATAATCATTCTATGGGCTAAATCCTTATCTAAATAAAGTTGTCTTCCCACTTTCAACATCTCAAATGTGGATTTTGTCAACGGTATTTCTAAAGAAAAGTCACCAGTGGATTTAAATGATTCCGTCCAAATCAAACTAGAGTAATTATCAACAACACCTAAAAGTTTTAAGCCGTTATTTTCTGTAATGTTAATAATCATATTAAACCCCGTTATATAGTGTTTCGTTTTCAACAATTACCTGCATGTACTTCACTCCCAATTCAGCGTTGACATAAATCAAATTATCCCCAGTCAACAACGTGATCCAATCGCTTGTTCTATCCAAACTATCAATCATATTCGTTTTGTCTAAGGCTACATCGTCTATATAGAAGATGCTCTTTTCACCGACAGCCGTTTTAATTAAGAGTTCATCATTACTATTGATTGTCGCTTTAATATGCATCCTTTTATCCGTAGTCTGATTGTAGATAACTGGATTTACAACATCTCCACCAATTGCTTTTATGTGGATAATGCATCCAACATCTTCGGTGCCTTTGTTCAGAACGGATTGGTGATCTGTACTTGATAAGCTACCGAATGGAACTGGCACAGTAATGCTAAATGGAAAATGGAATCCATAACTTACCGTATTGTACGATGTTATGGATTTTGAAGTTTCAACAAAATATGGAGAGAAACAGCGAATCGAAATTACTACCATATCATCTCTATAAAACTGTTGATCGCTTACGCCTTCAACATATCCATCAATATACGCATTCAAACTAGGGCTGTAGTAATATACCCTTACTTTCTTTTTAGACATAAAGAAAGAGTGCAGAGCATGTCTATTTTCATCAACAGGCTCTAGCACTTTAATCCGTAGCGTTAGTGTCCTTATCGATAATCTAACGCTTGTCATTCGTTCTCCGTCGTAATTGGCACCTTTAGATGAACTATATTCAGCACTAACAGGATTCAATCCATCTACTGGATCACACAGAATAAACCGGTTGTCATTTCTGAAGTCTAATGTTTTTCCGTTAGTTTCAATAATTAAATATTTATTTCTCATATTAGATTGTCTCCAGTAATGCTCTCTTAAGTTGTCTATACGTTTCTAAAGGACTCAGTTCTTTAGGACTATAGTTGTTTTGATTAATAGTAATTGAGCGTTTTGATAATGAGTTGTCTCCATCTGTCAATAAATTCTTGAGATAGTTTTCAGACATAATGATTTCTCTTGCAGTTTCGCCACCGCCTAATAGTTTGTTGCCACTGGCGCCAAAAATGGTTGCTCCATCTAAAATACGCGGATTCTTTGTGGCTCTGTCAAACCAATCAACACTAAGATGAGGGACTTTTGGAGGTAATAGCGAGAACTCACCATCTATACTAAAATGTGGCAAATCAATATGCGGAAGGCTCCAATTAAAATTAAAGATTCCCTTTAGCCAATCAACAATTGGAGAAACAAATGACTTGATTCCGTCAAAGACATTTTTAAAAGTATCTTGAATTGCTGATAATGGCCCTTTTACTGCATCGATAAGCCATTTCGCCGCATCACCAATTGCTGTGAACACTGGTTTTAAAATACCATTCCAAAAATCTGAAATAGCCCCAAAAACAACAGAAACCACTGTTTTAATCCCATTAAACACTGTACCGAAAACTGGCATCAACACATTACTAAGAAATGTGCCTATTGCTGTAAAGGCAGGCAAAAGAATATTTTGCCATGAGCCAACAATTAAACTAAAGACTGCTTGAACGACTTCCCCAACAGCCATAAAAATAACCTGAATTATTGGCCACAATGTATTTTGTGCAAAATCACCTATTGCTTGTAAAGTTGGTTGTAATGTATTCGTCCAAAATCCTGCAATAGCATCTATAACACCACCAACAACTTTTTGGATGTTCTTCCATGCTTCATTAACGAAGTTTCTAAAATCCTCGTTATTCTGATAAAGCAGAACTAATCCTGCAATAATTGCTCCAATTGCTAATAAAATAGGATGTCCTAATAACATCGATATTCCACTAGATAATTTGCCAATTGAGCCAGTAATGCCAGAAATAATAGAAATAACAGGTCCTAATACTGCTAGTACTCCAGCACCTGCTATGATTGCCTGTTGCATACCAGGATCTAAATTAGACCAACCATCTGCTAAATCTTTTATTGCAGGAATGATTGCGTCAACAGCCGTTTGGATTGAAGGCATGACCGCTTCAGCGACTTCATATCCTAATTGCATCAAGTTATTTAAAACTGTTTGCCATTGGTCTGCTGGATCTAATGTTGCATCAAATGTATCACTTACGGAGCCTAATGCATCTTCTAACGATATGCTAGAATCCGTAAACATATCTGCCGATAATGCTCCATTCTGGAAAGCCGCATATAACTGTGGGCCGGCCTTTGCACCAAATACAGAAATTGCACCATCTGTAGAAGATAGTGCTTTTACAAAGGCATCTTGCATGCTGATGCCTTCAGACATTGCATTTGCTTGCACCTTCTTAAGACCTATCATAGCAGTCGATACATCAACGCCAGATTTTTCGAGATTTCCTAATAATGTAGCTGAAGATGCGGCATTTAAACCCATACCACGTAATGCTGTAGAATTTGAAATTAATCCAGATTCCAATACATCCATACTTACGCCTGTATCTTGGCCAACTTTATTTAACGTATCCAAAAATGCACCAGCATCATTAGTTGATAAACCAAATGCTGAAATTGCTTTCTGTACCTGGTCTATTGATTGATTAACATCAACGCCGTTTATCTTTGCAAACTTTAAAAATTTTGTAGAGATATCCTCTAATTGTTCGCCAGTAACTCCAAATCGCGTATTAACTTCACCAATAGCAGTTCCAGCATCTTGGAATGATACAGGAATTGATGTTGCAATGTTTTTTACAGAGTTTTGCATTGATTGCAACGCTTCACCTGTAGCACCAGTTTTTTGGATGACTGTATCCATCCCATCATCAACTTGTTTCCAAGCTGCCATAGACGCAGTTGCAAGCCCCGCAATTGGAAGTGTCAGACTCTTAGTCATCTCGTCTCCGATAGGTTTAAGTGATTGGCTAATTCCACTCATTGCATTTGTAAAAGAGCCTAGGAATGATTTACCTGTATTTCTTCCGGCACTTTCGCCAGCTTTTGGGGTTTCTTTCCCCAATGCATCAAAAATAGCATTTCCTATTCCTTCTGTAGTTGGAATAAGTCGCACATAGGCGCTCGCTAATTCAATTCCGCTCGCCATTATGCACCTCCATATCTAGACTTATTAAAGTCATCTACTGACATATATGTTTTGCAAGTATCCTTTTTTGAACCCATATCTTTTTTGTGACCTAAAACTAAATCTACTAATCTGGTCGGTATCTCCATGTTGCTGTTTCGTATCAAAAAATACTCAATCTCAGATAAGCGATCATGTATGCTAGGAAGCAATAAATAGTCAGAGATTTCTTGGATGCCTTGCATTTTCTTATAAATTCTTGATTTTGCCCCTAAGCCGAACACAAGAACTGCCACCTTTGTTGGTGGCAGGTCCTTATAGTTAAAAAGGTGATAAGTCTCTGCTAGGTCGCAGGTCAACTCATCACCATATTTGTTAACAATTTCGGCAAGGGCTATTAGTTTTTTCCGTTATTAATCGAAGACATGAAGCTCGATAATTCTTCACTCATCTTGGTAGCATGCACTACACCATCGTTAGATAGTGAGCGTACATGTTCTTTAAATGCGTGATATCCATCTTCTCCCAGCAAAATCTTCATAGCCGAAATAAGAGCAGTTGTATTTCCTTTATCTGCTGCTGCCCATAATTCGACTAATTCCCAGTTATCTAATGCACTGTCTTTAATTTCGATTTCTAACCCTGTTTTTGTCTTACCCTTCATTGTTTAATCCTCCTATGCAGTTGGCGCTTGATAGTAATCGTATGATGTGTTTCCATTAGCATCTAACATAGCGCTAAGTGTTACGTCATATCCGATAGCAGTGTCTTTCTTGTATGCCAAGTCACCAAGTTCTGTAATCTTAGCATTAGGTACAACGATACGAGAGAGTGTTCCATCAATCATTACTGTGTCAATTACCCACGCGTTAGCAACTGGTTCTAATGCGTTATGCTTAACTGTCATTGATGCTGTTGCTGTTCCATCTAACTTACCTGCAACATTCTTTTCACCATAAACAGCCTTCTGCACAATATCGCTAAGTGTTTCAATCATCTTAAATTTAAATGATTCTTTGTACTCCGTTTGAACAGTTGCTACTACACCACCGCCCCATTCTTTAATATCATTAGAGTTTCGTGATTGTGATCGCGTTAATCCATCCTCAGAAATGTATCCAACACCTTTAAATGCTACATCTAAAGCAGTCTTTGCATCTGTAGGCAATGTAGTCCCAAGTGGAGCATAGTAAATAGCACCAGTTACCTTTGGGCTACTTGTTGATACATTCTTGGATTTATTTGTATTTACTTCTGCCATATTATTCCTCCATAAATTGTCTTGTTACAACAGAAAAAACCGCTTGATAGCGGTACTCTTTTGTTGCGATATTTGTAAAATTGTAATCGTTAATAAGGCGTATAGATGATAGTCCTCTAACATTAGCATAGACCATTACCTTTTTAGTTCTCTCATTTAATTGAGCCGCCTTTAATAACGACGGTGCGTGTGATTTAATTGCAATCGTTGATGTTGTGACCCAGTCTTTACTGGATGTTCCTGTTTTTTCAACGATCACATACTCATCAGGAGCGCTCTTAGGTCGCTCCATATAGGCTTTAATACCTTTACTGTTTAGCAGTTTAATAATTTCTGATTCGACCATTATATCTACCCCTGTGTACTTTTTAAAAGCGTGTTGTTTTCTAGGTTATCCTCTTTTGCCTTATCGCTAGCGGCTTTGACAAGAGCTGTAACACGTCCATCCTTTGATGAGTGCATTATTTTATACTCGTAGCCTTCACCTGCTCTTGATACCTGCCTACGTGCCAGTTCTTCGATATAGCCCTGCACTGCAGGACAACGAAGTAACTCACCTACGCCTTCTCTATTGATTTCTAAGCGTTCTAAAATACCTTTACTCATAGCGTTCTACGTAGTACTTATCATTCCAACGTAATGGAATCATCTTATCAATGCCCTTTTGAGGTAATGAGAACACATGCCAGCGATAACCATAAAACTCTACAATTGCATCAGTCCATACATGCTCATCACCTTTAGGAATGCCAAGTTGGTACTGTGCCTTTTTTCCATACAGATTAGTGACATCAAGATTTTCTTGTGAACCCACTGGCGCAACAAGAACATCATCAACTTCTATCGGATCTCCATCCGTGTAGATGGGTGCGTTGAAAGCATCTGTCCCTGTCTGAACTCGTGGAATGATTTTAACAGCAATTCCCTTAATGGATGCCATATAGGTCCACCATTCCAAAGCGCTGGCGTGTTAACCCTAACCGCTTTAGGTCCTTCTTCAAAATAGACATTCCACCACCTGTATTAACGTATGTTCCCGACCAAGAATAACCAAGTGCGGATTGTGATTCTTGTGATAGAGTACTAGCATTATCGGATGATAACTGGTCCAAATATCTAGAAATTACATCTATAACAACAGACTTTACTACGTTTGGTAGTATTTCACCATTTGCAATCATTTTATCTAAGTCTTTGCCAACCCTTTTAGCTTCTTGACGAAGTGAATCAGAAACAATTGGCAATAACGCCTCTACTTGTTCCTGTTCTGCATTTGATAAAGGTTTCCAAATAGTATTGACATCATTTACGCTTGCTAGGTTGTTTGCCATCCTTTACCACCTTCTTTTCTTTAGTGGTTACAGGAGACGGTTTTTCAACCGCCTCCCACACGTCACTAATTAAAACAGATGAAACATCAATCACACGTCCGTTTTTAATGTTTCTGTACTGCATGATTACGCCTTAGCGATCTTTTTGAATGATGCAGTATCTAAGATTCCCCAACCGATGTATGCTTCAGCACGTAATACAATCTGATTTGTACGCTTTAGGTCGCCCTGTCCATCTGGATCACCATACTCAATGATTTCGCACGGTACATTTTCAGTGTAGCCCCACTTAAATGCATTTTGGAAGTCACCGACAATAGCCAAGTCTTTGGATGTACCAAATGAAACTGTATTGTTTACATCAGATGCCATTCCATAGAATGCTTCTGGATTTTGTCCGAAGCGGAACTCAGGATACTGTACTACGCCATTAACTTTAATCTTGGATAATGCTGCGCTGAAGGCTGGAGCCATTGCGATGCCTGTTACGACACCATCTTCACCTGTGATAGCTTGTACTGCTGTATCGATATCTTCATCTTCCTTACCTGCAGTTGTTGTAACTGTAGCAATTGTAGACATATCGAAGTTCTTAGCCGCTAAGCTAGATACAGCAGTCTTTGTAGAAGGGTTCACACCATGGAAAGCACTAATATCTAATGCACGTGCAATCTTAGCAGCAAAGCCATCCGCAAATGCCTGTAAATATGGAAGTTGCTGTTCTTCTGACATATTTACAAATTCATCTGTTAAACGATGCTGATAAACAAACTTCACTGGTGTGATTGTTACAGGATTAAAACTAGCATCACCAGCTGGCTTCTGCTCACCTTCGCCTACGATAGACGCTTCACCATCCATTGCAAAGACCATTTGTGTATTGCCTGAAAATGGAATTGGCGTTTGCCCTGATAATTTAGCAAGGGATGAATGTCCCTTAGCTTTTGAAAATACTTCTGATACTAATTCTGCTGGAAATAGGTTTGTTGATTTTGTAATAGTTGCCATATTTTTTATTCTCCTTTAAGTGATTTTGCTAATGCTCTAACTGCAGCATTCTTTCCACCGTCATGCTTCTCTTCTTGATCAGCAAGCGGTGCAATAGGCTTGTTTTTGCCAATCAGTTTTACAAGAGATTCTGCATCTTTGCGAATATCATCTTCTGACTCTCCTGATAATCTTGACGCCATTTCGTATGGTAGTCCTGTCTCATGAGCAATTCGCGTTTTTACCGAGGCGGTCTCGTAGCTCTTGATTTTACTGTCTCTTTCTGTAATTTGACGGTCGAAATCAGCGTACTTTTTAGCAGAAGATTCAGCTTCTTTTGTCAATGAAGCAATCTGCTTGTCATAATCTCCCTTAATCTTGGAAAGATCGTCAGGGCTTGTATATTCTTCGTATTTTTTCGCTAGCGTTTCACGCTCTCTCCCTAGTCTATCCTTGATTAGATTGTCTAATTGTTCTTGTGTTGTGATTGGTGTAAAATCTGCCATTTTATTAAGTCTCCTTTTCTCCTCTTCAATCCGTGAGGTATACGTAGGTGATGCATATCTAAAAAGACGACCATTCATAGTCGCCTTAGTAGAATACTTTTTGTTTTCTGCGTTCCTTTGTTTTCTTACATGACCAGAACGCAAAAATCATTGACTCCATCAGAGATACATCAACTGTATCCTTGATGGATTTAAAACCAAAACCGCCGTTGCTACCAATCGCACGGCGTTGCACATTTGAAACTGATTGAGTTAGTGATGGTTGCCCTTTGTGACACATCAGTTTTTGATCTAAACATTGTTGGAAAAGTGCGTTAGCTTCAATGACCTCTGATACTTTAGGAAAGATTGGTTCCTTCTTAATTCCAGCCTCTTTCATCGCGTCCGCAAGTAGCTGTTGCCCACTTGCTCCGTCTATTACTACATTTTGTAGTTCTGCTTGCTTTAAAAAACGAACCAACCATCCCAAGCCATTACGTTGCGGCTGACAATCTATACTTTCAACAAAGATTAAATCATTTGTCGTTTTAACCGCAATACTTAATGCCACATTCTTGCCATCTGCACCAAAGCGGATACCTGCATATAGTTTTCCTTTGAACTTAGGAAGCTTATCGACAATTAATTCCTTCCATTGTGATTCGCTGATATCTGATTTCAGATTTAACTTGGTCCAGTATCCTAAACGCTGAATATTGAAGTCTAATTCATCTTCCCCAATTTCATCACGTATCTTACGCTCAGTTAAAATTGTACCCAGTGACGGATTTGTCTCATACCAAGCCTCTACATCATTGACATCTGTCATGCTTTCGACCGACCATTCAGCCCAGCCTGTGTTGCTGGTCTTACCTGCCAATGTATTTTCTCTCATGTGAGTGAATACTGTACCAGAGGATACCATTGTAGGCGGTGTTCCGCAGAATATCGTCTGTGGATTTGGCGATGAAGAAACAACGTACTTCAATGTAGTCTCTTGATCGTTCTGATATTCCTGTGCCTCGTCAATGATAAGTAGATCATATCCTTCACCAAGTCCACCCTTAGATGTTCTTGTTCTGAACGACGCAAGTCCACCACCTTCTATCATCTCGATTTTTTCCAAGCCATATTGACGAGTAACTATAAAATCTTCTTTTTCTTTATATCCTGCCTTCGCTAGAATGTCATACAAACGGCTAAATGCAGAACTTGATGTAGGTGTTCTGTGCGCTGTATGTAGGATACGCTCCCCTTTAATTAAGCCATAAATCTCTCGTATGGTAATAACTTCATTCTTGCCATTTCTTCGTGATACAGCATATCCAAACTTTGAATGTACCCACAGTTCTTCATCATCATAGGAAAGTAAGTCATAGATCAATAACTTCTGCCAGTCCTGTGCTTTACGTTTTGATTTTTCATATAGTTTTATTGCTTCTTCTCCATACGTCTTATCGTATGGCAATATAACGGATTGAGTTGGTGTCTGGCGGCCTAATCTTTTAGGTTCTGCCATAACTCCTCCCTATCCGTTTCTTATCATTGGTGGCCCAGTTGCCTGCAATTTACTCATTTTAAACCTCCGTAAAATAAAAACACCGCAAAATTATGCGATGTTTTATTCCATACCTGCTAATCTATATTGCTCATGAATCCATTCTTGCTCTTTTTTAAAAGCATCTATTGCTTCCTGAGGCGCATCTTCTTTAAATTTACCGCCAGCCCTATAGGGTTTATAAATCTCTTCGAGTTTTCTTATTTCTTCCGGAAAATACAATACCATTTTATCACCTCTTTAAAAGCATTGATGTATTATACTCAGCTTCAACTTCATCATACTTTCCTGCAAAATACATCTTTTCTGCATAATAACTGATTTCACCTACATTTTCATCCGTAATCCCTAACGTGTCAAGTTTTTTCTTGCATTCTACACGTAAGTCATTAAGATACGCATGATGATTTTTCGACGTGATTTTATCGTGTTTTTTTTCGTATTCTTGCGCTTGCTTGCAATGATACATTTCATGAAACGGTGTCGAGTATGGGTCTTTCTCAGCAGCATGACCCTCTTGTAATAGGATTAATTTCTTTTTATCGCCAACAACAGGCGTATATGAAATCAAGTTATTAACAACGTCATAATTTGCTAAAGCAAAATGAATCTCTGAACCATCTGCAATTAAGACAGTCGGCTTTTTACCTTCATCAATATTAATTTTCTTTATAGCAGTTTCCGTTGCCTTACTGATATTATGCAGAGCTTTAGGTTTAATCATAGCTTTATCAGAAATATATATATTGTCATATCCATCTACTTTTTTTGCATTAATCTCTGTTCCGCTTAACGTATTGAAGACAGCCCCAGTCCCACGAACTACAGGTCTATAGTTTTGCACATACGATTCATTTGACCGTATCCGTTTTTCTCTTTCTTTATCTTCACGTAAGTTTATCCACCGATTAGTTTCCCAATCGCCTTTACCCTGTATAACAACTCCTCTTTTCGTTGCATACGTTATGATACAACCACAACCTGGATGACGTTCAAACATTCCCATATCATACGCTTCATCGTATGGAACATCTGTTCCGCAACGATCAAGACACCATTGGCAGACATCACCACCGCCTTTATCGGTAGTATGTACGCCTACATCGTCATATTCGCGAGAAACTAAAACGTTAATGCCGGATTCATCCATGAATTTAGCACTTCTTCTCCCAATTTCATCTACATGGTTTTGAGAAGCAGAAATAAAAGTATTTTCTATAGCATTAAGTGCATCATCTACATCATCGTAGTTTTCAAGCTTCGCAGAAATATCTTTTGCATATGTATTGTCATATGAAACTGTAGCAGGTTTTAAATTAACATTCGCTGCTTCGTATATGACATTTTGTGCCTGTGACGTTATATTCATAACATCTTGATAGTTTGCTTCTAAAATCGGATTTAGAATCTCTTGCGTAACAGTTAAATCACCATTGCTGACTTGTGATATTGCTTTTTTTGCTAACTGTCCTGAGCGTTCACTATATTTTTGAGCTGCTTCATAACTTGCTTTGCCACTCTCAATCGATTTTCTAAGACGTATAAGTTCAGTGTCGTTCTCAATCAATCGCAAATATACTGATTTTGCTTTCTGAACAATATCGTTCATTAGAAGTTATCTCCATCAATACCTAGAATATCTCTCATACTATCGTTGCCAATATATCCAGGCACTGCTTGATTAACTTTGAGAGCTGCATCACCAAGTGCAGCAATACCGGACGCATCAGGCGCATAGATTGGTTCCCACAATGGTTTTGTTAAGTACACTTGATTTCTTGCGTATGGATACTTATCACGGATGCAAGCCGCTAAATATCCAGCATTAAGAAAACCAGTTCCGAATGATCGCTGTGCTTTCTCTGCAATAGATTTTAAATTTTCGTGTGACGCTCTAATCGCTTCATAGCTGGTTGGATTAGAAGATGCGATACCTAGTTCATCGAGAGTTAGACCTGTCTCTACAGTAAACAAAGCAGCATACTCTTTAATTTCTTCTACATATGGAGCAAGTTGTGCTTGTGAGAACTGGCCTAGCGTAGGAACACCTCCGTCTTCCCCTCTATTAATCTGTAGGAAGTCCGACATAGATGCTTTCCCTGTTGCATTAATCGGTTCTGCATCGGTATCCATTCCTAACAAGTATTTTTGCGGAAATGAATTAACTTCAGAACAGATAGCCATATTCATCAATGCATCCTTTGCGTTGTTCTGATGGCTAATACAAGCACGGCTTATTCTGGAATGACCAAATGGTCGTTTTGCATCAGGGCGATTAATAATTGGCACAAGTAAAGGATATGGTGCTGTGTTTTCTACTGAATATGGATTATCTCCTTTTTCGTAGATAACTGTTTTCCCTTTTATAAACCATGCTTCAATCATTGGATTATCGTTATCGTCACGTTTTAGCACTGCATATCCTTCGACAAGCATGCCTGTGATAGGGTCCATGATGCCTGTAGCATTACCACCATCGATAACTTGTAATCGTGGAAATCCTGTTTCATCTTCTGAAATGTAAATAAAGTTACATGATGTGATTAATGCACCAAGAATTGCAGAATCATACAAAATATCACTGTTATTCATTTCGAAAATTTGTTGCATATTAAAATTGTCGTTCTTAAATCCTCTAAACCGTAAGCGATCGGCCATTGAGTCAACCGCCTTAGTACACCAGCCAAGTGTAAACTTAAATTTGTTTTGTAGGTCTGCCGGCACCATCAAATTTCTAGGTTGGTGAAAATCCTTCATTTCGTAGTAGCGATATCTTGTTTCTACTCTACTTCTTTTAGACAATAACTTACGTCTCAAATATGCTATTCCTTTGTAATTCGTCATCATGTATCCTCCATAAAAAAAGTGGCTATTTTACTAGTCACTTGTGAAAAAAATGGTATTTCAGCGAGAAATATTCGCAGTAACGGGTGTGGGTTGCGAAAAGCATGGTGGTAGGGGGTACTCCCCCCTATGCTTTGTACGCTTTCCAGTCCATTGACTGTGGCAAAACCCTGTTATCTATGCTCTTATCCGCTATGTATTTTTTGTTAATAACTTTGTCTGACTTGCCACGATTGCATGATAGATGTGCAAGCTGTAAATTCTGCAAATCTGATGGATGGCCGCCCTTTGATATAGGAATAATGTGGTCAACCGTCGGACTCATCGGATCAGGAAACTTCAGTGAGAAGTCTACAGGCTTTCCACATATAGCACAGATTGTTTGTGTTGCGTATATCGTCTTTTTATTCTTGTCAAACGCAGCTCTGAATGTTCCGTCTTTGTCTGGTCTATTTCTTGCGTATTTACCCTGTCCCATGCATTCCTCCTTCGTCTTATGTACATTAGAAACTATCAGCAAAGTATGTCATATGAGTACACATGGAAAATAAGCCAAATTAATTTCAGAGGGAAACTGCTGATAGTTTCAAATCTGCATAAGAAAAAAACCACAAACATTTCTATTCATGGTTTTCGCCTACGCCCATTATACTGCGTTTTTTCAATAGACATGTCTATTTTTCTAGTTTTGCTAAAATCTTTTCGATTTGATTATATATTGTATCTTTGTTACTGCATAACTCAATTGCCAAATCTCTAAGTGTTTTCTTATTTTTATATCTTTTTTCTATCAGCCCCATCTCATCATCACTTAGTATATTTAACTTTACTTGTACCCTGCTAATTAAATATATCAAGTCTTGTTTTTCTTTCATTAAATCATCTTGTTCTTGAAAAAGATCTAGCATATTGATGTTGCTATATATTTTAGTGCCCTTTTGATATTTTGCCTCATCCTCGCTCATTATACGAGGACAACCAATAGAAGTAAGCTGCGCATCTATTTCGGCAATGCGATAGTTGACTTCTTCTAGTTTTCTTTTGTACGAATAGTGATTCTTTAATTCTCTATCAATCACGCGTACGTTTTCTCTATATAGTTCATCCATCATTTGTATCGACTCCCATTGAATACATTTTTATCTCCTTTTTCTATTGTCTTGTGAGTGTAACAGAATCAGTACTATGTAACGCTCATTTCAATACTTGTTTTTCTTAATAACGCTTATTAATACTGGTCTATCTTGTTTTCTTCTGTTTTTGAGTGTTACAAAAATCGAATGTTACACTCACGCATAAATTTGTGTTATTTTTGATACATGCAAGAATGTAGGAATCTATCCCCATTTTTCAGTGTGATTGATAGACTCTCTAACATCCTGTATGTCGGATGGTTCTAACATAATGTAGAGCATAGTCTCTGCTGCACTCTCATGCATTAGTAACTTCTGTGTTGTAAGTAAGTCATGCGTGCTATCCCAATACCAACGTCCATATGATTTTCTAAGACTATGACAAGCTACAGGATATTCAATGCCTGCTTCTTTAGCCAATTGCTTAACCACTCTCCAAGCTTGCTGGCGCGTAATTGGATAGCCTTTTAAGCCTTGCCGAGACTCGAATATATATTCGTTCATCTGAATGTTATATCGCTCTATATACTCTCTGACAGTGGCGTACACATCAGCATTCATATTGAACTGCTGGACCTTCCCTGTCTTCATCTCTTTGCAGGTGTATTGTCCACCTGCAATATCTCTAGGTGTTAACTCAATAAGAGTTTCAATTCTGTTTCCTGTATTCACTCCTAAGATCAACAGAATGTAGTTTCTATACCACACACGATATTTCCAACTCTCTGGATTGTGCTTATCACGATGATTAAGGCAGCATCTAACCATTTCGTCAAAGTCGCTCTTTATAAACGGTTTGACGATTTCTCTGCCATGCTTATCGTCAGTCTTACGAAGGTATCCTTTTGTCCGTTGCAACCGTCTAAGCTGTCTCATCTACGTACTCAACTCCAAGTTGTTTTAACTCTTCTATATATCCATTCATTTCAGAGTTAAATTTATCTAAAATCGTTTGAACTATACTTCCATCAATTTCGTAAAAGCGGCGATTAATTCTTACGCAAGCATCATCTATTCCTTCTTCTTTTGAACGATTAAGATTTGCAGTTTCTTTTTTTAAACTGTTTATTTTATCAAGTATCGTTTCTACTTTTTCTATATCACTTGATTTCATCATTCCTCATTCTCCACTTCTTCATATGATTTGATTATCCATCCGCATTCCTTGGTTTCGCCTTCGTACTTATGACACAATCCATACAGCATGGCCAAAGCATCATCTAACTCCAATCCTTTCGCAATTACGCATGCACTTGAATCTAAAATTTTATACTTAATTTCAATCATTATTTTTATCCCTTTCAGCTATTAGTTGTTTCAAAACATTTAGATCATATCCGCTTTCTATGAATTTAATTGCAATTGGTTTGTTGCATCCATTTCCGAGATATGTGTAAATATATGCAATTTCATCATCATTGAATTTAGTTCCTAATGCTTCATTAAAAGCAAATATATGTTTTTGTTGCCATTCAATATTACGCTTAGAAGTTCTATATGGTTCTGTTTTATAACATCTACTTACAGCTGATATAAATCTTCGTTTCAGCTCAATATCACTTTCTATTTCTCCTAAAGAAAACCAAAGCACATTTTTTTCATCAAGAGTTATTTCAAATCCGCCATTTACATAGTATTTGATAAAACTATGTGGAAATGCTGACATTATTTTTATCAGAAAATCTTTTATTAAATCATTCATTATATTCACCATCTAAATCCATTATTGACAAACTCTTCTAACATAATCCACGCTCTTATAAACGTTGCTATGATGCATGCGCAAAGGAATAATCCGACGCAACAGCAGAACACAATGAATAATATGAGTGCGATTATTCCAATTACTAAATTTATATTTTCCATTATTCACTCCGTTCTATTTGTGTCTTACTGACCATTTTCATAAAATCATCGTAACTTTGATTTTGAACGTACATTTTCAACAGGTTGTATTGATTGATATTTGCCTCAACTTGTACTTGATAATTGTGTTCTGCAATATGAAGCATATCTATCAATTCATCTTTTGACTTTCGTTTTAGTGCTGTATCACTCGGAAAAACTGTTCCTAAGCACCCTAACTTTTTAAGCATTTGGATCACCCCACATTCTTTTGAATGCAAATTTTGATCCAAACTCGAAATCAAAGTTATCTTCTTTTGAACATTTAGAATTTGCATGTCTCACGCATTTCCCATCGACGTAGTAAGCAGCTGTGATACGGTTCCCTTTCTTAACAATTCGAATTTCTTCTTTAGTTTCCGTCAATTCACGAAGTGTTCTCATCATGTTTTTCATACCATAGATAAATGCATCAACAATGTCATATCTCTTTTCCATTTACATCACCTGCGTTTTCTTTCTAAAAACCATCCATATTGTTTTTGCCTGTTTTCCACTCCTGTTTCCGAACAGTGGATATGCACCGATTACTTTGATGATTTCCGATACCGGTATCTGATATTCATTCCATTTAAATATCAACGTCCCACGGTTCGATAATACGCGCATACATTCGGCAAAACCGTCGCGAATAATATCTTTCCAATTAGTAGGGAGCTTTCCATATTTCTTTGCCATCCATGCATTACTTCCGATTTGTTTTAAATGTGGTGGATCAAAAACAACGAGATCGAATAATTCATTTTCAAATGGTAAATCTGTAAAATCAGAAACCACATCCGGAGCAATCGTAAGTCTTCTTTCTATTTTTCCGTTTTTACTTTTATAAATAATTTCATTATCGACCGTTCTACAATCCACATACAAAGTGTCCTTATGGTTTTTATCGAACCAGATCATCCTGCTCCCACAGGTCGCATCGAGTATCATTTATTCTTCACTCCAATCCAGTGCTTGACCGCATGAACAACAATACAGTTGTCCCTCTATCACAACTTCATTCCTACTCCCTAATTTTCGTAACTCACCTTTACAGTTTGGACAGTTTCCCTGCCGAACTACCGGTGTACTTTGATTGATAGGTTTCTTTGGCGTTGCCTTATCAACAAGTTCCTGTAACGCTTTTCTTGCAATCTCTCTTTTGGCGTCTAACTCATCCCTATATGTTTTATCGTCAACTGTTTCATCAAACATTTGTAACGATACAGCCAGATAATCTAATGCTTCTTGATATCTATTCATTTAGCAACTCCTTAATGATCTTCTTCATAAGTTCTTCCTTTTCTCTTATTTAATTTTTTATAAAATCAAACTCTGCTGTACATCTTTTAACATTTTCTGTTTTGCCTGCTTGTAATAATCTTTCTTGATTTCAAAGCCGTAACAAGATCTATTTATTTCCGCACATGCTCTTAATGTTGAGCCACTACCAGCGCATGGATCTATCACCACATCTCCTTCATCGGTAAAGATTTCAATCAACTGTTTCAGTAACTGCATCGGTTTCTGTGTAGGATGGATCTTTGGTGTAACGGTATCCCTTTCCCATTTAAACCAGTTGAAGATCATGCGATTGTGATTATTGAATTTCGGTAATTTATCACGATATAAAACAACTGCATATTCTGTTGCTCCAACGATCTTCATATTTGCTTTTAACACTTGCCCCGAATAATTTTTGATAAACACAAGCGGATAATGTTTCATAAATCCATACTTTTTCCCATACTCAATAATTTGTTGCATCTGTTCAAAGGCACAGAACACGATCATTGCTGGTGCTTTTCCGACTTCTTTCGGCTCTTTAATTAGCATTTTTGAGCAAAAGTGCATGTATTCAGGAATTCTGAAATAACCATCAGTATCAAAGAATGATGACTTTGCCTTTTTGCTTTCACCGTTCTTGTTATCGCCGTCCACGTACCATTGGGGACTGCTTGCGTATGCATTTTCAGCAAGGTTATACGGGATATCGGCAATAACCAATTGCGCCTTTGGAATTTGGTAACGTTTGTAATTTTGAAAGCTATCGTTAAATAGTTCTATTTTCTGCTGTTTATTTTTCTGTTTTGTAGTACGTGCGCTCAGTGCTGCTTCCTCGCATGGTATGTATTCTTTATTCATAAGTTTTCCTTATCCTTTCACCGATTTCTTTTGCTATTGGTACTGATAAACCATCACCAGCTGCTTTATAAATCTGACTGTCTGATATGCCGGCTTGTATTAGTTTATCTGTGTATTAATCTGGAACACCTTGCAATCTCATGCATTCTTTTGGTGTAAGTTTTCGTATGACATACTCTTCACCAT
The DNA here is from genome assembly GCA_938041275.1 of uncultured Solobacterium sp. GTDB lineage: Bacteria > Bacillota_I > Bacilli_A > Erysipelotrichales > Erysipelotrichaceae > Bulleidia. The sequence continues at coordinate 22,379 of CALISH010000001.1, forward strand.
TTTGGATAAATACACTGTGTATATCTTGCTTTGTCAGAGTAAACATTGGCTCGCCATCTTCTTTGAATCGTTTGCCATTCTGTCTTTTCTCTATCCTATCTGGTGTAATGCATGCTTTTACAATTACACCTTGTTGGTTAGGATTTTCTCTGTTTGATTTCATTCTCCCTATTTGTACTATTTTCGGCTCTTTGTAATCAGTTGCGATTAGACAGCCTATTAGTCCTTCATCGCCATAAATGTATTTTCGTTGTTGTATCTTTCTTCCTGGGTTAGTAGAACCAACAACATTTATCTTTGTATTACTATCTTTTCCATCTGCGCTGGTGATAGGTAGTATTTGCTTGCTACCTTTGGCTCTAAGATGTCCGATAGTGTACACTCTTTCCCTATTCTGCGGCACTCCGAAATCTTTTGAGTTGAGAGTCTGCCATTCAACGTCATACCCCAATCCATCCATTGCAAGAAGTATGGATAAGAAGTCATATCCGTTGTTTGCACTAAGCATTCCTTTAACGTTTTCATAGACCACCCACTCGGGCTTATCTTCTGCTTTTTCTTCGATGAGCCTAAAAACTTCACCGACAAGGCTTGACCTATCTCCACCAAGTCCTTTTCTAAGTCCTGCGATTGAGAAGTCTTGGCATGGTGCTCCGAAGAACCAAACATTAGATCTTGGAATGTCAGTTGCTCGTACATCTCTAATGTCGCAGCCTTCTGGTATGTTTCCATGTATGATTTCATATTCCTTTCTTTTGTGTTTATCAAACTCGCAAGTGTACACGCATTTGAAACCTGCTTGTTCCATTCCCATTCTTGCCATACCAACACCGGCAAATAAATCAACAAATGTTAGTTCCATGCGCTTTGTTTAATCTCCGACATCTTACATTCCTTCCTTCTGCAGTTTCTGCAATCTTTCAATAAGTTCCTTTGAAGCTGGTGTGCCTTCTGGCAGAGTTCCTGCTTCTTGTTGTCGGATGTATTCCGGCATTGATATTTTTGTTGATGATTGTGGTACGTTCACCACTTCTCTTTCCGAACGTGCAATCCACGAATTAATAAAGCGCATGATTCCATTCTTCGTCTTTCGCTTAGTTGGATTGGTTTTCAGCCATTGACTCATCTTCATAATCTGATCGCGTACATCCACGCCAGGATACGCATCCACGAATTCGTTTAGATGCTTTTCTGAAACGTGAAATCGAGAACCGT
>CALISH010000002.1 GCA_938041275.1 uncultured Solobacterium sp.
CTTGAACTCAAAACTATGTTTTGTCATAAAAATACCGACCTCCATTCGTTAGATTTTTGGTCTAACTTTTGGGGGTCGGTACAGAAAGGTTCATTTTTATTACAGGTTAATAGATATTAACGTATATACAGTACAGTTTTATAAATATAAAAAAGAGAACTTATACTGAATCATATAAAAATGCAAGCAGACTCTGGCAAACACGCACTTAAGCGATAAAGGGTGCCACAGCATGCTTGCAATCAGACTATACAATAGGAATCATAAAAATACCAGTGTAGAAAGAAAAATGATTCCATATTATGACTTGTTCTCTAGTACTTCAAGTAAGTATGAAATATCATCTGCAGTTATTTCTTTGTTCAAACGATAGGACATATCAATGAATTGAGATATCGTGATAATATTTTTTTCTGTTTTTGCAAATGCAATAATGCCTTTGACATAGTTGTCATTATCCCATAATTTTCTGAGTTTCATTGCTAGTTCTTTGGTAACGGTACTTTCAATCATAGAATCTCCGTTTTCATGTATATTATAATAACACTATATAAATATCTAGGCTTATAAATATCTAGCATGATAAGCTGGAAGCTCACTGTTTTATTGTGTGTTATGATAGTTCTATGTATTTTATACATGAATTAGGTAGGGTAACGATTATGAAGATATTAATAGTAGAAGATGATAAAGATATAGTTGCAGTCATCAGCGAAGAGTTGAAACAGTGGGGATACGAAACATGTTCTATTCATGACTTTAATGCAATATTAGAAGAGTTTAGAGAACAAATACCACAGTTGATTTTAATGGATATTACACTACCATATTTCAATGGATATTATTGGACCCAAAAGATTCGTGAAGAGTCCAGTGTTCCGATTATTTTTATATCATCACATAGTGATGACATGGATATGGTTATGGCAATGCAGTGTGGGGCAGATGATTATATAACTAAACCAATCAATATTCATTTAGTGCGTGTGAAGATTCAAGCATTACTTCGTAGAACATATGATTATGCATTATCTACAGATAATTTAATCTTTGGTAAATTGAAGTTAAATTTATCGGCTGCCAAATTAGAAAGTGGTGGGAAATCTATTGATCTAACGCATACAGAACTATTGATCCTAGAGACTTTATTTAAAGCAAAAGGGGATATCGCAAAGCGTGATAGTATCATGGATCATTGTTGGCAAAGTGATAATTTTATCGATGATAATACTTTGGCAGTTAATATGACTCGTCTCAGAAAAAAATTATCAGAAATTGGGTTTGATGATTTGATTCAGACGAAAAAAGGAATTGGATACTATCTGAAAGAAGGCGAATAATGCGATGAAATTATTTTTGGATTATTTGAAAAGTCAAAGTGTTATCCTATTTGGATATCTTCTTGTTTGTATTGTATTTATCACAATTTCAGTATTAGCGACAATCGAGATAGAATATGTATTTCTAGGAATAGAGATATTGGGGTTTATATTATTCGTTTATTTGATTGTATATTGGTTTCATTATCAAAAATTAAGTGATGTAAGGGATGATAATGAAAGACTGTTAAATGAAAATAGAAATCTGAAAAGTGAAATGCTAAATCAGAAGGATGATTTGAATGCATATTTTTTAATGTGGTTACATCAAATTAAAACTCCTATGACTGTTAGTAAACTTCTGTTAGAAAAACCTGATGAAACTACCAATACGAAATTAAAAATGCAGTTAATGTATATAGAACAATATATCAGTATGGCAATGAATTATCTAAAGATGATTGATCACTCTACTGATATGGATATTACACAGGTGAATCTTGATGATATTATCAAGAATCTATTGAAGAAATATTCATTATTGTTTATTCATAATCATATTTCTTTAGAATATCAAAGCAATGTTACGCATGTAATTAGTGATAGTCAGTGGCTCACGATTCTCATTGAACAAATTTTATCAAATGCATTGAAGTATACAGAAAATGGAAAGATATCGATTCAATATCTTGAAGATAAACATGCATTAGAAATCAGAGATACAGGAATCGGGATACGCAGTGAAGATATTCCTAAGATATTTGATCGTGGATATTCAGGTTTTAATGGCCGAATGAATGAGAAGTCCAGTGGATTAGGATTATACCTTGCTAGAAAGATTTCAGAGAGATTAAATATTCAAATCAAGGTAGAATCAAAGTTATCTCAAGGTAGTATCTTTCGATTGGTATTTCCTACTAACCTTACAAAAATGTAAGAATACAGGCATGATTTGTCATGTTTGATAAATGCTAGTAGTCTTTTGCGACTATAAAATAAGACTATACAAAAGGAGAATTCAAATATGACAACAGTATTGGAACTTACAGATATTAAGAAAATATATCAAACAAAAAATATTAAGACAGAAGCCTTAAGTGGTATTCATTTCTCTGTACAACAGGGAGAATTTATATCGATTATGGGAGAATCTGGTGCAGGAAAAACAACACTTTTAAACTTGATTGCGACACTAGATAAACCAACATCAGGAAATATCTTATTAAATGGGAAAAATATCAGTAATTTAAAAGATTCAGAAATTGCAAGCTTTAGAAGAAATGAACTTGGATTCGTATTTCAAGATTTTAATTTACTAGATCAATTCACCAATCAGGATAATATCTTTCTTCCACTTGTGCTTTCTGAGATTCCTGTAAAAGAGATGAAGAATAGACTATCCGATATGCAGGACCGACTTGGAATCAAGGAATTGTTAAAGAAATATCCTTATGAAATTTCTGGTGGTCAAAAACAAAGAGTAGCTATCGCAAGAGCAGTGATTACAAAACCATCATTGTTACTGGCGGATGAACCGACAGGTGCTTTAGATTCTGCTTCATCCGAAATGATTCTAAATCTATTTGATAGTATTAATCGAAATGGTCAAACGATTTTGATGGTTACACATTCACTTCGTGCAGCCTCTTATGCGAAGAGAGTCTTATTTATTAAAGACGGTATTGTTTATCATGAATTGTATCGAGGCACAAATGAAAATCAAGCCGACTTCATGGAACGTATTCATCAAGCACAATTAGTTCTTTCAAAAAGAGGTGAAGACTAATGAAGTGGGGAATGGCATTTGGGTTTGCAAAACGTAACCTGCATGCAAATAGATTGCTTGAAATACCATTTGTATTATCAATTGGAATCATGTTTTTATTGTTTAATATTATGGTATCTCTCTTGTCAAATGA
>CALISH010000003.1 GCA_938041275.1 uncultured Solobacterium sp.
TATCTGACCGTATTCTTGTCATGTATGAAGGGGAAATTGTTGGTGAACTAGATCCTAAGAAGACAACTGTACAAGAGTTAGGCCTATATATGGCAGGTGCGAAGCGTAATGGTAAGGAGGAGAAGAGCGATGAAAAATAAAAATAAAAAATCCTCTGAAGGATTAAAGTCGCTAAGTGCTTCTTTACTTTGTATCTTCGGCGGTATCTTTGTTGGATTTGTTGTTCTTGTATTACTATCTGTATTTAATCCTCGTATTGGATTTGCGGAAGCAGTACGCGGCATTCTAATCGTTCTTGGAGGACCGTTCTCTGGTGGTGGTAACTCACTATTCCAGTTTGGTAATATGTTGTTTAATGCAACTCCATTAATTTTAACGGGTTTATCTGCATGTATTGCATTTAAGACAGGTCTATTTAATATTGGTGCTCCAGGACAGTACTTAATGGGTGCGATGGTAACATTGATTGTTTCATTATCAATCCCATCTGCAGTTGTTCCATCTCCAGTGATTTGGTTACTTGCATTAATTTGCGGTACATTAGCTGGTGCACTTTGGGGTGCGATTCCTGGCTTCTTCAAAGCATATCTCAATGTTAATGAAGTTATTGTTTGTATTATGACAAACTGGATCGCAGCTAACGTAGTTAGCTGGGTATTTAATGGTTCCAAGTTTATCAACGTTGCAGAATCAAAAGTAAACTTCATTATGAAAACAGAAGTAAATAATATCGCAACGGCAACATTTGGATTGGATAAGATTTTCTCTGGTGGCTCTGTTGTATCCTATGCAGATGCAAGTATCTTCCTAGCAATCTGTGTAGCCATCGCACTTTATGTTGTGATGAATAAGACGACGTTTGGATATGAACTGAAGGCTTGTGGATATAACCGTGATGGTGCAAAGTATGCAGGCATGAATGAAAAGAGAAATCTACTTCTAGCGATGGCTATCGCTGGTGGTCTTGCGGCGATGGGTGCTTCTATCTGGTGCCTTAATGGTCATCAAGACTTTAAGTGGGAAACATACCAGACATTACCAGCAGATGGATTTAACGGTATCCCAGCAGCCTTGCTTGCAGGAAACAATCCTATCGGTATTATCTTTACTGCAATATTCTTAAAATATATCAACGTAGGTGGATCAAATCTTGCGGCGAATACTGCATTTAACGAATATGTATCACAGTTAATGGTAGCGATGATTGTATACTTCTCAGGTTTTGCAAGATATATCAGTATGTTATTAAGTACAAAGAAAAAATCCTTACAGGAAATTGAGATAGAGATCAAAAATAGCAAGGAGGAAAAGAAATGATTTTTATTCTTCAGAAAACATTGATTTTTACCATTCCGCTATTGATCGTTGCCTTAGCAGGTATGTTTGCGGAACGTAGTGGTATCATTAACATTGCTTTAGACGGTATCATGATTTTTGGTGCTTTCATTGGTGCAGTTGTAACACTATTATTACGACAGAACGTACCGTTCTTCGTTGATCATAATCAGATTATGTTTGTGGTAGCGATGCTTGCGGCAGCTGTTGCAGGTGCGTTATTCTCACTTCTATTATCTGTATCTGCGATTAAGTTTAAGGCAGATCAGACAATCGCTGGTACAGCATTAAATCTTCTTGCGCCAGCTGTTGCGCTCTTCTTTATCAAGGTATTTACAAGTAAAGACCAGTTAGAGATGGGTACAGCTGTCGACTCCCTTGGACAACGTCATGACTTTGGATATGTTATACAAAATAAAGAAGCTACTGGTATCTTTGCGGTACTATTTGATAAGGCATACATTTCGACCTTTATCGCAATTGTATTATTTATTATCTTATCTATCTTCTTGTATAAGACGAAGACAGGTTTACGTTTACGTGCATGTGGTGAACATCCACAAGCTGCTGACTCTGTAGGTATCAATGTCTATAAGATGCGTTATCTTGGTACGACAATTTCAGGTGCTTTAGGTGGATTTGGTGGTTACTTATATATTGCGACAGTTGCTAATGGGACTGCTTCTGGTGCTGTAGCGGGAATGGGATTCTTAGCAATGGCTATCATGATTTTCGGTAACTGGTCACCACTTGGTGTTGCCTTTGGCTCCTTGATGTTTGGTTTCTTAAAGTGCTTGAGTGTGGTTTATAATCAGATTCCATTCACAAAGGGACTACCATTACCAATGTATTTCTATAACATTATTCCGTATCTAGTCGTATTAATTGTTTTAGGATTCTCTAGCGGAAAATCAAGAGCGCCTAAGGCGGAAGGTATTCCTTACGATAAGGGAACACGTTAATCATAAAGATGGAGAAGTTGCGGCAGGCAACTTCTTTTCTTCTGCGGCTTTTGGTGCATTAGGAAAAAGATAGATGTTGTGGTAAAATAGAAGTGGTGAAAGTAGGTGATTTCTTTGTATAAAGTAAAAGATATCGTTGTCTATCGAAGAGATGTATGTCGTATTACAGGAAAGAAACGCAGTGACTTTACGGGGGAACAATGTTATATTCTTGAACCGTATTTTCCTACTTCTGGATCTGTTTCCATTCAGGTTCCAGTATCCAATAAAGCAGGTCACTTACGTGATTTAATTACAAAAGAGGAGATTGATCAGTTGATTATTGATACACCTGATTTAGAGACTCTTGAAAGTAAACCTGCAAATATGAAGAGTCAATATGCTTCACTGTTAAAGGGAAATGATATCAGTGAATTAGTACGTATCATCAAGACTTCCTATGGACGTAATCAAGAACGTCTTGAACAACATAAAAAGTTAGCTTCTATTGATGATGAATATCTACAGATAGCTGAGAAATACCTATATGAAGAACTTTCTGTTGTGTTAGATTTATCAATTGAAGACACAAAGGAATATTTTGAAAAAGAGGTAGCGAAACTAACTCTTGAATAATGAGGTGACTATGGGAAAAAACGATACACTATTACAAGCTTTTGAGTGGTATCTTCCAGATGATAGTCAACATTGGAATAAATTGAAGGTGCTGGCACCTTCTTTTTCTAATCTGGGAGTAACAGTGGTGTGGTTACCACCAGCGTATAAAGGTGCTGGTGGAGTACACGATGTAGGATATGGTGTCTATGATTTATATGATCTTGGCGAATTTGATCAAAAGGGAACAATTTCCACAAAATATGGCACGAAACAAGAATATCTAGATGCGATTAGTGCATTGCAAAAAGAAAATATATCAGTTCTTGCGGATATTGTCTTAAATCAGAAAATGGGTGGCGATACAGAAGAAACGATAGATGTCATTAAATCAGACCCAAATAATCGTAATGAAGAAATCAGTGGTGATTATCAAATTACCGCATGGACAAAATTTACCTTTCCGAATCGAAAAGGGAAGTACTCTACATTCACATGGAATGCAAGTCATTTTGATGGGATGGATTGGGATGAAAAGAAGAAACAAAGTGCCATCTATCTTATTGAAGGAAAGAACTGGGATTCAAATGTAGATAGTGAACATGGTAACTTTGACTACTTAATGGGTTGTGATATTGATTTTAAAAATCAAGAAGTACTACAAGAATTCAACCGTTGGGGTAAATGGTATTTAGATACTACCGGGATCAATGGTATGCGTTTAGATGCGGTTAAACATATTGATAACCAATTCTTCAAGAATTGGTTATCTGACATGCGTGCATATAAAGGGGATAATTTCTTTGCGGTAGGTGAATACTGGAATGGTGACCTTAGCAAGCTGCAGGAGTATCTTGCGGATGCGTCGGATTGTATGTCTTTATTCGATGTACCATTACACTATCAGTTATTAAACGCATCCGATACAAATGGGAACTTTGATATGCGTCAGTTGTTTCAAGGAACACTAGTAGAAATAGATGCGTGGCACGCGGTAACCTTTGTGGATAATCATGATACAGAACCGGGACAATCATTAGAATCCTTTGTCTTATCATGGTTTAAACCATTAGCGTATGCGTTAATTCTATTACGTATCGATGGGCTACCATGTGTGTTCTATGGGGATTTATACGGAATTCCCGCTAAGAATGCTCCTGTGGTAGCTGAGCTTCCTACATTAATGAAGATTAGGGAACTTTATGCTTATGGTGAACAACATGATTATTTCGATAATCCGGATATAATTGGTTGGACAAGAAGTGGCAGTGATGAATTTACTGGAAGTGGTTTGGCTGTTGTGCTAAGTAATCGATGTGGTGGTTCTAAGAGAATGTATATCGGTACCAATCATGCGGGAAAAGAGTTCAGAGATATACTAGGTCACTGCACAGATACGGTAACGATTGATGATGAAGGTTGTGGAGAATTCTCCTGTTGCGATGGTAGTGTTAGTGTATGGCTCGAAAAGACTTTGAAAGTTGAAGTAAGCCTTGACTAACAGAAACGTGTTCGGCGAAAATATAGATGTAATTTGAGGGAGTAGCTGGCACATGCCCGTGCAGCAAGTCAACATACTGGTAAAAACCTGGCTTGTTTTAATTAGCGAGACTCATGATTACCTTTTTGGTAATACATGGTCTTTTTTTATTAACATGTTCCTTACCATATTCAAAAGGAGTGGATGGATATGATAAAACTATTAATACAAGCTGCTTTATTAGGTGTTGGTCTTGCGATGGATGCTTTCTCTGTATCAATGGCGAATGGTATGAACGAAAAGAAAATGGCAATATCTAGAATGGTTCAGATTGCCATTGTTTTTGCGGCTTTTCAATTTTTAATGCCGATGATTGGGTGGTTTGCGGTACACACGGTCTCTTCTGCTTTTACAATCTTTATGGATGCTGTACCATGGATTGCCCTCATCTTACTGCTCTATATTGGGGGTGGAATGATCAAGGATGGACTTGAAGAAGAGGAAGAGGACGAAGCTGAATATGAAGCTAGTACGCGTAAACTTCTGATTCAAGGTATCGCGACTTCGATTGATGCGTTATCCGTTGGATTTACGATTGCAGACTATATATTATCCTCTGCGTTTATCACTTCAGTGATTATCGCAGTTGTAACATTTATTATCTGTTATGTGGGAGTATTACTAGGTAAGAAGTTTGGAATGGCCTTTGCGAATAAATCATCCATTTTAGGTGGTATCATTCTTATCTTTATTGGGATTGAAATATTTGTGACTGGGATTGGGTTATTGTAGAAATAACCTTTTTATTATAGGAAAACGAAGTTTCCTATAAAAACCATACGCTAAGCGTATGAGAAGGGAAAAGCTTAAGCGATGAAAAAAGCCTCCGTATATAATTGAA
>CALISH010000004.1 GCA_938041275.1 uncultured Solobacterium sp.
TATTCATAATACTGGTGGATTCTACAATATTCTTTTTAATCTTTCTATTATAGATACCAGCAGTATTATATTGCCAGTCTTCCATAAACTCTCTTGCGACTTCAGCAATAGCTCTATTTAGTTGACATATATTTTGGTGCGGATATTTAGAATCGAATGTAGCAATGTCACTACATGACTGGCATACATTCTTAGCTACACATCCACGACATTTTGGGTGGCTATGGATTTCAATAGTTTCAGGAAATACTAATTGGTTGCTATATACATTCCCAATATTTCTTACATTATTTTCCAAAGCCTGTCTATTAGCATATAACTTACCATATGGTGCTACATATAATTGCCCAGATGTAAAGAAGTTACTATCAGCAGAAGTGTCTTTATAATCTGGGACTATGTAGTCTAGATATGAAATAAGATATAATGCATCAAATCTATTCTTAGTAAACTTGAAGTATTGCTTATACGCATATTTAGTAGCTCTTTTTAAATATGTCTTAAATTTACCAGTTATATCTATAGATTCTGCTGGTTCAAATAAGATACTCTTTACTCCAAGCTTACTAATAAAATCAAAGTTATCTTCAAAGTATTTAATAGTATCTTCCATTAAAGTCATATGGATAGTTACATGTGTCTTAAGTATATTAAGCTCACGTAAACAAGTTAATCCACGTATAGCTTCCTTATAACCAGTACGATGTTTACTATTATGCTCTACTTCACCATCAAGATAACCTACTACGTCTATAGCATTAGCTTTAATAACTTTAGCTTTAGCCAAAGTCATCAAAGTCAAATTAGTATATAGCTTATATCTACATATTACATTATTGGCTTTTAGCTTATCTATAATATAGACGATCTTATCCCAACATAACAAAGGTTCTCCGCCTTTGAATGTAATGGTATACACACGTCTATAATCTTTAAAGATTTTAGTAATCTTTTCTATCATAGCATCTATCACCCTAGTAGACATATACTGTTTACCTTTAGGTGGTAGATAGTCACAATCAATATTATTATCATTAGTAAGATAGAATACTATTTCTCTTACGTCATTCTCTATTTCTTTAAACTCTAAAAACATTTTCTTTCTTAAAATTCCTCTAAGCACTAACTCTAAAATATTAATGAATCCATCTTATACTTATCTTCTCCAAGAAGATGATTTTCTTTAAGTCTAGTCATTACAAGACTTCCGAAGTTATTACGTAGTATCCATTCATGTACACGTAATGTAACTCGATACTTAGCTCTATTCAATTTACATTTATCATCAGCTATTAATTTATAGTCTCTTGTAGATGATAACATGTTTTCCATAGCACATGGCAAACACATATTTCTGGCTTCACAATTAGCACAGTCATTTTTAGCATTATCTGTAGTACAAGGGTATTTATCCCCAATATTCCGATTATAAGCTATACCGTATCGGATATTACCAACTACAGTATCTGAATATACTTTAGAAGAATATTCTTTAAAATCTGCATTAGGGGCAATAGAGCATCCGAATAATACCCCATCTGTATCTACCACAATACCTTATTAGTTTTAAAATGACATGGTGGTCTAGGATTAAAGTCTGGGTTTATGTGTTCCATCATTATGAAGTTTCTCATATATTTAGGAATAATGGCTATACCATATTCTACATACTTAAGAATAAGTATAGCAGTTCTATACATAGACTCTTCATAGATAGCTATCTCTTCATCAGTTATACCACCAGCTAAGACAGTTGCAAATGTAACTTCAGGAATACCTAAGTTTAATACACTCTTTACATGCTCTTCCATACTTCCAAAATAGCTGTTTGGGAATGTAAGTCTAGCAGTAATTTCTCTATTAAGACCGTAGTCATATAACTTACGTAACCCTTCTATAGTTTTATCATAGGAATTATTACGTTCGTAGTTATGCTTCTCTGGTGTGCCATCTATAGATATATTGATATGGACATGATACTTTCTAAAGTATTCAGCTATCTCATCTGTAATAAGTGTACCATTAGTAGATATCATAAAATATAGTTTATGATCAGTTAATCCTAAATCATTCATTAGGTTTAAACCGTATTTCATTACCGGCCAATTTACTAATGGTTCTCCACCAAAGAAATCTATCAAAACTGGAACATCAGGATTTGTATCACATAAGAAGTCTATAAAAGATTCCATAACTTCTTTAGACATATTCTTATTCTTCTTATCATCCTGATAACAGTACCTGCAACTAAGATTACACCCTGTTGATATCAATAGTTGCACATTTGTAAGATTGTAGAAAGTCTCCTCTAAAGGACTTATGCAACGGAGCAACGAGTCATTCTCCATTGATTGTTTACGTAGAAGTAAACTGTCAAGTTTGTAGTATTGAACCAGATTTCTTTATTATTCTCAGGGCTAGCTGGAGCAGTACTATCAATAGTTACACGAATACCGCCAACACGTTTAGCGTTCTCTGCCAAATCTGCAGTTGTTGCACGGTCTGCCAAAGTAGCTCTATCTGCTAGAGTTGCGCGGTCTGCCGTTAAAGCTTTATTGGCTGTATCAGAGAAAGAGATACCAGATGGCTTATCAATAAGATCATTATAAGAACCAGTGAAAGCAATACGTGCTAATGTACGTTTAAAGTTTTCAAATTCAGTCTTATCTAATTTAGATTTGACTACATCCATTAATGTTACGCCTTGACCACCAAAGTCACCTAAAAGACCATTTACATAGTTCTTAGCCCATGTATTAGCATCTTGCAATGTAGCATTCCATTTAGCACGTTCATCATTTGTGATATGACGAGCATTATCATTGATATGATTATTAAGAACTGTAATATTAGCCTTACTATCAAGCATCGCCTGTAAACTAGGGGACAGCTCTTGATAGGAGACTTTATTTTCTTTATTAAAAGAGTCCATTTATTTCTCCTCCGTAAAAACCCCATTTTGGGGTAGAATAGTTAGAATTACATAGATGTTTTGGTGGTATAAAGTATTGACTTTACATACTAATAAACCGTAAGGAGGTAATAACGATATGAAACGTACATCTAATATGATTACTAATACCAAAGATATAGAATATATCTTGTCTATAGATGAAGATATGGGTGCTAAGACTTCTACAGTGCTTGGTATGTTTGGTGAATTTAATGGTAAACGTAGATTTAATACATATGATTTGATTATTATTCCAGCTGGTTCATATGGTCCAGAAGGAAAAAAGAATAAGAATGCTTTTACCACAACTGTAGGTCTATGGGTATTTAATAGAGTATTTATTGAGCAAGACTTGTTTGATATGTTTGGGTATATCAATAAACCAATCACTAAGAAAGTGATTGGTAATATCATGCAAGAGATCTCATATGCTATTCTAGAGAATAGAAAGACTCTTAAAGTTATGCAAGACTTTGTCATGAAAGGGCAAAAGTTCATGCCTTATGTAAATATCTTATCTACTAGCTATAGTATGAAACTATTAACTATTACAACAAAGATTAATAAGGCTAAAGAAGAACTTATTAAGAAATACCGTAAAGAATTAGATGCCAAAGACCCTAAGATTGTATTGAAGATTCAAGAAGAACTATTGGCTTTGGCTAAAGAGATTCTTAAAGATGACCCATCTATGGATACTTATAATAGTGGTGCTAAATCTAATATGAGTAACCATTTCAAAAACATGTTTGTTGTTCGTGGTATCACTAAAAACCCAGATCCGACTAAGGGATATAATATTATCATGTCTAACTATATGACAGGTATATCTAAAGAAGATTATGCCGACTTTGCTAACTCTCTAGCAGAGGGCCCTTACTCTCGTGCTAGTCGTACCGAAGTTGGTGGTTATTGGGAAAAATTATTATTACCAGCTTGTCAGCATATTCAAACATTAGACAAGGGTAGTGACTGTGGTACTAAACGTACTATTACAATCACTCTAAATAAAGATAATATAAAAGAGTACATCTATTGTTTCATGAAAGAAGGAAATAAACTAGTAGAGTTGACTTCTGAGAATATGAATCAATATATTGGTAAGACTGTACAATTTAGATTTGCTTCTCTATGTGAATCTGAAAATGGTATTTGTAATGCTTGTGCGGGTAATATATTCTACCGTCTAGGTGTAAAGAATATTGGTGCTGCTGCTCCACAAATAGCATCTAAACTTAAGAACGTTGCCATGAAAGCATTCCATGATAGCCAAGTAAGAATGGTAGAAATGGATCCTATGGAAGCGTTTGGTTTAAAATAATACACATATAACACAAAAAATAATACATGGGTGGATGGGTGAACACCCACCCATGTATATTAGGCATTAGATCTTATCTAAGTCAATAGTAAGACTAACACCGTGCTGGATTAGATAAGCTTCTGCTTTTTTAGCTTCGGCTAAGCTAACCCCGCTGTTGCCAGAGACATAATCTATGATTATTTCTTGGCAATAGCGAATCATCCAACCAACGTCGGTTGAACGTTCCGCTAATTGGTTGGCGTAGTTTCCTACGCAACCAGGCTGCGCCATAGGAGTCACCTCCTTTCGGCATGTAGGATATAATCCTACAAGTGTATGGTTATATTTAGATACAGCTATTCCAGTAGCTGTATCTACCATACACGTTTATAGTATATAATCGTAAATATTAACTTTAACAAAAAAAAAATAATACATGGGTAAAGAGGAGTATCTTTACCCATGTACATTTGTAACTATCTAACCGTATTTAGGTCAACAGTTACAGTAATGCCGTGCTTATTTAGATAAGCCTCGGCTTTCTTAGCCTCAGCTAAGGTTATATCGTTATAGCCAAGATATAGTCTGATACTATATTTTGATAATAACGAATCATCCAATCATGGTTGGATGCACGCTCAGCTAAGGTGTTATGATAGTTCATAACACAGCCTGCCATAGGAGTCACCTCCTTTCGGCATGTAGACTTATAGTCTACAAGTGTATGGGTAAATTTAGATACGGCTATTGAGAGTAGCTGTATCTATCATACACATTAATAGTATACAATCATAAATATTAACTTTAACAAAAAAAAAATAATACATGGGTAAAGAGGAGTATCTTT
>CALISH010000005.1 GCA_938041275.1 uncultured Solobacterium sp.
TTAATTTAGAGGTTGGACATTTTATTTTGTAGGCTGTTATGCGTTACAGCCCCTTAAATTAGTTTTCGTCAGAAATGAAAAAAATCACAGATACTAGCGAGTAAATTATCCTCTTTCAATTTAAAATATATGCTGCTAGCATATGAAATTTGTGTATCAAAATTACACATATGATTTCTATATACAAAATCATTATATATTTTTCCCCAAAGGTTTCGTATGATATTTTCAAGGAGA
The DNA here is from genome assembly GCA_938041275.1 of uncultured Solobacterium sp. Lineage (GTDB taxonomy): Bacteria > Bacillota_I > Bacilli_A > Erysipelotrichales > Erysipelotrichaceae > Bulleidia. Next base: position 238 of record CALISH010000005.1, read on the forward strand.
ATAAAAGATGTATAAAGTTGATAATAAACGTATTGGAAAATACTTATCCAAATTAATCGACAATAGTCGTTTTAAAAACGATAGACAATTTAGCATTGCTTACCTACATTCAACCAAAACACCAGAAAGTGCAGAAAACATACAAAATATGCAAAATAGAATCTGCCAAATCAAAAAAGGCAACAAGAGTATTCAAATATATGATTTGCCTGTATTTGCAGAATTATTAGGTGTATCAACGGATGATATATTGAGTGCAGGAACGGTAAAATTGCCAACTTTCACTCATAAAACAAATTATTCTATTGCTTTTTCAAAAGAACCCAAAGAAATTGAAAATTATATAAATCGTGAAGATAAATTATTTTTGAATCCTGACGAATATAATAAAACATTTATTGATTATGCATTAGAAGCCGAAAACTATACACTCTTAAAATACCTAATGGATCATAACTATATCTGGTTTGTAGGAGATAATTCTAAAGAATATTATTATAGTCATCGTGATGATAGTCAAGATTTTGAATCTTTTGGTGCAGGGACAAGTATCAAAAGAAGAGAACTCTATAATATCGATTCACTTGAATTCACTTTCAAACATCAATGTGACCTGCGCTATAAAATGATTACCCTAGCACTTAAAGAAAAAGATCTTGAAATGCTCAACAAACTTCATGCAAAGGAAGTTCCCTTCCTTTATCAACTAGACCTTGGTGGATTATATGTTGTCAAAAACTTCGTACTAAGTAAATCAAAAAAATTCGAAGAATTCATTGAAACAATTGCAAACTCAGATAATACTATTATCGAGTATTTCTTTGAGACTTTTACAGTAAAATATATTCATTTGGGACATAAATTTCCTTTTGAGAATATTCTTATAGCACCTTTTGTCGGAAAAATATTAGAAGCTTTAATTATCAATCATCGATTTTTTGAAAGTAAGATATTTTTACAAAAAGCAATCGACCATAACCAAAAAATGAAAAATATTATCCTAAAAAATATAGAAAACTATAAGCAGACACTTACTAATTATTACGAACATCAGAATGGTCGCAACTGGGAAAACACTGAAGAAATGATCAATGCTGATCTATATAGAGAATATATGTTTTGCAAAGACAATGGATTCATACGTTTTTCCCCATTCTTCTTAGCTAAACCTGACACAAAAATCAGAATCATTACAAATATCATAAATGTAACTGTTAACTCGAACGATTCTGAAGTTCAATTTTTAATCAATGAACTGAATCAGCTATACTTCTCATTCGATGAATTCAATCAATATAATCGCAATATTTAGGTTTTATTGACCTAGAATAGACGCCGTGTGATTAATCTATCATTTTGCGTGCACTATCTGCACATGAATCTGCTTATGCTATGCATTATATACAAACAATAGTATGAAACTGTTCTATCCTTCACATTATTTTAAATAGCTACTCTAAAAAACTCTTTGATTTGATTGGGGATATCGATAACATCCCCTTTTTCACGTTCAAAAAAAAAAAAAAAACATGCTTGCTAGTGCATAAACCTAACCGATATTTTTATATTATAAACTGCTGTAGAATATGAACTATCATATAAATTTTGCAAACCAAGTATCCAAGAAAAGCATTTGTTCTTCTGTATGGAACCAATGTTCTCCATTCTCCATCATTGTTAAACTTGCATTTATCATATTTGAAAAGCCAGTAATTGTTGTAACATCCGTCATATTATCTTTTTTGCCATAGAGAATACTGCTTGGAATGTTCCATGTTATGGGATTATTACGAACATATGCAAGATAGTCCCATGATAAAGCTTCACCAGATTGTGTATGTATTACTTTTCGTAAGAAAAGATTTTTTTCAGATATGCCCACTTCTTTCATTTTATCTAAAATTAGCTTTTCCATATCTACGATAGGTGAAATAAACATTGCTTTTTCAAAATTGAATTTTGACAAAGATAAGAATGAAAAATACGCTCCAATACTATTTGCAATTAATACAACCTCATCATATCTTGCAAAAATATCCACAAAATAGTTTTGAAATTCGTCCTTCACAGCCCATGGCAATTCTGATTTATAATCAAAGCCTATCACATCATATTCTTCACCGAAAAACTTCTTATAATAACTAGCCTCAGCAGCAGAGCCACCTTTCCCATGTATATATACAGCAACTTTTGTCATAATATCAATCCCTATCACTTTTTCATTATAGTAAAACTTCTCAAGATTATATTAATTGTAAACAGTATCCACGATACATTACAAGAATCCATCGACCAGAAACTAACTAATTGTATAGTACCTCAAAAATTCTACCAAGAAAATATCAAAAGCGATTGGAATTATCCCATTATTCTCCAATCGCTTAAGCTTTTTATTCATTACTATTTTGATACAGTTTCATTTTTTCTGTGAAGATGAACAACATACTTGTATCCATTGGCCTTATAGTAATTCTTTGAATATTCTATTGGCTTTGAATTGTTATCATACGTTATTCTCGCACGGTAGAAGATTGGCATATCACTCTCGATAAACATTTCCCTTTTAAGTTCTGGTGTAGCCATGATTGATTCTAGTGTTTCAACTGCATCTGCAATTATTACACCATTCTCTTTATAGAAATCGTATAAAGAAGTTTTTTCATTAAAATCATTTGCACTGATTTTAAATGGAAATCTTTGAGAGATATATGTTTCGAAAATTCCTGAAATTCTACCATTGATAAGTCGTAGACGTTTTAGATAATATACTTTCTCGTGCTCATCAATTTGTAGAAACCTTGCGATATCTGATGGGCATTTTATTTCATCTAGCTTGATAATTACTGACGTTGGAATATCTCCGTTACGTTTTGCATCCTCGGTAAATCCGGATAATTCATATAGATCCTCTTTATTCTTCTTTGGAAGAATAATCGTCCCTCTACCTCTTGTTCGTTCTAATAATCCATCATGAACTAAATCCGATAATGCCCTTCGCACTGTTATACGGGATACATTATATTGTTTTTGTAGATCTTGCTCGGAAGGTAAAACCATACCAGGTTTATAAACTGATGTATCAATTTTATTTAGAATATCATTATAAACATCTAAATATAAAGGGTTATTTTTACTTTGGATTTCCATCATTGCTAATTACATCAACTCATTTACATCAATGACTTGAATGCTCTCCTTCGCATTTGTTATAACATATCTTACATAACTTGATAAGTCTTCTATGTCCATTGTATCTCTAGTAAGGACTAATTCTAATAATATTGGTAGACATAATCCAGCTACAACAGGGCCCCAAATTTGTGTCGATACATATAAGCAAGCGTTAAATGGTGTTGCTCCTTTCAAGTCTGTTACATAAATTACATCCAGACCCTTTGAAGTATGTTCTTCAGCTTTTTGAGATATACGATTTTTTAAATCTTCTATATCTTCTCCATTCTCAAAATTAATTGCTGTAAAGTTATCTTGCTTTCCTGCAATCATTTCAACTGAATTTTTAATACCCTCAGCAAAATTTGAATGGGTAACAATAATAATACCAATCATTTCTCTTTTCTCCTACGCCATTCCGAAGCCATTCTGCATTGTTCCAAGAAAGTCTGCGCACGCTCTGGATCAATTGGATTTTCCATATTTCCGTTTTTTACCCAAGTAGCTACGGAAACTCCATCATAATATTTTAATAATTCACCAATATTTTCTCCGGTAGCTCCTCCACCGAGAAATACCGGTACATCTGGTAAAGTTTTTCGAATTTCCTTAATGATTTCTAGACTTTCTTCTGTATTTTTACCACTAATGAATAATCCATCTGGGTATGCATATCGCATCATCTTTTTAGCTGCTTCCACTTTGGATTCACTTACAAGATAATTTGCATTCACTTCCATAACATCTGCATAAATTGGAATAGATGATCCTAGTCTCTTTTTCATCATCAATATATCTGAGCACTGCCCTTGATGGAATCCCAAAGTATCAATAGAAACACCAGAGTATAAGTGTTCAACACGCACAAAATCTGCATTTACAGCTTCCGCAACAGCCAAGGAAGCTACACCATCCCAGTTTACAAGTATGCCCAATACCATTGTAGGGAATTCCCTTTTTAGCATTAGTCCTAAGCGTGTCATAAATGCAATTGTTTCCGGTCTAGCAGTTTGTGCTACTGGACCGTCATGCATGTTTTGGAGTATGAATCCATCAAAGCCTTGTTTGTATATCATCTCAGCTTCTTCATAAACATATTTTTCAATTGCTTCTAAATCCTTACCATTGTTTTTATAACTACCAGGCATTGCTGGAGGCTGAATCATCACCAATGATAAAGGAAATTTTTTGTTATCTAGCATAACTAAACACCTTCTTTACATAAATAATAATTAAGATCACAAGGACTCACGATGCCATGTTCAGTAACATACTTTGTAATCTTATCTGGCTTAATCGGAACTAACTCGATAACTTTAAAATCAACTTTTTCGGCTAATTCAGTTGGCCAGTTTTTAGCTAAAGTATCTTTTTCGTCACGGATGATTTCTTTTTTGAATTTTCCATATAAAGCTCTATTATCTACCTTCAGCATAGGTGTAAGTACATAATATGGAATATCATATTCCCTGCATAATACTGCCAAAATATCAGAGCCAGCAGTATTAAATGCTGTACCATCAGGATAGAATGTTTCTGCGCCAATTATCACTGCATCAACTTTTCGCAAAACAGTAAGTATGCTTGCATCTGGGATAAACCGTACTTTATGTCCTCTATCCAGACACGGTTTTACAAAATTATAACCACCGTTAATTACTCTCGATTCGGGTATTATAACTGTCACCTCGTGTCTTAGTTCTCGTAAGGTTTTTTCTACAGTACTTGAGTAGTCAAAAGCAATAATTGTTTTGCAATCTTCTAATAAATTCACACTATATTCTGTTATTTTCTTAGATATTTCCACAGCTTCATCAAAGTAATGCTTTACGCCATTTTTTATTTTTTCAGAATATATTGTTTCATCAGACTCTGCACAATAATGCTCAATTTTATTTAGAGCATTAACAATAGCGTAGCTAGATAATCCTCTTGTATTTTTAAAATGGTCACTTACTTTTTTAATTAGATTAGATGCTTCTGCTTTATCCTCTATTTCATCACTAATTGTGACAAACATTTCTGCAATCATTCGAATATGGTTACCTGCTCCTAAAACTGTTCCATCTTCAATATCACTAAATTTCTTCTTTGCTTCCAAAGGTAAGAAATTGACTAAATCATTCATAAATTTTCACCTTCCTTTGAAATGTCTAATAACTTCTGTGCATTTTTATACATAATTTTCTCTAAATCTTCTTGGCTGAGATTTAGACTGTCAAACTTCATTAGAGAAATTTCAGTAAAGTTGTCTGGATAATTAGAACCGTAGAATAACCTCTCAACTTCAATGCTATCGAAAATTTTATGTAAAGCCGGAATCTCTGTCTCATATGATGTTTCCATCAATAGATTAGATTCCTCTTTCATTAAATCTACAGTTCCATATCTAAAATCTTCACCTGCCAAATGCTCTAAAATAAATTTTATATTTTTAAATCTTCTGGAATAAAATGCCCACTGGTCTGGCATCGTATAGAAGCCAGCACCAGTAAACACTTTAACAATTAAATTATTTTCCTCACATATCCGTAGGATTGGATCAATATTATATTGGAATTTTTCAGGTCGATATCCATGTTCCAAAGAATCAAACTCTATCATTTTGAATTGTGGCATTTTGGAAATCCTAATTACTTCATCAACCGAATCATCTAATTTAGGATTAATTACTGCACAACCAATAAATTTATCAGGATATAAATCAACCAGTTTTGCAATTTCATCATTTGCATCAGAAATTGATCGACCATAGAAAGTAGAGATTACTCTCTTCGTAATTTTATTCTTTTCCATGTCTTCAAATTGCTCGCTGATTAAATAAGTTTTACTAATTGGATCTCGATCTAGATGAGCATGAATATCAATTATCATATTCAACTACCTCAACTAAGCTAAAATTCCAAGTGCAACACCTGCAACACCAATCAAAATTGTGATAAACATTAATAGCACGATATTAATTTTCTTCTTATTGATTAACCAATACATAATCATTGTATAAATTAATGGAATCAAGTTTGGAATTAAGTCATCTAATGTCTTCTGCAAGGAAATGATTGTATCTCCATTTACGTATTGAACATTTAATGTTACGTAAACTAATGCAGAAATAAATCCACCACATACTACGAACGCTGCAATACCTGCATATCTTGTTAAGCTATTTAACAATCCACCTGACTGCATCTTAGATACTAATGATAGTCCACCTTCATATCCCTTAAAGATTCCTAGATATCTAATTGCAAAAGTAATAGCAGTCATTAAGACTACAAAGAGAATTGCACCAGTTGGATTATTGAAGCCACTTGCAGTAATCATTGAACATGCTAAACCTGCAATAATAGGACGAATCGTTCCATGAATTAATGAGTCACCGATACCAGCTAATGGACCCATTAATGCAACTTTAAGTACATTAATTGATTCTGGATCAATATCCTTCTTAATCGCATTTCTTTCTTCCATTGCGCATGAAATACCTACACATAATTCAGCAACTCTTCCTTCAGTTAGGAATAATTCGCAATGTCTTTCATATGCTTCTGCTCTTTCAGTTGGATCTTCATAAACTTTATCTAGAGTAGGAATTATAGCCTGTAAGAATCCGTTTGCTTCCTGCTTAGTAGCACTGTTGCCAGATTCAATAGCCATTCCATACCAGAATGTCTTCCATAAATCTTTCTTTGTTAAAACACGATAGCTATTATCTTCTGGCTCAATTTCAAATTCTTCTACCTCTTCACTGTTTACTTTATTCTTATCAGCTAAATAGTTAATTGCTACACATGTTACTGCAATAATTGCGATACCAATCATATTGACACCTAAATAAGATGCAAACACAAAGCCAATTAAGAAATATGGCCATAGGGATTTATCTTTAACTGTACCAAGCAATAATGCAACACCGACTGCCCCTAATAAACCTGCTCCAGCTGCTAAACCTGAAATTAACCATTGTGGGATAAAGTTAATAAATGCTTGTACTGCTTCTGCTCCATAGTAAACTCCAATAAATGTTGGAATACCAAATAGTAAACTTTCGATAATTGCTGGAATAATTGTTGTCCATAAAATGACACCTTTTCCATCAGCTTTGGATGCAGCTTTTTCAACTTTTCTCATTGTCCACTCATAAACTGTAGAGAACTTTGTTTGACGGAAAATTTGTCCAACGAATGAAATTGGAAGTGCTGTTGCAATACCAATTTCTGGTGATCCTGTAGCACAGGCAATTGATGTAGCAAATGCTGCAGATAATGTCTCATCTGGTGGAACAGCTGTACCCACCCAAATAACTGCTAAGAACATCAATTCAACCGCAACACCAACTTGTAAACCAATATTTAAATTACCAAACACCAATCCTACTAATGGTCCAATTACGATTGGTCTATACATAAACGTATGCAAGAAAACTCTATCATTGAATGCAACTGCAACGATTAACGCTACAAGTAACGCTTGAATAAACATCTTTCTATCCTCCTGGTTTATTTAACGTATTTTTCAATTAACTCTATTGGGTCTTTTGCTCTTTCTTCTGGTATTGCTTTTACCTCGAGCAAGATTCCCTTATTATGTAATGACTTAAGTGCTTCCACATCATCCGGCTCTACCCAGATATAATCTAATAACTTTGTTCTACCTATTACTGATTTGGAATTACTGATATTACCTACAATTATTTTGTCTAGTTTTAGGCCCATCTCAACTAATAGGTTTGTTTCTTTAGGATTTCTTATCAGCAATAGAATATTTGTGTTTGTCTTGTCTTCCTTAATTCGTTTGACAGTATTCTCTTTGCTAAGAATCTCTAATTTCACTCCACTTGGTACTGCAATCTTGAGTATCATTTGTAAAGCTTTATCATTTGCTGCTTTGTCGTCAGATACTATGATCAACTTTGCATCTGCCTCTTTAATCCATTTTGTTATAATTTGTCCATGGATTAAACGATCATCAATTCTACATACATTAATCTTCATTATTCATCCCCTCCCTTTCTTGGTATCCATAAAGATTCAGCATTCTTGTAGAATACTTTTTCTAATTCTTCCTCATCAAATCCCATATGATATATTTTCTCAATTTCACACTGCACCGGTTTATACGGCCAGTCTGTACCGAAAACAATTCTGTCTGCACCAACACAATCTTTCATTTGCTTCAAAACATCACTTTCATAAATAACTGATGTTTCAAGCCAAATATTCTTCACATCTTGAACAGCTTTGATGACACTATATCCAAACTCTCTGCATCCAGTATGTGTAAAAACAAATCGCAAATTTGGATGTTTTTTCGCATAGCGAATCCATACGTACGGTGTACATAATGGACTTGTACCTGGATATACTTGAATATGAACTCCATATTTTTCAATATGAGTCAGAATTTCATCTATTTGTGGTGTGTTATCCGCAAAATATCCATGCTTCCATGGATGGAATTTAACTCCCAAAAATCCTCTTTCACCAAGACACAAACCTAATTCTTTAATTGCATCTTTTGAAGACAAGTCAGAAACATTTTTCAATGCTGTTTCTAAAATAGTCCCTGTATCATATCCCAAAGCAGCAAAGATAATTGGATCTATTTTGTATTCATTTTTATATGCAGCAATAAAAATGAATACAAAATAG
>CALISH010000006.1 GCA_938041275.1 uncultured Solobacterium sp.
TTCCTTGTATCCCAAGGATTCAAATTACCTATAACTGAAAATCACTTATAGGTAATAAGAGAATACGGTGGTGTAGGTGTATGCCACCGTATTACTTCATTGTTACACCTGTTTTATTTTTTACACAGTTTCAAAAATAACAGGATCAACGAAACCAACGTATGCCTTAGGATTCTTAGCTTGCATAAATTCAGCTTTACGTAAGAAGTCTAATGTAACATTAAACCCTTTAAAGATATTACGCGTTCTAGTATTACCAGTAGAGTCTTTTACTATCTTAGCTATACGTTCCACTTCTAACCTTGTAGGGTTTTGAGCTTGAATTATATTAGCTGAAGATGATAAGTATTCATTAGACCAAGGGCCCATAACTTGATATCTACTATTAGTAAAGTATACAGCAATCTTTAAGTTATAACCAGGTTTCTTTTGTGACTCTTGTGCTAAAACTTTATTAATACGAGCTAAGTATGTATTAACAGGACGTAGAGAAGCACGTTTAATAGACACATTAGTACCATTACGGTTATACTGTACTTTGGAATCATTATTAGCTTCAGCATAATTATTGACTATGAACGCTACAGATTCATTTTCAGCTAGTTTACTATAGTATCTTGTAATGAAGCTAGTAATATAGTTGACATTATTATTCAAGTCATCAATATTATCTAGATAGATTACATATTGTTTATGGTTATTATCAGACGTTCTATTTACAAATAGATTCATAGGAGATGGTCCAATACTGATACTAGTTGGAACAGTAACACTATCATCTAAGAATTGGTTATAGAAGTGAAGAATACCATTAAAGTGCGGTACAAGCGAAACTTGGTTGCAGTCTGGATATGTATATTGACCCTCACGGAGAGAATGTGTAACATCATTAGGATTTAAGAATTTAGTTAATCCATTACGGATGCCATTTCTGTAGAATTTAGCATACATAATATCAGAACTATGCATAAAGAAGTCATAGACTACGCCATTCTTATAAAGTTTAGTACTAAACTTAGATTTCCAATCATCAGAGCCTGGCTCATTAGTATAATCTAAGTTAGGTTTAAACATTTCAGGGACTGCTATATATGTATTTCTACCAATACCTGCCATACAGTCATCACCATTACCATTAAATAATAATGGGTTATCATAATGGAAGTATGTATGTAAGAATGTACCAACACCTATTTCTTGGATATTCTTATAGTTCTTATCATCAGTATAACGCATTGATAAGTTGTCCATTACTGGTTCAAATGTATTAATTTGGTTTACACCATAGTTTCTAGCTACACGTATACGGGTATATTTACTATCATTATCACCTAATAATACACAATTACTAGAACTATTTAAAGCAAGCGACTCTTCAGCCAATAAACAGTTTGAGATATTAGCATTATATGAATAATCACCATTATGATACATAAATTTACCAGGGCCATTTTTAGATTCTGCTATATAGCTAGCATCAGTATCCCCAGATTGAGATTGTTTAAATAATATGTCTGGTAATACTGCATTACTTGTAATACTATTATTTGTACCAGGTACTGTATTGCTACCGATTATATAGTTTGTAGATTCAGCTGTATTAGGGTCGATGAAACCTTTGGTATAACTACCATCAGAAGAGAATCTGATATTGTACATAAGTTTTTGAATATCTGTGACAGTATTTAATAATAATGCACCATAGATAGGATATTTAATAGCTGGATTATCAGGGATAAATTTACGTATTTCTATATATAACGTTTGAAACATCATTGACAATAGCCACCCGGATATATAGTCATGTGTATTCTTGTCTATTAATGGAATCCAGAATTTTTCATTATTATTATCAGTATATTCTATATAGCATATACGATATCTATAGTGACCACCAGGTCTAGTGCCATTAGTTTTAGGAATACGATAGAAGCCAACAGGGTCACCAGTGACTTTAAATATACAATCCGTAGTGATAGGATCTGTTATATTCTTTTTTAGTTGCATATCTGAACTATCGTATACCTCATCTGCTGATGCAATACCTGACATGCCTGTTCTTTCATCACCACAAACAAATGTAATATTATCGTCATTCTTAAATAAATCATTTATAATATTAGCTGGTGTAGCTCTCCACGCCTCTAATCCAAATGAAGCTGGAGCTTCAACAAAGTACACATTTGGTTTATATTTGCCACTATTTACTTCTTCTCGTATACGCATACATTCATCATACGCACTTTTTGTCTGCCCACTAGTATATGGCATAATAATAGTATTATCATCTAGATCAGTATCATCTAATAAAAATAGTCCAATATCCTTAGATCCTGTAACCATATAGTTAGTCCAAACGGACTTAGTTACATTTACTAACTCTTGTGGGCTTATATTCAATACATTACGTACATACTCGCTGTCAGCAATATAAACAGCCATACTTCTATTACCTATATTAATATTACGTAACTTAGCTATAGTTTCTTTGAAGTGTAGCATATATGGTTTGTTCCCATATATACCAGCTCGTCTTATTATATACTTAAATGCTGGAGCATTAAGTCTAATAGTCACATCAGAGTTTACACTTGTAGGTATAGATGCTAATTGTCCTACACTAATATAGCCTATTGCACCATATTCATAATAGTGTACACTAGTAGCGTTATTGAGATATTCACTTATTTTACCTACTTGTGGGGTCGGGTAGCTAATAAATGAACCAGTGTATTTAATAGAATCTATACGTGCCAAAACTTCAGGTTTAGATAGCTGTCTACCTTTATTATTAGTAAGATACCCAGTATTATATGCATGTATAAGTTTTATAGCATATGGCACATCTTTAACTTTAACGTTAAATGTATTACCTTCGGCGAGAACCATTTTAACAACTTCAACACGACCGTCCGTATTAGCACCAGCACGTGAGTCTACTAAGTTTGTATATTTTACAGCATTTACATAGTCATCTATAAGTAAGATATAGCCCCACATCATATTATCAGTCAACGTTTGTCGACGATACATATAAACACGTCCATATGTATTATTGATAGCATTAAACAAATTATATTGTCCAATACCATATAAGTCGTATGGTGTAGCATTACAGTTATTAGAAGACTCTGTTATCATACAGTTAATGACTGGAGAATCCTGAGTCAAATTTAATGCTATGCGATTATGATCTGTTTTGCCAACGATTATTTCACAATGAGATGCATCTAATAATGGTGTAGTGAAACTAGAGAAGTATCTTGGGCTCACGTTTACTATCTTATTATTAGTGTCTATAATTGTTACATTATCAGGACTAGCTTTAAAGAAGAAGTCATTATTATCTCTTGTAGGATTGGCCTGTGGTAATTGTTTACCAGCTATAATTACATTACCCAATGGAGGTCTATATCTAGGTCTATATTCATTACGGTTACAACCAACTAAGAATACATTATCTCTAGATATACGTGTACGACTATAGTTACTAATAGTTGTATCCACTTCAAAAGCATCTATAGTTATATTAGGGTCATTATGATATACTCTATAAGTCACAGACAACTTACTTACATAATTACCTATACTAGCTATATAATCTTTAACGTTAATAGTCTTTAGATACTCTCTATTAGAGTTGATTACTGGTATAATTCTACCCTTATATTTAATAGCAACGATAGACATGCCGTGGTCAGGTTTACTATACAATATTTGGTCGGCAAAATACAATTTATATTCTGTGTCCTCGGACAATTCGTTTATATTACTGCCAACTCCAATAACGTTATATGTATCAAATAGATTATATTCATTACTAAATGAAGCATCTCTATCAACCATAATCTCATTTTCTTTGAGAGGGTATCTAAATGATATACTTTGTAATGTAATACTTTCAAATGGTTTTGTTATAGAGTATTCTTTTGACTCCCATGTAATATTACCACTATCAGTATTAATGGTCTCAGTTTCACCATTATCACCTACTACAATATTACCATGAACAGAACAATCTCCTATCTCAAGCATAAGTTTAACTGTACTTAATGCTGGTATTGTTATATTACTATCACCAGTTATACTAATATTAACAGGGTCAGTATTAAATGTATCAGCTATCGTAACTAGCAAATATGGTTTACTAAATTTCTTTAGCGTATCACCAGGAACGAATAGCTTCCAGTCTTTACCGCCACCAGTAGTTGCTACGTTTACGTTAGTATTAATAACTACACCACTTTGTGGTATAATACGATACATAATTACACCATCAGGGGTAATAGATTCGGTATTTTTTGTAATCGTATATGTAGAGTCATTGACTTTGATTGTAGCATTAAAAGTCGTATAATTATTACCGCTATTATTGTAAACGGCAATTACAGTCTTATCAACTAACCCATTTAATTTTGTAGAACTAGTAATTTCAGTCCAATCTTGTACATTATCAGCAATATCATTAGCTAAATAGTATTTTACACCCTCTATTTTAGGTCCATTGAATCTTACCGTATATAATGTATCGTTATCTATAATCGTCTTGGACTCTGGTAAGTCATATAAGAAATAATGATTAGGTTTAATATCCAAACAATCTTTAACCAATCCAAAATCTGATAAGTTCTTGATATTAGGGAATAGAATGTCACTAGTATTAGATCTAAGTTTATCTAGGACTAAAGAAGATTCATTGGCAATAGAAGCTGGCAAGTATTTGATTA
>CALISH010000007.1 GCA_938041275.1 uncultured Solobacterium sp.
AAATATTATATGAATAAAAACTAAAGATACTTGATACTATTTATATGTTGTGCTTAATTTATCAAAATATAACTCCATAACACAATAACCTAATATGTGTTTTTTTAGGTAGCAAAAATTTTTAATCATATATATTAAAACTTTAAGTTAATAATTCCAATATATTCTCAAATAGTTTTAACCTATGTTAAAAGCATCATTAAATGAAAATACTTTTAATTATTTAACTATAAACCCAAACATAAAATTGGAATTGTGATCACTGATAATGCTGTTGATACTAGAATTAGCTTTGCCGCAAACTTGGCATCACATCCATACTGCTCCGCAAGAATTGCTGCTGTAGATCCTGCTGGCATTCCGGTCATAATAACCGCAATAGCCTTAATCAATGTAGGAGCATTCGCGAATGTTAATACAATAAACACAATAAAAGGATACGCAATTAAACGTATAGAACAGAAGAATAAGACTTTCTTATCTAATAGGTTATTCCACTCAATATCAGCTAAGATTGATCCAACTACAAACATAGAGATTGCTGTAGTACACGATGCAATACTGCTAATTGTTTTCGTAATAAATATTGGAAACTTGATACCAGTAAGCATAATTATAAATCCAATCAATACTGCAACTACAGATGGATTTCTAATCACAGACTTCAATGCATGTTTGTGATCAATTGGTTTAAATAATGCTAAACCTATTGTCCACATCGTTACAATAATTGGAATTTGGAATACAGAGGCAAACATGACTGCTTCACTACCATAGATACTTTGAATAATCGGAATACCAATAAATGCTGAATTAGAAACAATCATGCCATAGGTTAATACATTGGCATCCATCTTTTCATATCTGTTAAAAAGGAACTTACTAGCAATGATAGATACTGTCTGAATAATTGCAGATATTACAACAGCCAATAAACAAGTCATTAATAAGTCTGAATTTACAATTGAATCATTCATAAAAGACAGAATCACTGTACATGGCAAAACTACATTGATTAATAGCGCAGATAATCCTTTTCGAATTTCCGCTGTTACAATTTCCTTTTTACGCAAGAAAAAGCCGATGCCTAGCATCAATAAGATTTGCATCTGTAGTTGTATCATCTGCGTAAATAATGACATAGTTCTACCTCATGAATAACAAAATACCCTACTATTCTAATATAAAGACTATTAAATAGTAAGGTATTTAATTTAATCGGATAAAATCCTAGTTCTTTCCACCAATGAGTTCAATGAAGGACTCACCGTTTTGTGGTGCTTCTACATTAAAGTAATCACAACAGCTAGCACCCATGTCAGACATTGTTTTACGCGTACCTACTTGTACTCCTTCTAATCCTTTGCGATAGATTAGAAGTGGAACGCATTCTCTTGTATGTTTAGAATGTCCAATATTCGGATCATTGCCATGGTCTGCTTGGATAATCAAAATATCATTTTCAGTTAGATGGGGAAGAATCTTTGCTAGTCCTTCATCTGCTTGTTTCAATACTTCAACATATCGAGCTGCGTTTTGCGCATGTCCTGCCAAATCTGTCTCTTGTACATTTGTACAGATAAATCCTTGTTCCATTTCAAGAATAGCATTCAAAGTGATTTCCATAACTTCTGGTGTAGGAACACATGAGATGGACTTTCCTAAGTCATTTGCAACAATATCCGCAACCTTACCTATCAGCGTACATGGAATACCACTCTTCGTTAGAATTGTTGGTGCTTGTACTTCTTTATCTACACCATAACCCAAGTGAAGACATTGATACCCTTGATCATATGATTTTGATTTAGCCGAAGCGATACCAATATACTTTCCTTCACGAATCTCTTCAGCGTTATATAAATCCTGCATTGTATTTCCAGTTCCACCAAACACAATGACACGACCAACGGTTGAAACTTCACGAACTAACTTTGCAATTGCGTATTCTTTCTCAAATGGCATGAAATCGAGTGGTGCTGTTACGTTATAGCACATACCTAAATCTGCTTCTAAGTTATCTGCAACCGTAGCATAATCATCGACGACTACATAACGAAGACCATCTCGATTGATAATCTCAACCTTATGCCCAGCATCTTTTAGATGCTTTGCAACTTCATCCACTTTCTCTTGGAAAGGTACAAACTGCGGTTTCTTTGGTTTGGTTCCCATGATTTCTTGATGACCCATGAATGTATCTGCACCTTGATGCATTAGCTCACTTCTACCAAAGTTAGCTTTAGGTTGAAACTTCATGCAATTACTTTCTCTACCAAATGCATTCATTAAACCTAATTTTTCTAGTGTAGGTAATTTTAAGTCTGGAAATTCATCAAGTATAGAAGCTAAAGTATTTGCATTTTCATCACCTGCTCTAGCTTGTGCAGCATCATGCATCGCTCCAATTCCAAAACCATCCAAGACAATTATAATGAATCTTTTCTTCATTTCTTGCCTCCTAAACTATCGTATATGCCAACAATCTCAGGCTTACCTGAATGAATCCCTTTTATCAGACATACATCACTACGTGTTACAAATATTTGATAACGGAAACATAGTACTGCACTATCACCAATATGATGAGGATTCTCCAATCCAAAATGATAATCAATCGAATCCATATCTGGAAGAATAACACTATCTTTTACTAACCCTTCGTAAGAGGATCCAACTAGTGCATTTTGAATATGGCCACGTCTATAGTATCCACCACCATAGATGTATGCATGATTATCTAATACATGACTTACTTCCGAAAGATATAAAACACTCGGAATCTCTACTGCATCATGATCAACATGATATGGTGTCGTACCTGAAAGACCATGTCCTGGTTCAGCTGATGTGATTTCTGGATATTGCCTCATCAATTCTAACGTATGCACGCATGTAGCTGATGGCGCATTTACATTCTTGATATGACAACCCAAGTCTTCTAATATCTTCTTTGCTTTCAAGACTGTATACAAATTTTCTTGTGCTTGAATCTCTTTTGTTACTTCATCGTATAAGAAACATGGAAAATTATCGACACCCGCAATTTCAATATACTTTAAGTTCTTTGACTTTTGTACGAGTTCTACTAATTGGTTTAAATAAAAACCTGCTGTTTGTCCACTATAAATCCTGTCATTTTCACCAATGACGCGTACCCACACCTTCTGAACAAGACCTATCTTTTTAGCAGCCTCATTCACCTCAACTAATTTTTCATATGAATACACAGTGAAATAGTCACAACCATACGCTACCAGTTGATTCACCATCATCGATGGAATCTGTACTAAATGTCCAGCATGTGATATATGTAGATGATTCTTCATCACCACTTCTGCTTCTTTAAAATCAACTACAACTGCCCCTTTATAGCCAAGTTTCTCTAATTCTTTTGCTAAATATGGATTACGTCCAATTTGTTTTAGCATGTAATAGAGCTCTATATTTTGTTCATTTGCCTTTTTCAAAATTGCTTTTGCATTCTCTAAAAATTGATCAACATCTATGACATATGTATCAGGCATAATTTGTTTCTGTTGATGCATATGCACAGCTGTTTGAATAAGATTTGGATTTGTCTTACATAACTTATCTAGAAACATCTTTCGCCTTTCTAATACTCTCTTTTAGAATACGTATAATCGTATCTGCACCACTTCGATTAGGATTGATACGAATCATTCTTTCTTCCAATGTTGGATCTGCTTTTCTAAATGTTCCAGACACTCGATAGAACATAGGAACTGCTTCATATTTGGATTCAGCACCAACCGGATTTGGTAATCCACCTAGCTTCTCTGCTTCTTCTAATACTGCTTTTGCGATATCACCTTCAAATTCAACTAATAATACTTTGGATTGTGCATTTGCTAGGAATGCATCTTTTACACCTTCGACTTCATGATTATTCAAACGTCTGACAAGTTCCTCGTTGACTTCTGCTTGAATCGCTAGTGCTACTGGAGCGTAGGTAAAACCTCTTAACACTTCCATTGCTTGCCAGCCCTGAACTTTTGAGCCACCAGAGTAATTCATCTTTTCAATTACATCTACTATAGATGCTTTACCAACGACAACTCCAACTCCCTCTGGTCCTAATAGTTTAAAACAAGAGAAAGCAGATAAGTCAGCACCTAATTCGACACCAATTTTATGTACCTTCATCACTGCATAATTATCATCCGTAATGATTTGAATATCTCTTACAGATTTGATTGTTCGAAGTACTTCTTCCATATCATAAGAGTCATCAATTGCTTGACGTGTATATTGAACAAGCGCGGTACGAATATTCTGATGTTTATCTAAAACCCGCTTGATGTCTTCCAAATCGTTAAAGTTGGCTCTGACAGGAATTAATCCCATCGATAAAATACTAACTTCAGTAGTTGGATATATTGGAGAAGTATGCACCAAGATTTCTTGATTTGCAGAAGTCATAACTTGAAGCCCACTACGAATAGCACCAGTACCTGATCCAACTAATAGCAGTGCCTTTTCAGCATGAAAGAAATTCGCAATGACTCGTTCAACCTTTTCAGCATATACCGGTTTATTTAAACCGGGTACTACACCAAAATCTCCAGCAGAGAGAAATTCTTTCCCTTGAAATTCTTTTGTAATCTCATCAATCAGTTGAAACTGTTTTTGCTTAGCTTCTTCTAAACTAATAGATTTTAAAGGGTATATTTTCATAAAAAACCTCCAGTTAAAATTAGGCTCAGAATATCTCTGAGCCGTTTATTTTATTGAATATCAAAAATCCTACTTGGATTCTTTATCAATAGATGATCAATGTCATCTTGACAAATACCGCGTTCTTTAAGAAGTGGTATAAACTTATCTAAAACAGCTGTATATCCGCTATATTCTCCAAAAGTCTTCATATATGATTTTCTAGAGATATCTGCTGAAAGAATAATATTGTTTACATAACCTTCTCTAATAAGTTGAGCAAGATTATCGGCTCTACTTTCATCTTTAAGATATGTTGTTTTACCTATCGTATCAAAACCAATATTTGCACCACGATCCATTAATGATTTCATATAAGCAATATCATTAGAAAGGTCAATGTGGCCAAGTATAACCTTATTAAGTGGCATCCCTTTTTCTTTAAAGATATCCAACTGTTCATGACCTAAAGTTCCCATTTGACAATGTGTCGAAACACAGCAGCCAACTTTTTTCCCGGCGATTGCCGCAGCAGCTAGAACCTTCTTTTCATCTTCAGTCATAACTTTACTTGTTGCAACTTCACCGATAACGCCAGCTCTAATGTTAGAATCGTCAATACCTACCGTCAAATCTTTAATAAATATTTCAGCAATCGAATTCTCGTCCATTTCATGAATATACTGTGGATGATACTGTTCTAAATAGAAACCAGTCGGTGCAATGATATGAACATCACAATCATTTGAAAGTTTAAGTAAATCATTTACATTTCTTCCCATATCATTTGTAGACATTTCCACAAATGCTTGAACACCACACTGTTTTGCAAAGTTGATTTCATTAATTACTAATGGTGAATATCCAAACGTTGAATCTGAATCATTACGGATTCTACCCAAATCAACAGATAAGTGTTCATGACACATAGTGACTCCTAATTTACTAGGATCGATATCACCTCTTACAGTACGAATCATAAAATCCTCGCTTTTCTAACCAGCTAGTCCAATAAGCTGAACAAGATATAGTAAGTTTAAGATAATTCCACAAGCGATAGCAGCGATAGGTCCAATAGCCATACGCATAACTTTTCTACCTGTAGCTTCATTAATTAAGTAAATTGTTCCACCGATGAAGAACCCACCAGCTGCGCCAATTGTTGTAGCAGTACCCATAGATGCACATGCACCAATAGAACCGATTAATAATGCAAATTCAACAACTTGGTTCATTGATGAACGAATATTATCGGAAGCATCACGAATTGATGGGAATCCTCCTAAGAATTTACCTACAAATCCAAGTAACATTACTTCTGCAAAGATAATACCTGCACCAAGTACCACAGCAATAATTGGGTTAGGGCTTAAGTAACCTGCAACGTATACAAATGTAAATCCTGCAACGCCATATACACCTGTTGTGATAGCTGTAGTTGCGATTAATGGAATAAAACTTAAACCACGCATTAATTCATTCGTTGCAGCTGTACGAACTAAGTCAACATTGCCAGATGCGTAAGCTGTAGATAAATCAAACATAGAAACTGTTGATCCTGCAAAGATATGTAAATTACAGATTAATGCAATCAACGCACCAGCAGCCATTAAGAATGGTAAATTCTTTTTAATTCTACCTACTCTTTCACTAAAGATATTATTAGAGTCATCTTCAGCATCTTTATTTTTATTACTTAAGTCTTTAATAATGCATAATCCAATTAGAATAATAACACCAGTCATCATTGTCCATGCATCTGCACTAATCGTAGAGAACTTAGGTCCAAGAATTCTAATTACTAATACAACTAAAGCGGAAATTAATCCCTTCTTTGTGCCAAATTGCATGAAAATTGCAATGATTGGGAAGATTGCAAATCCAGTAACTACATAAGTTCCAACTTGACCCATACCACCAATTAAATCAATTGGTAATCCTGTAAGTACAGCATTAATAGCACTAATACCTGTAAAGCATAGTAAACCATATAAGCCGCCTAAAATCGGAGCTAACCATTTCTTAGGTGAAGCAATACCGATAATATCAGTCGCTAAGAATAATAGCCATGGATTCATCAAATTTGTCGCTAAAGCATTACCAATACCAACAGAAGCAATAAATCCAACGCTTAAGCCAAACGCAACGGAAGCAATCTCTGAACGCTTCATGCGTTTCTCAAGATACTCTGGGATAACAGGTCTAATTCCATCGTGGAACACCGCCATACCCATATGTGACATAAATGATGTAAGTGCACATAATGCAATTACTGATAAAGCATTAATTAGATTAATTTCCATAATAATTATCTCCCTTATTTATTTTTTAAAGCATTAATTAGAATAGGAACTGTATCAGTAATACTCGATACAGTCATACCAAAGCAAATCTTTCCATCATTAACAGCTTTGATAATTTCATCTTTATTTGGTCGTTGACCGTTTTTGCAAACCGTTGCACATTTGCTATATCCAACTAGACCAATCAAAATAGAAATCGCAGATCCACCACCACTTTCACAGGCACCTAAATAATAATCAGCTTCACCTGATTTAAGTAGCTTTGATGCGTTTAAATCATTTGTAATAATTGTTTCAATTTGTGGATCAGCTTTTTTTACAGCTAATTCCATCTCATTCTTTTGCATTCCCCCAATAGCAATTTTCACTCCCATCACCTATCTTTCTAGCAAATTGCAAATATGGATTAATAATAAGATTTTCTCACCTTCAGGAATTTCCACCTGAAATAAATCTTCAATTTCATTTAGTATTTTAGAAGCCTCGTTATAGTTACCGTTTTGTTTAATTTCAGCAACAATATTCTCGTCAGTTCCGGACTCACATTCACCTTTTTCAACACGAGATAATGCAATGGCTAAATGAACACAAAACACATCCATTTTTTCTTGGTCAAAATCATCAGAAATATCTAAAAATCGATTTACTACTAATGCTGACTTTTCTCTCACCGTTGGTGAAATGATATTAGCTTCATGCAAAATATCTAAACGTTCAATAATGCTACTCTTATCAATCATATCTTTCTCACTTTAATATTCAATATTTTGTATTTTGTAAATTAATAATAGCATAATCGATATTACCGTCAATAATTATTTAATATTATTCTAAAAATATATTTTTAATATGGCGATGTAAATCAGCATCTATACCATATTCTTCCAAGAAGAATTCTTCATAGTTTGGATATCTCTCTAAAATACCATCTAGCATCTCTCTACCCATTTGCTCATCAACACCTGCCTCCATCATAACAATTCGTTTAAGAGATGGATTTTGTTGGATTCTTTCTCTATTTTGTTCTAATGCCAATTCAATGCGTGTGTGATATGCCTTATTTGATAGAAGATAGTCTTCCATAATATCTTCTTTTGATACACCTAACAGTAAATATAACAAAACTGCGATTGCACCTGTTCTATCTTTCCCTGTTGCACAATGAAACAACAATGGAAATTCGATACCCTGTTTGATCATTTCAAGAATAAACATAAATCCTTCATTCTGAAACATCATATTTCTATATATTTCTGCCATATGCGTATGTAGTGTTTCTTCATCACTATCATCTGCAATCACCATTTTATGAATGCCATATGGAGAAAAATCCACTCCTTCACCATTTCTATCACGCATGCCACTAACACGATAATTAACTATTCCATCGATGATTGGATCAGGATCTTCATACGCTTCATAAGAAGTACGCAAATCTAGGACAGTTTTTACACCTAGATTTTGAAGATGCTTTAATTCATCTCTATTCAACCAACCAAGAAAACAACTGCGATATAGCAGCCCTGTTTTCACTCTTTTATTATCTACTGTAGAATATCCTCCAAGGTCTCTAAAATTACATACTAACCTAAAATTTTCATCCAATATTTTCATGTATAATTCCTTAATAGCTTGGTGTCACGATTCCATCTAAGACTAAATCTTGAACAGTTAACGTTTCTTTTACATCAAGCATCTGTCGTAATAATTCCGTCATCTCCGGTGTTTGACCATTAGTTACAATCACAGCATTTGTATCATCATTATCGTCGATTGAAACCTTCACATAGTTTACTTTAGACATCTTATCTATGATTTCATCTTCATTCCATACTGCCGCATCAATTTCTCCATTTTGAACTAAGCGTAATAAATTATTTGATTCAACGGGGATGAATTCAACTTTCTTCATTCCACATGCACGCTTTGTTATATCACTTTGATCAATCGAATCTCTATCTATTCCTACGCGCATACCATCCTGGATTTCTTTGGTATGAGAGTCATGGAATACAATTACATGTGATGAACAATATGTACCCTCACCAAATTCACACACAATATCAATCTGCCCTTTATGTGTATCTAGGAATTCTTTTGCAGCATATTTTGAAACAACCGCAAAATTATAGCGATTCTCTAATACCATCGCAATTCGATTCTTCGCACCTCTCATATAAGAAAGTGTCATTGGAATTCCATGTTTATTTTCCATTGTGGTAATAATGCCAGTCGCTAACCCCTCATACTTTCTAGAGTATGGTAAAGGCATTGCACCTACCAACAAATTAATTCCAGCAAGTTCAAGTAGAATCTTGTCATTCTTTTCAATAACATACGAACCTAAATGTCCCTTACTCACAATGTGAATCGCATTATTATTTTGTAATGTTTTAAGTGCAGATTGTGCAGTACCTCTAGAGATATTTAATCTCTCACTTAACTCAGTAACAGTTGGTGTTCGATCTCCCACCCTATATCTTAGAAACGCTTTTGCTAGACTCAATACCGCAAGTCCATTTTTACTCATTAGTTGATTATTATAGTTCATAGTTGGTCTCCTATAAACATTATAGAATGAATATTCATTCTTTTGAACATTCAATTAAACTTAAATTTTATAAAATTAGATTTATCATAAGTAATATCCTAGTGATACAATAGGTATGAAGATTACACCAAGATTCAAACATATTTCATAGTTAATAGAAAGCGAGGATAAAAAATATGTTTGTAGACAGTAAATTTTATAATGATGTTTATCGGATTCGTAAAAAGAGTTTTATGAAGTACTTTCTTTTGTATTTGTTTTTACAATTGTTATTGACTACCCTACCTGAATTACCGACCATTCAGATGATTTTAGCTGGTACTATAAATCCTTTTAGCTTTACTGAAGCAGCACATACTAGCTTCCTTCTATCATTTAGTTGTTCAATAATACTGCAGTTTTTTACAGTTATAATCCTCATGCAGCTTTTCCGAATTATACAGGGTTCTTATACAAAACTAATTGATTTATTTGAACCTTTAAGAGAAAAATGGTTAATTATCTTATGTATCTCCGCTTTTATTGCGTTTCTGGATAATTTATTTACACATAATATCTCTAATACAATTTTATTGGTAATTCTAAAGTTAGCACTTTACTATTTAACAATATTTATTGCTTTTTCTATTTATACTTATCCAACACATGCATATCAAGACGGAATTAGAAATAGTATCAAAGAAGCCATTGATTCATTAATAGATATGATAAAGATAGACATTCACTATATGTGGATATGTTTAGCTGCTCTACTCCTTACCATTCTCGGCTTATTTTACATTCTAAGAACTGTCTTTGGTGGAACTTTACTTGTACCACTAGTTACATTGGATAATCCTAGCGCTCTAATTACACTTTCTAAATCGACGATGCCTTTATTTACCGCAATATTTATAGCTATACTTCTTGTATCAATTCTGACGCAATACAGATTGTTCTGTGCATATTATGCACATGCTTTGTATTACTTCAAAAAATATGTAGAGATAAAACCAGAAATACCTGCACAGGGAATTAAATCAACATATATAGAAAATAAAAATGAAGAGATAAAGAACGATTATTAAGATTGATTGTAACAATATCAATCTCACAAAGTTTTACGTTCTATGTTTTAATACGTTATATGCAAAATATAATATTCATATCTTTTTCTAATGATATATTTTGTTATGCATTTCATTGCAAATATACCTTTTTTCTTAAAAAGTAATTGGTACAGATAATTTATTTACATTTTTTCGATTGAAAAGGTTGTAAAAAAGCCAATATTAAGAGAAAATTATATGCGGAAATTGAAAGGAGTTAATACCATGATTCAATCAACAGAAATTAAACCAGGTCAGTGTTTCGTTTGGGAAGGTGATTTATACCAAGCAATTACAGTTGACCGTAATAAGACAGCTATGGCTAAGATGAAGGTCGCTGTTAAAGTTAAGAACCCAAGAACAGGAGTTGTTAAGGAACTTAGCTTAATTGGTTCTGACCGTGTAGAAGAAGCTTTCATCGATAAGAGAGAGATGCAGTACCTCTATAACGATGGTGCAAACTTAATCTTCATGGATACAGAAACATATGAACAGATTGAAATTCCAGCAAGCCGCTTAGACTGGGAAAAGAACTTCCTAAAGGAATCTTCAATGGTAAACATTCAGGTTTACAACGGAGAAATCTTAGGTGTTCAATTACCAGATAAGGTTAACTTACAGGTTACAGAGTGTGAAGTTGCAGTTAAGGGTAACACAGCAACATCCGCTACTAAGAACGCTACTGTAGAAACTGGTTTAAATGTTCGTGTTCCATTATTCATCAACGAAGGAGAAGTAATCGAAATCTCTACAGCTGATGGTAAGTATTCTGGACGTGCTTAATCATTTAAAATAGCTATGACATTATATAGTGTCATAGCCTTTTTTTGCTTAGATTGTATATCCCTGTTTAATCTTACGAATGACTTTTTCAAACTGTGCAACATTCCAAGTGACTGGTGTTGGATAAGTAGGATTCCCCTCCTTCTCTGCACCAGTCGCAAGATAATGAATATCCTCCTCTTGAATTTCTGGAATTGAAGTTGGAATAGAAAATATTTGATTTAGATCTTTTAGTTTCTGAATAAACTGCTTTGACTTATCCTGGTCAGTAGCACCAGTGATACCTACTACATCCGCAATCTTTGCAAGCTTACCAACCACTGCACCACCATACTCTTCTAATACAATCGGTAAGATGATAGCGTTAATCATTCCATGTTGTAAGTGATACATCCCACCTATTCCATGTGCTATCGCATGAACATAACCAACATAGTTATTAGAAATCGCTACACCGGCATTATAAGAAGCTTCCAATAGTTCTAGTCGATAATGCTTATTTAAACCATCTTCAAAGCTAGGTACTAAGTATTGGAAAATAGACTTGATAGCACATAATGCAGATTCATTGGTCTTACGATTATTAAAACAATTTATATACGCTTCGATAGCGTGTGTCAGAGCGTCCATCCCTGAATAGGCTGTCATTTTAGCAGGTAATGATGTTAATAGTGAAGAATCTAACACTGCATACTTAGGAATTAAAAATAAATGACTTAATGCATATTTACGTTTTTTGATTGGATCTGTAATCACAGCACCTGCAGTTACTTCAGAACCAGTACCAGCAGTAGTTGGTACAGCAATCAATAAAGGCAACTGCTTACTTACCCTTCCTGTATGTAATACTGTTTTAACATCTAGATTTTTCATTGGTACACATGCAAGTGCTGCCTTTGAACAATCAATAGCCGAACCTCCACCAATTGCGATAAGCGCTTGGCATCCATCCTTGATAAACATCTCTTTGAGTTTTTCTACATCAGAAATCTCAGGATCAGGTTTTACATCATGAAAGATACTATACTGAATATCATTCTGCGTTAATGCCTCAAAAAATGATTGTAGAGTTCCTCTTTTGATAAATCCTGGTGTAGTTACAATCATGTAGTGTGTTAGATGTTTCTCTTTTAAAACATCTACAAGATCAAGTAATGCATGTTCACCTTTTATCATCCTTGGCTGCATATATAACTGTGTCTTTTGTATCGGACTAAAGATCGCTTGTCTAACTCTTAATAAAAAATGAATCATTGTTATACCTCACTATATTTAGTATAGCACTCTCCAGTCTCATAATAGAAAAAAGACATATCCCCTAAATGTAGAGAATATGACTATATAAAATTAGTCGGGGTAAGTTATAACCTTTAAAGAAGTTTGTGGTGTA
>CALISH010000008.1 GCA_938041275.1 uncultured Solobacterium sp.
ATATAGAATGGTTATGAATATAGATGTAATATTGGATGATAGGAATTATGTGACTGATATTTCGAGTGACTGATTTTTGCGATGTTGTATTTTCAGTGGTTACTTATACATAGTTAATGATAGGTGTTTATTATGCTTAATAAAAAATACAGGGTATAGGTTGATACTCTGTATTTATATTTGTTATTTATTGTTGTTTTGCTCGCCTTGTTTAGGAAGAGTTTGTTGGTTATTATTTTGGGCTTGTGTTGTTTTTAGTGTGCCTGTAAGAGTAACTGTAACTTGAATCTGGTTACCATCTCTATCAATTGTTAAATCAATTGTATCACCAGGTTTCTTTGTCTTTAGAATTGCGGATAAATCCGGATAGCTAGAAACTTCCTTGCCATCTGCACCTACAATCTTATCATAAGCCTTTAAGCCAGCAGCTTGTGCACCACTACCATCGATAACATTTGTGACATATACACCAGGAGTGTAGTTACCTTGTTGAGTTGTAAGAGTCTGTAAGTAAACACCCAATGTTGCACGGTCTGTAACTTTACCATTCTTAATTAACTGTTCTGCAACCTCCATTGCGTCATTTACTGGGATTGCAAAGCCGATACCTTCGATTGTTGCGCCAGATGAAGATGTACCAGAGTCTTTAGACTGTACGATACCAATTAAATTACCGTTACCATCAAATAATCCACCACCTGAGTTACCAGAGTTGATTGTGGCATTTGTTTGGATAAGCTTCATAGATTCGTTGTTAACAACAAGTTCACGAGATGTTGCGGAGATGATACCATCTGTAACTGTTCCACCAAGTGTACCTAATGGGTTACCAATTGCGATGGCTGTATCACCTACAGAAATCTTAGATGAATCGCCAAGTGTAGCAGGTGTTAAGTCATTTGCGTCAACCTTTAATACTGCAATATCACTCTTTGCATCTGTACCAACAAGTTTTGCGTCATACTCTGTTCCATCACTAGTCTTAACTGTAATCTTTTGGGCACCGTCAATTACGTGGTTGTTTGTAACGATATAACCATCTTTACTGATGATGACACCAGAACCAGCAGCGTTTGTTGTGTATGTGCCACCGAACATGCCATACGATTGTTGTGTGATTTCTGTTTGAATTTCTACTGTAGAAGGAGCTGCTTTTGCGGCAGCTTCTGCAACTGTTAAACCGGAGCCATCTTTTTCGTTAGAAACGGAAGTTGTTTTACTGCTACCAGATTCTGTTGTTTGATAAACTACTGTTTTACCAGTACTTCCACTTTGTGCTGAATATAGCCAAGCACCACCAAATCCACACAGTACTGCGAGTGCACCTTTACCGACAGTCGCAATGACTTTTGAGCCGATAATATTTTGCTTTTTGGTTGGTGTTGTTATAACAGTTTGGCTAACTGTTTCTACTTTTGCTTGTTTGCTAGATTCTTTAGCATCTACATTAGCTGCTTGTTGAGTAGCTTCTGTTACATCTTCTGTATGTTGTTCTTCAACAGTTTGTGTTTTGTTTTCAACTGTTTCAGATTGATTTGATTCATTAATTTCGTTGTTTGTTTCATTTAAGTTATCTGACATATTTCAATCCTCCTTGTTACTACGTCTATTATCTTAGAGCACAAATGTGAAGAGAGTGTGAATGATAATCGAATTTCATGTGCAATTTCATAGAATATATACAAATTAAAAAGCTAGATTCCGTAGAATTCTAGCAATTTTAGAATTAAATTAGCGACTCTTACGTAGTGTCATACCAAAGACACCACCAATAATGCCACCAATAATATGAGTTAACTGTGATACGTTATCAACATTGAATACACCTTCGTAAACCTGAGTTCCGATGTATAGTACTGCAACGATGATGAATGTAAGTGGGATACCTTCTTTAGAACCTGTTACAGCAGATAATAGAATGAAAGCAAATACAACACCACTAGCACCCAATAACATTGTGTTTGGGGCGATGATGATATGTGCAATACCTGTTACAAGAGCGACTACCAAGATGACTATAAGTAAACGATTGCTGCCGTACTTTTCTTCTAGCATTGGACCTACCAATAAGAATAACAACATGTTATTCATGTAGTGTGATAAGTCTGCGTGTCCTAATACGTGTGTGAATAAACGCAGATAGAAAAGTGGATTGAGTAATGATCCTCCATATACAGAGAAAATTAGATAGTTTGTAGTGCCGTTTGTTATAGTGTTCAGTCCTAATGCGATTAAGCTAATTAGGGCAAACGATAAGATGACAGGTGAATTCCAAGTTATTTTTTTCATATATGACTCCTTAAAATCTTCTCTATTATAATACGTTATGGTTTGATTTCTTCTTTAGATGAATGTGAGTTTTCCAAAAAAAGGATTTACTAGTCTTATCCACTCTAAAGGTAAATAGATGGATAGGTATCCATGATTACAGCCTTTTGCTTCATATAGAGTGCAGTTTGGATGCATTTGTTTAAAGCATTTTGCGGATTCCTTCACACAACGCATTTCTTTTTCGCCATAAATATATAAGACCTCGGCATTGCTTTCAGAGATAGAGCATTTTAGTGTATATTCTCCCATATATGTTTGGTAGATAGTCACCAGTGTTTTAATAGGAAGCCTTGGCATATCTTCTATATAATAGTTATCAAGTACTTCCGGGAATGCCATGTTAGGATATATTTTTTTCATCAAGCTTAACTGCATCTTGCATATGGATTTGTTAAGCATGAGTTTGCCAAATACTTTTATAACTCCTACACAAATTTTAGCTAATTTAGGTTGAGGAATACAGATACTTCCATCGATAATCGCTTTTTGGGCAATATTACGATCTAGTGATAATAATTCGATAACGATTTGACCACCCAAAGATACACCACCTAGTGCAAATACCTTTCCGCCACAATTACTTTTTATGTACTCTAAAATCTTTTGTGCGGAAGCTTCAGTTGAAATATATTCTTTTTGGTATTCTTCGCCATGTCCATCAAGCGTTGGTAAAATAACGTGATATTTTTCAGATAACACTTGTGCTTGTCGAAGATAATTCCACCATGAATTACCACCACCGTGTATTAATATAATATGTGGTAAACATTTATCACCAAATTCATGAAAGATCATAGTTCAATGGTATATACAAATTAAGCTCATCTAGCTAAACAAAATCTGTATACATCTCCTTTCTTACCCAGATTAGTAT
>CALISH010000009.1 GCA_938041275.1 uncultured Solobacterium sp.
CGAGAAGCGAGAGCTGGCGACCAAACCATTTATGCCTCACTTTGATATAAATTATATCATATTAAAACAGAGAAAGAAAATTATACAAAAACTCACTTTACTTATAATTAAATATAGACGTAAAGTTATATATACAATATAAAAATATTGAGACGTTCATGTGAATATAAGAGATTCAAGATTATAAAGTGGAAGCTTATAAACGATCCTGTACACAAGCTAAAATTGATTCTACCTAAAGTATCAATTTTATCTTTTATGAGATATTAAAAAGGTAATGGTACACTAACAATGTTTTATAAAGTCGCAGTTATATAGTATAAATTTGGAAATAAACACCTTTAATCTGATGAATATTATGTTAATAAAAAAATTTGAATAAAACTACCATAAATATTTATCCAAAAGCAAGTGTTACCTGAGCAAAAGAATGATTAACTAAGTATAAAATGTTTTTCTATTAATTTCGTCATCTACTACTAGTTACTGAAACCTATAAGATTCATCTGGTTTTATTTTGCGTATCTTGCAAATATATTCATTTAATATCTCTGATGTCAAAAAAGTACTTTGTAATTTATGCAAATAATTATCGTTTTTATAAAATATAGGAGCTAGATAAATTGGACCAATTGCATAATACCTATCATCACTAAAATTTCTTTCAAAACTAATTTTTGATTCAACAGAAATTACTCCCTGCTTCAATCCTAAATCTAAATAACCACTTCTAACTTTATCACTATCAACCTCTATCTCATTATTAATTAAAGACTTATAATTTGTCTCCACTCCATTTATAACATATGGTTGTAGTGGACCCAAATCTAATAATAATAAAGATGCATAATCAGAAATATCAGCATATAGCCATATTTTCCTCAATGAAAACTCTAGAATTGTATGTGTTTTTTTTACTTTAATTTTAATAATATTTGTATTCTCATCATACTCAATACCACTTATTTCTTGATTAGAGAATCCTGTATTATACCAGATATCTTGACTATCTAAATTCTCTTCTATAAACTCATTTAAATTAGTCAAAATACGAGTAAAATACCCTTTATTATCTAAAGAAATTAGCCTATTATCTGAATCCGGATAACTTTTTCTAATTAAATCAGTAAATTGAATATTTAAATTTAGTAGTCCTAAAAATTTTTCTTCTTTTTCTAATTCAACAGTCTGTATTAGTTTTTTTTGTTTTTCATTTTTTATAAATTTTTCAATTTCATCAATTGATTGAAATCTATCTTCAGCTTTACTTTTTAAGCATTTCTCAAGTAATGGTTTAATCAAGGTATTTTCATAGTTTTTAATTTCAGTTAAGCCTGATAGCGTACAATTTTCAAGTATCCAATATAATAATTGCCCCATTGAAAATATATCAGAAGCATAAGTAATCTTACCATGTTTCTCACTCTGTTCCGGTGCCGAAAATTTATAATTTGCCAATCTATCACCAGGTTTAGTTATACTATAATCCATATACTTGGCAATACCGAAATCAGCTAAATAAAATCTTCCACTATTATCCATTAATATATTCTCAGGTTTTAAGTCTCTGTGAATTATATTGTTATTATGAATCTGATTAAGAGCATTAAGTAAAAAATCCAATAGTTTCTCATAAAGAGATATTCTATCATCACTATACTCCCTTACAAATTCTTTCAAAGTACAATGATATCTTTTCATAACATATAAGTAATAAACACTATTGTTAATAGTAATACTTTCAAAACATAAATATGCTGCTAACATGGTTTTCTGATAATTCTCAAGAGATTGTATTTTAAAATATTCATCTTTAAAACGCTTTAAGTCACTACCTTGTGTCTCCTTACAAAAAAATTTAAGAACAACCTCTTGACAATCTAATTTTCCAGCATAAATCAGACTACTTCCACCCTGACCAATTTGTTTTAAATCTGTTATATTTCCCCATGCAAAAATAAGGTTATTTCCGTTTTCTTTTATATAATGGCTAATATTCTTAATATTTTCATCTTGTATACTCATATGAATCACCTTATGATAATAACCATAAATCCAAAAGACCTCGTTTCAAATAATAAACTACTGTACACTAAAATAAGTTAATTTATCTTCACATATTATTAGCTTATTTAAAACTATCAATATCTATAAACTCCCTCAATATTTGTAGTCATAACTTCTCTAATCTTCAAAATATGAAATAAGTATTTTTGATTTTCCCAATCATTAGAATTTTTCTACAATAAAGAATCTTCACCGTCAGTTATAATCTTTATTTTAAGCCTTCTAAAAATTAGTAACTCTCTTTATTATTATGAATACAAAAGTTTATCGTAAAATAATAATATCTATGATTATGCTTAACTTCTATATGAAACTGAGTGCCCCATATCCAATGATCTGTATTATCACTTTCATTTATTATATTAATAATATTATGATTACTATTGTTAATAAATCTAATCAATTAAGTCCAAAAATCATACCGTTTTACTATAGTTTTATTTAAATCGTTTTTATCTAACATAAGAATAACAATTTTTACAAAATCATTCTATATCTATACAATTTCAAACTTAGAAATGGATTATAAATCTCCAATACGATATACCTAATAATTAGCATAATATAATTTACTATCTTTATACTTCAAAATATCTATCAACTAACGCTTGTATTTTCCCATCTTTAGCATAAGGTATGGTATCTTCTTGTACAAAGTTCTTTCTACTTACATCATCCCCAATTGGTCCAAAGATAAAGTTTGTAGCAATGCGATAGATAATAGCCGATGGTGCAAATCCATACACTTGATTTTCAAGAATATGTTTTAATCGTGCTGCATCATCCGGAAATTGTTGTTTCATAGATTCATTATTATATAAACGTTTAACCAATTCCGCGATATATAATCCTGATTTCATATATAGATCAATATATGTTTTGGTTGAATCATCAAAAATATTAGGATTTTCTTTTTCTAGTTCATCTACCATTCGTTTTACAACTTTTTTAGGAGTAAAGATTTGATTTGTTTGTTGAGGTGGAATGTAATCAAAAATATCTTCTGTATTCTCTTCAAAGTAATTGGCAAGCTCTGCTTTTTTACGGAGGAATTCAAGAATTGCTTCATTAAATGTTGGAGCATCAAATAAATGACCAGTAAAGTCTTCTCCACCATCACGTAGGTATTTAAATTGCTCTAAAGTAATACCAGTAACTTCATGGAATACGTCTTCATCTACATAGGTATCAAAGTTTTCTAATGTGAGATTTTCGTTTCCATAAGCCATAAGGAAGCTTGGAATTGTTCTAGCAAATCCACGTAAATGGCCACGAATCTTTTCTTCATCACTACTCATACGGTTTTGTAGCTCTTCAACCTCTTGTCGTTTAATAATCTCTTTAGGTAGATTTTGTAATGTACTAGTAATATCATTAGTGAACTTTTCTTTAAATTCAGTTTCAAGAGCAACAATAACTTCTTCTCGTTCTGCTTCAAATGCTTCTTTCTCTTCTGTAGTCGTAGCTGCTTTAATTTTTTCCTTATATTCTTCTTCTTTATGAGCAATAGCAACCTTTTGAGCACTTTCGTTCTCTTCAACTACAGTTTTAATTGCTTCTTTAATATCTTTTTCAATTCGTTGTGCTGCACGATTTTTTAAACCATACGTATCTTGCATTTCTCGAACAATCGGTGTAATAACAGGAGCCGTCACTCGACTAAGCATTTCCTCCAAGGTTGGTTTTAAGTCTTCATTACGTATCGTTTGTTCAATAGTATTAATCGAACTTCGTAATTTATCTCCAAATAAAACCTCTTGCTTATTAATAACAACTTCATCTGAAACAATTGGATTGTCATCATCATCTAAATTGACATCAACAATATCTATGTCATTGTTTCCCATAACAACTTTACCTTGAGATGCTTCAGGCAACTCACTTAGAATATCTAAAACAGTTTGAGTCGCTCTAAAAATACCAGCAATATTATCGAATAAAAGATTAGACATAAAGCCACGTTTAACAACTTCTTGGGCTTTAATTTGCTTAGGAATCGTCATTACCTGAGCCGCATCAATCTCTACCATTCGACCTAATGAGTCCTCAGCTATAACAGGAAAAAAGTTTAATAATTCACCGATATTCTCTTTTCTTTCATCAGTCGTACCATGGCCATTAGCAGTCGCCATAGATAAATCATTAGCAAATTTATCATAAATAATCAGTGTACGTTCTGGTGCAAAATCAAATACATAAGCCCGTTCTTTTCTATAGTGTTTACCTTTTTCTGTCCAAGAATATGGATTTTGTGCTCTAAAAGCAGCCTGCATATACTGAGCTGGTGACTTCATATTACATAGCATAATAACACCAGTCCATTCAGGTACGGTTACACCTGTTGTTAATTGTCCTACTGAAAGCGTAATTGTTTTCTCATGATCTGCTATAGCTTTACGAACAGCCGCTAGAGAACGAAGATTCTCAGTTCCTTCATCACTATTATGTTCATAAGCATTACCTGAACCTGCAGCTAATACAATTCCATAATTTTCAAAAGTAGGATGATTTTCCAATAATTTCATTAAAGCTTTAGCTGAATTCACACGATCTAAAATCCAAAATGTATGCTTTAATTCATTGCGTAGCTCTTTTGTAGAGAATGGATATTTTTCATTATGCGTTAATGTATCAAGCCACGCAACAACTGCTTCTTTATGAATAAATTCACCACTCTCATTAGTAGCAAAGAACTCATTCAAATCAAATGCATAATCATAGTTTTCACCATCAACAGTTACACCATCATTAATGACATTTAAAACCATCTTAGACATTTGATAGGTAAACATATTCAATTGAGGTAATGCTTCGTATGGATTCTCACTTTCACACGTGCTATCCCAAGTTTTCTTAGCTTGTTGTTCATCTGCATATGACCAATTATAGATCTGTTCATCACTAAATTGACCTTTGGCGATTGATTTAAATGGTGTACCAGATAGATGTAACGTCCATTTTCTATGAATATTAGTGAAAGCAAAATCTGACTTACGAGTATCAACAGCTTCATGAGCTTCATCTATGATTACTAAGTCCCAATGTAAATCAGCAATCCACTTTAACTTATTATATTCACCACCAAAAAATTTAGATCCTTTCAAATCTTGTAAACTGATAAATGCAATCTGTTTAGCATCCTCAGCTTCACCAAGATAGGTTATAAACTCATCTCTACTCATAGATGGACGATCTTTTAATGAATCTGTACTACTAACAAACTTATATTTCGTATTACTAGCAATAAATTGTTCAAAGTCATCATACCAAGAATTGGCAACAGCCGGACGATTTGTAAGCACTAATACATTGGTTGCATCTAATTGCTTAACTAAATCATAAGCAGACAAGGTCTTACCAAATCGTGGCTTAGCGTTCCACAAAAACTCACTATTTTCATGATTTCTAAAATAAGTTAATGTTTTATTTACAGCTTCTGCTTGCTCTCGGCGTAAAGTATACTCTTGACTTTTACCTGGTTGATAACCTGATATATCATGACGAATAAACTTGTTAAATAAACCTTCTGATTTCTCTGGTGTACCATTAAAGTAAAACCATTCTGTTTTGGGTCTACGTTCTATATCGTGGAACTTTAAAAAACCGTGAAAATCATGGTCTTTAAAATTTAGACCTTTTTCTGGTCCATCTACATATTCAGCTAAATGATCCCATAAAATTTCTGTTTTAATAGCTGCCGTATGGGTTTGCTCACGAATACGAGTCTCCACATCTCGCTCCGTGTACCCAATCTTAATCCACCCATCATTAGTGGTAACTTGCGGTGTAGTATATGCATAGATTTTAGGTTCTACAACCTTCCCTGTTTTAATCTCTGTCCCCATTAGTCCATAGCCCTCACTTTTGATTCAATAAAATCTATTTCATCTTGTGAAAGATTATATTTTTTGTACAATTGTTGGTCTATATTTTCAATAGGCTGAGACCAATCAATATCTGAGTTAGTAGAAAAATCTTGTAACGGAACAAAGCGCCATACACTAACAGGATTATCTTGTGTTATTTTTAATATGCCCAACATGGCTCTGGTAAATTTACATTTTATATATTTCAAGCAAGATTCCGCATCATATTTACAATTAAATGCACCAAAACTCATAAAAGTTTCAGTTCCCCCCCCCAACAAGGGGTGTAGAAAGCACTTCACCAATTGCACCACTACCATTTGATTTGGGTAGAAATACTTTATATTTATTTAAATTAGGATGATTAATTATATAATCACTTCTTACCCATTTCAAAATACGTTCATTTTTCAATCTGCCTAAAATTTGTATATATGAAAATTCATCTCTAGGCTTTTTATCAAAAAAAATAAAAGATAGTCTTTCAAATATATTCGATGATAAATCAAATTCATGCCCTTTACTTAAATATTTATGAGCATCTGGAAAATCTCTATGTAATTTTTCTGTTAGTTTATAACTTGTTCTTGGATATATAATCGATATAATAGATTCACTAAATCTATCTCCTTTAACAACAGATTTATAAATACTTCC
The DNA here is from genome assembly GCA_938041275.1 of uncultured Solobacterium sp. Classification (GTDB taxonomy): domain Bacteria; phylum Bacillota_I; class Bacilli_A; order Erysipelotrichales; family Erysipelotrichaceae; genus Bulleidia. The sequence goes on from CALISH010000009.1 coordinate 6,591, forward strand.
AAGTTCTGGAATAGAAATAAAAATATCAATTGGTCCTAATATTTTCTCACAATCTCTATAGGTTATTGCTACTCCACCCTTTATATCTGTGTTAGGGAAAACTCTATAACTAATCTGTTCATAATAATTAACTTTAAAGTGAGGATCATTTAACCGTTCTTTATTCCATGCTTTAGAAGTTTGTCCAGCATTAAATAAAAACCGTGCTGGTGTAATTAAACATACCTTATCAGCAAGTTTGAAAGCCTCATCCATAAAATAATTATAGATAGGATTACTACTTGAACTATCACCCTTAGTTTCCTCCTGATACGGAGGATTACCAATTACTACATCAAATTTCATCATTTCATCTCCCTTTGAAATTGAATCTACAGATACTAACATTTTATTTTTCCAATCTTTGATAAGTGTAAACATATCCCCTTGCTGCTCTTGATTGTTTACTTCATCAAATAGATTGAGTTGAATATTATCCTTTGAATCATCTGAATATGGGGTCTGCTTAGTTAACCCATTCATTTGGAATATATTATAAGAGATAATAGTTGCTATTTGTTTGATTATCTTCATACTCGGTAATTTACCAAATTTATGATTATAGTATTCACAGAATGATAGTAATAAGTTTTCTCTAGCTAATAGTAATGAGTCACCTTGTAATTCATAGCCATAACTTGATTCATAAGCTATTTTAGACCATTTAATAAACTCTTTCTCCGTAGTTGATTCTTTCGTTATTCTTTGCAATTTTCGGTCTAAAAAACCAACACGCTTATCAACAGGAATAATATCTCCAGTTATTGAATCATAACGAGTTACAATATATGGGGCCTCACCGCAAGCAAGCTCTAACCAACGTAAAGCAATGAAACTTTCAAAAGAAATATCCTCTATTTCACCCAATACAATAGATACTTGCTTATCAACAAGCCAAGGTGGAGTAAATACTTCACCGCGTTTACGTGTACGTATCTCTTGATTTCGTTTATTCTTTTCAACACGTGGTTGAATAATGGAATCATAAGGACCTATAATTAGATTTTTTTTAATAGGCTGGTCAGCACAAAAAGGCTTCCCCATACCTTCGTAAGAAGGAGAAGCCCATACAATATTTTTATTTGTAGTCCGATCTTTTAGTAAAATTGTCAACAGCGTTCCAGAATCATTAGCAATCCCTTCTTCGCTAATATCCACTGTTAATAATTGCATATAAGCCTCATTTCGAATTAATAATACATTTGTAATCATTATATAATTATTCATCTAAATTTTAAAGTACACTATACTTTATAGAATTACAATGCACTAAATAAGTAATAATAATCTATCACATACAACATCATACGTATTATATAAATAAAATACCACATCATATGAGACAAAAACACCTCGATATGATGTGGTATTAATTTTCTTTACAATCCACTTAATCACTACATATTAAACGTAATATTACTTTTTGGATTCTCCAATTTCTGAAAACCATATTGCTCTAAAGCATGTAAAACCTTTTGAATAGATATTTTTAAATTATCTTTAGATATCCTATAATTGCATTTTCATTTCATTCGTTCAAGTCGTTCACCTATCATGTTTCACCACATCACTAATTAGTCGTCCTAAGTCTATAGCATTTTTAGAGGTAATAACAGGCTTACCAGTTCTAGATTTAATAGATTTACGCGCATCACCAGCAATAGAACCTCCATCTTGAGCAACCTGTTTATTTTCCTCTAATCCTTGTGGATTTGTAAGTAGTCATTCCGGACCAAGCTTTTGAAATTTCATTGGTTAAGATAGCATATTCATTGCCCCCCTTAACACCATGATCTTGCCATGTATCTGTAAGTTCTTTACGCACTTGAATAGCCTGTAATCGTTGATTAATCCATTCTCGGCTATATCCTTTTTTGGCATATCCTTCTAAGGCTCTATCTATAGTTAGTTCCGGATCAATGATTTCATCAATACGTTCTTTACCAACCTCTGCTAACCACATTTTAAAAGGTTCTGCCTTAGGCGAAGGAACAGATTGTATGATACGGAAAATACCTTGCATATCGGCAACATCTGTTAATC
>CALISH010000010.1 GCA_938041275.1 uncultured Solobacterium sp.
CCCAGCTTTTACATATACATTTTCTTATGCATATCATAAGAATGGTTTAACTATCCCTGAACTAGAGAAGAAATATAGTGCTGAAGCTATTAGTGATAAGCCTAAAACAACTAACCCTAATCTAGTAATTAACTATGCTAAGATATTATACTTTGGGTATTTGACTATCAATAAGTATAAGCTTACTGATAAGGGTAAATATAAAGATGGTACAGTAAATCTTAAAGATATTACTGATGCTGAAACTAAAATCGCTGAACGTGTAAAACAGCAAAAGAAATATGGTACTAAAACTAAACGTACCACTTCCAAGTCGACAGGGAAATCTACTGCTCGTGGAGATCGTGGCTCATCTAAGACCATAGGTAATACAAAAAGAGTTGGAGTTAGTAAAGCAAGTAAGTCAATACGTAGCACAAAATCAACAGGAACTGTCAAACGAAAGTAAGATATAATGATATATTATATCTGTGCACGTATTAGGGGGGTTAATATTAAATGCAAGCATCTGAAAAACTAAAAGATTACAGAATGTCGATGTTTACCAAACTACCATTTGAGGTTGAAAGTAAAGTGTTAGACCCAAATAAGTTAACTATGGAGGTGATAAAACCGCACTTATTCGTAAAAGGCAGTAATAATATTCCTTTGGTGGATCGATGGGATCCACTACCTGAAGATGAGATTGTAAAGAAGATACCTTCCGCTTTATATATGCCTATAGCTGAAAAGTTAGGACAAGATCCAGAATTAAACGTGCATCTGGATATCTTTAACCTAAAATCTAAACGAGGCTATAGCATTCCTAAAGCTAATTTTGACATGCAGGAGCACTTCTGTAAGTATATTAACTACTTTGAGAAGTTTTATGATCCTGAGCATGAATTATTGGCAGCATATGCATACATTAAAGCAACTATGGATGCATATCCCCAATACAACAAAGCCAATCTAGAATGGGATATCAGACGATTAATCCTAGATTCTAATATTGGTAAGAAAGTCAAAGAAATGAATGATGCTAACTGTGTATTAGAGCTTCGTTCATTCGATGGTGAAGGGCGTAATATTGTATTGAATTACAATAATCAACACGTTCATGCTATGATGGAAGTAAGTCTATTCCAAGTAATACTTATTCCATTATTAACACACTTTGCATTTCATAGACAAGTAGCGAATATTGATGAGTTCCTAATCTACTTCTACAATATTCTTCTTCGTGAAATGCATCCAGAAATGGATTTAGTTAATAAGTTATACCAAACAGTAATGAATGGTGTAATGGTTAACTATAAACGGAATACTAAGTTATGGGTTAAGTTAGAGATTGCCGCTATTGGTGTACATGAACAAGCGGCGAATATCTTAAATAACGTAATCATTCAGTTATTTCCTAAGTATACTTATATCAGAAACGTAGTTCATTTTAACCATACTAGTATCGAACAGACATTGAGCTTTAAGATAGTAGATGGTAAGTATGATTATGTCTTCAATAGATTTAATCATGATAAACGTGATGATGAAAGTAGTAGTGACTTAGATATCTTTGAAGCTCATATGAGTAAAAGAAATGAGTCATTACTATTACATAACCAAGTCAACTATGAACGGGTTATGGAAACTATTGATAATGAGTTTGGACCATTCGACCCTGAAGAAATAGCTTATTATCAAAAAGAGTTATCTAAAGATGCAGCATCTCCAGTTAATGAGCTACAACGGGAATTAGTTAGTTACTTATTCTTAAGATACTTTGGAGACCCATCTGCATTAAAGTCTTTGACTCTAACTGGTTATATTAAACTTATTATAGCTAGTAGAAAAATATTATGTGAAAAAGGCCTATATACTATGGCAGCTATTCTATCTGGTAAAGTAGTTAAACGTATAAATCGTAACTCAGTTAATAAGAAAGAATCTACTAAGATTCAATCGTCTCCTGAGTATAGAAAGCTTGTAGACAGATATAAGAGCGAGAAAACCGAGAATTATATAATGGCTCTTTTAGCAACTATCCTATCATCTAAGTTCACATGTATTGATTACCATAATCAGGAAAATACTGGTGCACCTATTATGTCCAACTCTGATGTAATCAATGATGAGTTCTTACGCTATGTATTGATGATTGGATAGATTTCAGGATGCTAATTGTTTTATCGTAAAGGAGAATCCTACTATGTATGAAAGATTATTTGAAAGTGACGACTATATTAGCAACGTAGCTAGAACATGTCGCGGGTTTAGAGAATTTGTTAAAAATGAAATTTTAAAAGGTGTTGGAGGGGATAGTACCTTCTACGGTGTCAATGAGAATAACGAACCTACACAATACATTGGTACAAAGAAAGTCTTAATCCAAGATGATGATGTATTAACGTTTATTAATAAAGTATTTTGGTTAACCTATCATATTGAACAATTTATTACTCGAGATGCCAAATATATCTATCCAGATTTAAAAACGGTTATAGCTAATATTCCTGGTAAAAGATTCAATAGCAATGAATGTATTAAACTAGCAGATATTGCTATAAGGTTCTTTGCAAAGTATGATGATGATCTTAATGGTAATAATAAAGCCATCTCTGATTTAAAAATAAAAACCAGACAGCGTCTGATTGCGTTGGCAAATGTATTTGTAGATAAAAGAAAATCATATACTGCTGCTGATAAACTAGAACAGTTAGACGTCATGACTTGGGACCTTTACAATAATTATAATAGTAATAAAGACTCTATCTCTGGCTATTGTAATTTCTTATTTGACCACATAAATGAAGCATATGACAATGATCTCACTAATCTATTAGACTTTAAAGTTGGTAACGTAAATTACTGGCCTACAGGTGTAGACTTCAGAACCGATGATAACTTCTATCGCGATGATATGTCGGAAGACCATTCTAAAAGATTTGCTCCACCAACTGTCAATATAAAACAAATTGACACATTTAGTGTACATAAATTATTGATGGCTTTAAATGATATACGTTATGATAGTTTTGACGAGTTTATTCAGGCTATGGCTGATAATATATGTGATTATGATGGTAAAGCTAATGCTTCTTACATTATCGATATGGTATATAATTATCGTACTCAAATTACTAAAATATTCCCTAATGCCGAATTTGATGTTTCGATGGATATATTTGAAAATGATCTAATGACTCTTGAAAGGGTTATTAATAATCTATATATTATCCGGCACTAGTTGGTATTATTGAAAAAGAGGAATGGTAATATCATGTACGAATATTATAAAAGACAAATCGATATGAATACCAAGATTCTAAACGTATTAAATGAGATATCTGACGCCAGTCAACTAGATTATCCGTTTAGATTTACTAAAGATGGTGAGGATTATAAGTTTATCTCCCGTAATATTGCTTTCACTAGTATCTTTTTACACCATGAAAGTATATTACGTGGCAACTCTGTTCATGAATTTGAAGGAGAAACTTGTTATTCTCTATTAGATGCCGTAAATGTCATTAAAGCATTATATAGTTTCTACGTTAATGTAGACGTGTATAGTAGTGGTATTGCTACGGAACTATTGGAGTGTATATTTAATGGCGATGAGTTAGTATTAAGATCAATCCCAAAAGAAGAATACGATTCTGCTACATTTAAGACTATAACTAAGATAGTTGATGATGCAGCTATGTTCATCAAAGAAGCTTATGGTGCAGACATTAAATGGTCTTGTGATAGATTTAATGATTATTTAATGCAATTAGATAATATATACATGGAGGCGAGTAAATAATGACTTACAGTAAATTAGCAGAAGTTGCACAAATTGAATCGTCCTTTGATGATTATGCTCAAGATATTCTCGATCTATTGGAGGATTTATTAAGCATAGTAAAAGATGGTGATACTTATGAATTCAAAACTACAACTAGTGGATTAGTTTTGTCTAATTTTAAAGGACATGAAGAATCAGTGGATTCGTATACTAAATCTTTATATAGACTTTGTAGATTAAAAAGCCTTATTCGGTATAGTTTCTCTGAAGGAGCATCTTCATTATGCATATTAGATATATTCTTTAATGACGATTTCCCTGGCGAAGATGTTACATTCCTTACACTATGTAAAGATGTACTTGATGTAGTAGACTGGATTACTAAAGAATACGACTATAGTGTAAATGAATCTAATGCAAAAGTTTTAATTAATTTATTTGAATGCTTTAGTAAGGCATTTGATAAATTACGTTAAGAATCAATTGAGGTAGAAAACATGAAATTCACAAAAAGATTAAAACTAGTACAAGACAAAATAGGTAGTATAATCAATGAGCTATATTGGGAGTATGACCGTAGTCGAGGCAGTATATTTGAATTTGAATATCATGGCGAAATCTATCGACCAATAAAAGATGATTGGTGGATATATTCAGATGATGGTGCAAAGGCAAAGATAGATTACACTATAACAAATGAATCTCTATATGTAATTGGTTATCTATTTGAGTACTTTGAATACAATCAATTATATGAAATCTTTTCTGATTTAGAAGATTTCTTAGATAAAGAATATCATGTTAAAGAACTTGACCTATATAAGGTTGGGGATGGTATATTAGAAATCCGTGAAGGTATCGAAAAGAAATTTCCTGGTGCTAAATTCACTAATGATGCGGATGCTATGATTAAAGGTCTCCAATCTATCCAACGTATTTTAGATGGTACAATCAGTAAATACGTTGAATGGTTAATCAAAGAAGCATAAAAATAAAAGGTTCAATAATATGGACATCTATAGTTTAAAAGAGCTATTGAAAGATAGCATACAGGGCTCAATGTTTGCAGCCCAAAGAAAAGAACTAGTAGCTAGATGTCCATATTGCGGACATACATCTAGTGCTAGTAAGAAGCATTTATATATTAGCGTCCAAGAAGATAAACCTATAATGTATAACTGCTTCAAATGTAACGAACGTGGTATAGTTGATCAAGAGATCTTAATGAAACTTGGTGTAAGAGATATTAATGCAATCAAGGAAGTTAATATCTATAACCAGGAAGTAAGAGAGAGCTCTGATCATTCCACGTATACTAAAAAGAGAAACCATTCTAGTATAAATTACAATAAGCTGTATGATAATTTCATGCAAAGTGGTAATAAGCTACCAAATGAGATTATACAGAAGAAACTTGACTATCTTAATGGTCGTTTAGGATTGAACTATCCTATACAGAGATATATAGATAGTCGTATAGTATTTGACTTATCAAATGATGTTATATATTATAAGATACGTAAGTATAAGAGAATGACTGATGATGATTTCGTTATACTCAATAATGAGTATATAGGATTTGTTACAGCAGACCAATCTGGAATAGTTCTACGTCATATTTATGATAATGAACTTCCCAGATACATTATAATCAATATGTCTGGGAATGATGAAATGGTTAAAAGCTATACAATTCCATGTTGCCTTAGTATACCCACTGGGCCTATTAAAATTCATCTCTCAGAAGGCCAATTTGATATATTGTCTATATTCTTTAATGTACGTAATCAAGAGCCTGGTATATATTTAGCTACATCTGGTTCTAACTATATATCAGCTATACAGTATCTAGCTAGTAGATATGGTTTATTTAATATGGAATGGCATTTCTACTTTGATAATGATGATGCTGGTACAATATCTAAAGAAGTAACTAAGTCTTATATCAAAAGACATGGATTCTATTTCACTGGAGATGTATATTTCCATAGTAATAAGAAGAAAAAAGACTTCGGTGTACCATTAAGTGATATAGTTGAAGAATGTGAATTATTCTAATCCAGTATGGGGATAATACCTCATACTGGGTTTATTTTTTGTCTTTAACAGATAGGTAATCGTACATAAGGAGGAACCATTATGGGTAAAATAACAAATAAAGCCTATATTAATACCATCAATTCAATGACAAATAGTATGGTTGATAGAATTGATAATAACTTCTATACATTCATAGATAAGGCTCCGACTACAGTAACGTATTATAATATCAATACTGAAAAGACAACTATCGATGAAGGTACAGCTATGATGTATAGCTTTACTGATAAAGATAGTAGCATTAGATTTAATAAGATCAATGATGTAGTATTATTTGGTATAGATAGAATTGCCATAGATATTGATGCTGGTGATTTTGGTGCTGAAGGTAGTTCCGTAGAAGGAGATGCTTACTTAGTACCTAATGCGTTCAAACCATTCCCTCAAGACTATTTTATCATTAACCATATGAAAGATAAAGCTGTATTTAAGATTACAGCCGTATCGTTAGATACTATGCCTAATGGTGCTAATATGTATAAGCTTAGTTATAAACTAAGTCTTATGGATGCGGATACTACTGAGCTAGATAACTTGGCTACAGATGAGTATGAAATGGTTGTCGGTAACCAAGGTACTAACCTATCTATGCTTATTAGAAGCACAGACTATGAATATATTAATAGGCTGGAAAATATATGTAATAACTTAAGAACTATCTTTAGAAGTTACTTCTATAGTGATAGAACTCAAACTTACATATTTAAGTATGATGATCGTAATTTCTATGATCCTTTCATGATAGAATTCATATTACGCACTGATTGTATGAACTCCCCAGAGTTACCATACTTATTTATGGACCATCAATTATATATGCCACAGACATTCCCATTAGATTATAAACGTACTTTCCAGTATGCTGTCGAAAAAGGTAAAGTGGATATATTATGTAACCCTAACTTAAATGCTACATTAGTTACAGATCAGACATCAATGTTAGCTAGATGCCTAGAAGAATACTATTACGTACATTTGTATAGACCTGGTGCATATTATCCTATTAGTGCTTATGATGATAATACAGTAAGACGTATCCAACAAGCAGATGCATATGATAGAACTGAACCAGGGTTCTATAAGAATATTCTTATAGAGTATTTCTTACGTAGAAATGATAAACGTTTCACTGAAGAAGTATTAAGAGAACTAGAAGAGTTCAATTATGATATACCTTTGAATGAGTTATTCTATTACTTACCAGTAATTATCTATATCTTAATGGATAAATGCAGTCAACTTAGTACAGATATAGCTAAAAGAGGGTAAGTCCAACATATTCATAATTTCATAGTCCTTATGGAGGTTAAAAAATATGGATAAATTAGACCAATTCTTCCTTGAGGATCTAGAAGGTGAACTATTTCTAGACGTTCTCAGTGAAGATACTACACTGGATCTATTAATTGATGATACTCACCGTGGTGATGTAGCAGATGTAGATCCAGCAAATGATGACTACACATCTAATTACTTAGATGATGTAGATGATAACAATCTTGATCGTGTTATTGATGGTGAAGACATTGATGACGACGATTACGATGATGATTATGATGATTTTTATTAAAAAGGAGCTTTGTAACAATGGCTGATGTAATTAGACAAGACTTAGACCGTGATGCTACTGCTGTAATTGATATTGTTAAATCTGGTAGTGCTGACGACCATGCAGTTGACAGTGTTATTGATACGGTAACAGATGCTATTTCTGACGTAGAAATGGATGATACTCATAATGACGGTGATGATATTGATGCAGTTGAAGGTTTAGAGCCTCAAGAAATCGATATCTATGCTGATGATGAAAATGATGCAGCAGAAATCGAATTGATGAATGATGCTAGTACAGATGATGACAGTGATACTGACGATGAAAGTGTTACTGAAGAAATCGTTGATGCTGTACAAGAAGCTATGTCTGAACTAGAAGACTTTTAATTTTTACAAAAAAAATAAAACAATTATGTAGAAGAGGCTGTGAACCTCTTCTACATATTGCTTTATTTAGAGTATTATGGGTCTAACTCTTTAATAAAGGTTAAACAGTCCATATACTCATCATGAGAATAGTTTTTGGAATTACCATTCTCATAATTATGTACTATGGATAAAGCAATTCTTACCTTTAAGGTAAAATTAGCTTTATATCCTGCATTGAGATTGAAATATCTCAATTGTGCTCCGGTCATAGGATCACCTCCTTAAACGGTAAGGAATCGTGTATGGTTATATTTAGATACAACTATCTTCAGTAGCTGTATCTACCATACATGATTATAGTATATAACTACAATATTTAACTTTAACAAAAAAAAATAAAACAAATATATAGAAGGAGTTGTGTGCTCCTTCTATATATTGTCTTGTTGTCTAGCACTATGGCTCTAAGCTTTCAATGAAAGCAAGACAATCTTTGTACTCATCATGAGAATAGTTTTCTGAATTACCATTCTCATAGTTACGTACAACGTCCAAAGCTAATCTTATTTTTAAATAATGATTAGCTTCGTACCCTGCAGTGAGATTATAATATCTCATCTGAGCTCCAGTCATATGGATTCACCTTATGACCTGTAGGACATCATCCTACAAGTGTATGGTTATATTTAGATACAGCTAGTTGTGATAGCTGTATCTACCATACACGATTATAGTATACAATCGTAAAACAGTTTACGTTAACGAAAAGAAACCCCTGTATAGGCATTGCCTATACAGGGTATTTTTATGTTTCTTATCGATAGTCGTATTGTTTTTGGATATCATTAGGAATATAGAATCCTAATGCTTCGGATAATACCATCATAGTTAGTGTAGCTTCACAAGCTGCTGTGATTTTATCCATATCTAATGTACCAGATTCAGTAATCATACCATAACCTGGGTTAGCTAAAGCTTTCTTAGATAGGTCACGAACCATAGCTTCATATAAACCTACTTTACGAGTATCCAAACGTTTCTTAATTTGCAATTTACCACGTTGGACAGTAGATTCTTTAATCTCTTCTTCCTCTTCAGCATTAGCTGCTTGGATAGTTGCAACTTTATCTTCTACGTTTTGTAATACATCTTTGATGTGTTCTTTATCTTCAATATTAGCAATAATGAATTGTTCAATACCATTAGCTACATGAGTTTTTACAGAATCACCAATGTCTTGGATTTCTTCTTTGTTTTCATCAGAGTTTACTTTATCAACGAATGTTTCAGTATCATCTGGAGAAACTTTAGGTTCTTCATCTAAATCATTGGATTTTAAAGCTTCTTCATTATCTTCCATGATAGCTTTATGAGTTTCTATCACATACTTAGCAATTTGTGCAGTAAATGCATTTGTTTTGCTTAATGTAGATAAGATTTTATCAGAACCAGTTTGTTCAATGAAATTAGAGATAACTTTGTTTCTAATTACACGGTTATCTTCAGACATCATTGGATGACTAGCAGATGCTTCAAACAAAATATTCAAAGCTTCAAAAATAAGACCATTACGTACAGAATTAGAGAAGTCTTGACGACGTTTAGTCATTTTACTACGATTAGCAATTTGATCATATAGATTGCTTGCTACTGCAGATTCATGTACTGGTTGGTATTCTAATTCTTTTAAACCTTTTACGATTTCTTCACGTCTAGCGGATTGTACTGCTTCAAAAAATAAAGAACCAGATGTAATTCCTCTAGGTTTATTTTTAATATTCATTAATCATTAACCTCCTAGAATAGACTGCTATTAGCACCAGCAGAATCAGGAATGCTGTCACTAATGTCATCATGTTTAAATTTAGTTTTAGAAGAATCTTCTTCTTTGATTTCTTTAGACATCTTAGCTGTAGCTGCTTTATCATTGATGTCTAATTTATCAGCATAACGACGGAACTTAACTGCAACGTCACGTTGGTAACTAGCTGCGTCTTTCATATCATCATCGTATTCAATCTTAGAAGCATTGATTTCTAACATACTTGCTTGCACTTCAAGATATTCAGCTAAGCTAGTTCTGCAGAAGTAGAAGTAGTATACGATTTCACGTAAGATAGGAATGATATTGAAGATCAAGTAAATACCAGCACCAATCATGGATACTGCTGCCATAGTACCTAAGATACCACGAGCATGTGCTTTAGTGAATAAGGATAATGCTTTAGCTAATTTACCATTACGGGAGTTTTCATTAAAGCGTTCAAGATTCTTGATAACTACATTGTCATCTAACACATTAAAGTGTTTAGAATCCATAGCGAGTTTAGTTGTACCCTCATTATCCATGATGTATTCTGTAATAGCAGATACCATCATACTAGTAGATGCAATAATAGATAATACTGCAAAATTATAAATAGTGCAAGGGTAATCCAAGTTATGCATGAATGCACCAACGTAAGCATATTTATCTTTCTCTAAGTTAGCTAATGCTTCTTTAGTAGTCTTTAATGCTTTAGATTGGATATTACGGGAAGCACAAAGACGTTCTAAAGCATCTAATGTTTGTTTCACTAGTTTATAGTGACGTAAACGTTGTACATCACCTTTGGATAATGGAATATCACCAAAGTCTACTTCATTAGCTTTAAGCTTAATGAAATCATAGATCTTATTGGATACATTCATCATAATCATTCGTTGGTCTGCTTCATTTACAGCAGATACGATAGCTAATGTTTCTTTATCACCCAAATCCATATAGGAGCAGGCTTCTTTAAAGTATTTAGTCATGTGCCCACCTCCTAGGCCATTTTAGTCAATAGGTTAACGATTTGTTTAGCGTCCATATCTTTATCTTTCTTCAAGGATTTGAATCGTACTAATTCGTATTCATCATCACCTGTATCAAAGATTAAAGCTACGGATTCTGTAGTTTCATCTACAATACCAATACATAGTAAGTTGTAGTCAGACATAATCTTTCTAGCTACATTAGATCTGGAAAGGTCAATATCATTATTCTTTTTCAACTCTTCAACTTCATCTGTAGTTACCAATAAAGAAGTGATAGCTGTAGCATCATTCTTTTGACGGAAGAATTGGTTAAGTTTAGATTTAGTGGCACGTTGCTCTAATGCTTTCCACATTTTGGAAGAAGAGCCATTACGTGCATTGGAGATAGCATCGACTTTAGCTTTGCTTAATGCAAATACAAAGTCTCTCCAGAAACCAATTTCTTGAGATGTAGCACGGATAAAGTTGAATAGACTAATAGCGGAAGAGTTCTTAGATACAATACGTTGAACGATATCTAAACCTGCTACATCGAATAATTTACATTTGATACCTAAGTAAGCAGATGTAGTAATAGGACGTCCAGTAGCTTTAGAGATGAAATTAACTTTCATCATCAATGGCATTTGTTGATTTGCTTTATCAAGTTTATCTTGAGATAAAGAAACGCTACCTGGTTTACCATCACTTCCACTACCTTTGTCGTCTTTACGTTTAGATTTGACATCAGCTTCTGTAATAATGGTATTAGTTAATGGTAAGCTGTGTTTTAAACTATGTTTATAGTTTTCATATACTGCTTTAGTACCTGGTGTAAACATAGTCATTGCACCAGATTCTTTTGTTAGTTTATTATTGATTGTAAGATAATCGTCTACATCAATACCATCATTAAATTGCATATTACTATGGATATTCTTAACGTAATCAATAGCATCTGTAGCATTGGTAATAGCCATAGCAGTTAAAAGCATTTTAACTAAGTTTGCATACTTAGCTTCAAGTGCTTTAGCAATTAGCTCAGCTGTTGCTAATTCCATATTACGGCTAAACATAACTGGGAATGTAAGTACCAAGTCCTTAGTAGCACTATTAATAGACTTGAAAGACTTATATCCACCAGCCTGAGTTGGTAATAATTTGTCTAAACTAAAATCATCAGCTGTTACATTATCATAGACATTGATAATGTCACTGAGGATTGATTCTTGAATGTAAGACATTATAGTCCTCCTTAAAATACGTATTCTAAAATTCAATATTGAAATTTACTACTATGTTAAAATAGCCCCATTTAGGCAAAAAATAAAAGCCTAGCCGAATATAAAATAGTTACTTAATAAATATAGACTTTGGTTCTGCATCATTGATGCAATCTAAAATATCTTCATAATAACCGTCTTCTTCGGCATATTCTCTAGCGAGATCCATACGGTCTTTGTATGTACAACATTTCGCCTCAGGAGTTCTCATGACTTCTTCATCTCCGCAATTGTAATATTTACCAGGCCCAATCAAAGACAATAATTCATCGACAAGGACAACGTTCTCTAGAAGATCTTTTCTTAACTTATTAACTATTCTACTTGAATAGTAAGTATTACCGTCTTGGTCAATAAGAACTTCACCTGGTTTAGCTGGTCTAAAGTTTGTCTTCTCTACCTGATTGACTTTGATGTCTTCATCAATAATTACATAATTTCCTAAGTATGACATATCATATGCTGTATTATAGCCATTAATAATCTCGTTAGTATCATAATCATAGCTGCTCATAGTGGTTACCTCTTCCTTTAATTGATGTCCAATAAACAATACGTTGGAGGGAGAGTTAACTCTAATGAGTTATCAGCTAGACTCTTATCTCTTATTCATAGTTATAGTATACAATTAAAGATATCTTTGAAACATCTCTATAATCCTATAAAGAAAGGAGACTGAGAATGTCCGATGAAACAACTGACATCAGACAGGGTAAAACTTTAACCGAGAATAATCAAGAATATAAGAATCTTAAACCTACGGTTGATTCCCAAATGATGTTGCAATTCATTAAAAAGAATGGTATATACAATCCGACATCTCTAGATAGATATCATAGATTTGCTAGGTTCTCTAAGATAGATCCGTATAATCGTGTAGGTATGACTAGAGAATATATATTCTTTACAAAACCTGATTTACAAATCTTCTTGCATGATAAGAACTTTTCTATTGGTAGTGGTGGTAGTAATGATATGTCTAAAACATTCATTGACTCTGTGGCCAATAATCCACTATTTGTAGCAACTAAATATCCTGAGGTATTGCATCAACTATGCTATTCTCAAAATCGTTCTGAGCCATTCGTTAATCTTCTTTCAAACCAGAAAACTTCTAATGTCGATTTACCAGCTATTAGTGTAGCTAATGACTATGAGACATCTAGAAATATTTTAGGTTCTTCTGTATTCTATCGAGGGACTTCAATAGAGAGTGATGAAAACCATGAATTCAGTGTAGAGTTTCTAGATACTAAGTATCTAGAAGTCTACATGTTTTTCAAGCTGTTTGACGAATATTCTAGATTGAAGCACTTTGGTAGAATTAATCAGCCTAATAAAGCTTATGCTATGCAACGTATTATTCATGACCAAATGTCTATGTATAAGTTCATAGTATCAGAAGATTCTGGTGGTGAAGATATCATCTATTGGGCTAAGTATGTTGGTGTGTATCCTAAGACTGTGCCACGTGATGTATTTAGCGATATGGCTGACGGATCTGATTTAAGATTTACAGTTAGTTTTAAATCTACATTTGTTTTCGATATGGAAGTTGACACATTACATGAGTTCAATCAACTATGTAGTCTATATTCTGGTGGTAATGCTACTGGTGGTGGTTATATAGACGCATTAGATGGCTGGTCTGGTGATTGGATGCAGGCTCCATATATTGCTGGTCTTAATGGTGATGGTAAGAATCAATATAAGTTCTATAAACTTAAATGGAAAGCTCCATCTGATTCTTATAACTTCACAGACAAAAACCCTAGAGGATATGATGAGGCTAGAAAGAATTTACAAGAATATGCTAGATATCGTGAGAAATATAACGTTTAGGAAGGGGGAGATTAATGGCTAATGAACTATTGACGAACTCTAATATTTATGATCTTAATTCATATATTGATGCTGTCAAGAAAAAACATATCCAAGAAGATGATCTTACCCTATCTATGGGTATATTTGGTTATCTAAGTGACGTATTCTCTACATCTCTACAAAATAATATCATCATGGCTTCAGAATTTGGTAATGAAGCTATTCCAACTAGAGCTAAATTCGAAAAGAATATTATTGCTCATGCTCTAGGTTTAGGTATTAAGAATATTAATGCTAGACCTGCATATATGGATATAGTATTCACTATCTCTGAAGACGTACTATTAGCTAATATGCGTAATGATGTATTTACATTTGATAGAGAAGTGGCTATTAATATTGGTGGGTTTGAATTCCATACTGAGTATGATATCTTGATTCGTCGTGTGGTATTACCAGATGGTGATTATGTATATACTGCACAGTATGACTTATCCGCTTATAATCCAATTATTGATTCATTTGAAATCATTGATCCATACTTACCACCAGTTGGTCGGATTCTTGATGAGAATGAACAAAAGATTACAGTAAGATGTCGTATACGTCAATATACGTATACGAAAAACACTGCTACTATTCTTAATAGAAACCCTATTGAGAATAAAACTTATCAGTTTACATTCGATGACCAGTTGGCTGGTTTCGATGTAACTATTAAGAACTATGGTAGTCAACCAGTTAAGCTCTTACCAATCTATGAAGGGTTACATACTGGTAGTGAAGTCAACTACTGTAGCTATACATATATAGATGAGAAGACTATTAGATTAGTATTTAGTGATACTTCTAATATCCCTGGTATGAACTCTGAGATTTCTGTAAATCTATATACTACCAAGGGTTCCGAAGGTAACTTCAAGTATATAGACCCTATCCAACTATATCCTATCAGTGATAGATTTAACTATGACCGTTTGTTCATGGTTATTACCCCAATAGGTGATCCATTAGGCTTACCTGCATCTGAAGATGGTTTGGATAAAAAGACTATCGATGAGTTGAAGTTAATGATTCCTAAAGAAGCATTAGCTCGTGGTAGTGTAACTAACTCTAAAGACGTTAATAACTTCTTTAACTCTTTAAGCTATGGTTTACCTAAGAATAAACTATACTTCTTCAAGAAGATGGAATCTCCATTATATCGTCTATACTATGCTTATCTATTAGCTAGTACTGATACACAAATGATTCCGACTAATACAGTTCCTGTAGAATTGATTAGACGTGACTTTGATAATGTATCTAGTGAAAACTATATCTTCAATACTGGTAACACTATTCAGTATGATGCTGGTGGTAATGGTAAAGTCATTTATGATAGATCAAAAGAAGATTTAGAATCTATAAATAAGATTAAGTTCTTATACTTTAATCCATTTATGATTGTAATCAATAAGAGTCCTCTATATGCTTCATATTATATTAACTATATGGACACTAAGAAAGCTCTTGAGTTTGAGTATATCAATAAAGCTTCCAAGTACCAATTCATTTGTAATAATCTTAACTGGAAGAGAGAATACTTTACTGATAAGAATACCTACAAGTGTACAGTTAAGCTGGTTCAAAATATTGATAGAAATATCGGTGTAGTTCATAAAGATAATGAACTAGATCCTGATGAAATTACTAGTGTAGATCTTAAAGTCTTAGGTGTATTCTATAAAGACGGTAAACCTGTACGTTGGACTCAAGGCAAATTCAAGAAGTACAATGAAACTGAGTTCTCTTTCTTATATGAGTTCGATATGGAGACAGATAACTCTATTGATACACTAAACCAACTTAAGATCTTAAATCTTAAAGAAGCTGGTTCTGATAATGACTTATATGGCTATATGCCAAATAATACTCAGTTTAAAGTATTCACTTTCATTAAGAATAAAGATGGTGAAGATGCTGGTACATATAAGTCCGAACAAATCTTTACTAGTGGTAACTTAGATGGATATAGTCTTACTAATATCTACAACACTCGTTATGGTGTAGACTTTATGTATAACTACTCTGATATTATCGAATCTAAAGTTAAAGTCACTAAGTTGGATAATGGTACACTAAGCTATATTATAGACAAAGTTCCTATGGTTGGTTGGTCTTTCATTAATACTGAGATGAAATTACAAAAGTTCATTTTAGATTTAGAGAAGAAACGTATACATATCAATCAGTGTTTGAATGTACTAGAAGACTCATTCGGTATCGACTTTAAATTGTTTAATACATATGGTCCATCTAAACTATTCTATGTAGAAGATGGTAAACCATTGAATAGAACTAACTTAAGTTTACGATTCCGGATTAAGTTTATCAATGCTAGTACTAAAGAGATGATTACGTTGATTAAGAATGATATTCGATTATATATCGAAGATACCACTCAAATCAATGATCTTCATATACCTAATCTTATCACATACATTACTGATAAGTATAAAGATGTATTAGTATACTTTGAGTTCTTAGAATTCAACGGTTATGGTCCTGGTATTCAGCATATCTATCGTAGAGATGAAATGATAGTTGGACGTATTCCTGAGTTCTTGAATGTCAATACTGCTAATACCGAAGAAAATCAATTAGATATTGAATTTGTTATTGTTTAATAAAAGAATTAAAATGGACGAATTATTATTAATCGACGACATTGGTGCCTTGATTGAAAAAGCTGAAGATAATATGGATATACTAGATTCTATTATTGAATCTTGTAACGCACAAATCCAAGAGTTATTCGACAAAGAACAAGAGCTTATCGCTGAAGGCACTTCTGAAGTAGCAGTAGAATGCTGGTGGGTAAACGAAGCATCTAAGAATGACTACTTTGAAAATGGTGTAGTTAAGACGTTAATTAAGAATGCTGAAAAGTGGTATGAAAGTACTGCTGTAGGCGATCTTCAACGTGTAGTTGAGGATGAGAACAATGTACGTATTATTAGAGCCAATGCTGAAAAGAAATACTCTAAACGTTTTACTGTACATACGTTATATGGTAAACCATTATTTGACCATATTAATATCTTCACTACTTTTATTGCATCTCCACTTAAAAACATCTATGGCCAGCTCCAACACTTCTTTGACTCTTTAAGTCCTACGACAACTAGACGTCAATTACA
The DNA here is from genome assembly GCA_938041275.1 of uncultured Solobacterium sp. Classification (GTDB taxonomy): domain Bacteria; phylum Bacillota_I; class Bacilli_A; order Erysipelotrichales; family Erysipelotrichaceae; genus Bulleidia. The sequence goes on from CALISH010000010.1 coordinate 16,857, forward strand.
AAGTGGTGATCTTTTCGATAGAGCTATTAAGAATAATTCTTTTGGTAAACAAGAAATCGGCCAAGCTTTTATATCTACGCATATTGATGAAATGATTAAATTCTTAGATTTTGACTGGTTAAAGATTCAACGTTTACAAATGACTGGTTGGGCTGAATTGATTAAACAAATTGAACAAATCATCGAAGCTAAGTTTACTGGTGCATGGTTAGCATCCGTAGCTATCTTCAGACTTCAACTTTCTCGTTTTATCGCTTCTGTCCATGTAGAACAGCTTAAAGCTATTCGTGAGAATATGAAAGTTGTACATGATATTTGTGTATTCTTACTTAAACTTAAAGATAGTAAAAATGAATCTTATGAATTAACAGAGGATGCAGGATTACTTGATTTAGATATAATCTAATAACAAATATGTATAGAGCATCTTCCTTTTATAGGGAAAAATATTAACGTTAATACTTTTTAATTAAATGGAGGCTAATTAATATGGCATTCTTCACTGAATCCGTTTTAGATGACGGTATTGTATTAGAAAATAAAGAAATGTATGCTAACGAATATGGCATGGACACTATCATGATGGAATGTGCTGAATTCGACAAAGAAACTTTCACTGATTTAGTAATGGCTGATTTCCGTGAAATGGCTATGCTTCGTGAAGGCGCTGACACAGAAGCTATTCAAGAAGGCGTTATTGAAACGCTTAAAAAAGTTGGTAAAAAAGTTATTGAATTCGTTAAAAAATGGTACGCTAAAATTAAAGCTTTCGTATCCAACATGGTAGCTAAAATTTTAGGCCGCTTTGCTTCTGATAACAAAAAAGTCTTAGAAAAATACAAAGACAAAGTTAAAGAAAACAAAAACGCTGCTGAAACAGAAATCAAATGGGTAAAAGATAGTAAATCTTGCTTCGAAGCAGTTGAATGCACTATTACTTTAGCTGATATCCAAAAAATGGTAGCACAATCTTCTGATGGTAAAGTCGATAACACTGACGCTAAAGAAGTTAAGAAAGCAGTTGCTGCGGCTGTAAAAATTAAAAAAGCTAACGATGGCGAATTCAACACTTCTACTGTAATCAAAGGTCTTATCGGTGAAGAAATCGATTCCACATTTGGTAAAGAAGAATCTCATATCGTTCGTGTATTAACAAATGGCGATGCTGCAATGAAAGCTATCAATGCTACAGCTAAAATCGCTGACGCTGCTTTGAAATTAACTGAGTCCTTGTTCAAAAACCCTAACGAAAAAGAAAGCAAAAAATATACTACTTACCGTGAAGGTGTTGTTGAATTGACTAAAATTACAAATACTACAATCAAAGGTCAAATCGCTGCGGCTCAATTGGTATTGCGTCTTGCGCGTACTGCTTACATCAAAGCTGCTAAATAATTTTAGTTTACTCGTAAACTGACTATTATGTAAAATAATTTATAAGGTATGGGGTACATCCTCATACCTTATAAATATTTTTTTATGAGGTAACTTATGGAAAATAAACAATTCTCCTTTAGTTATATTATGGATGCTACAGATAATAAGTTGGTTACTGGTAAATGTGATATTTCCCGTAAACAATTTATGTACTCCTTAGTAGAAGATATCCGTAACCACGAAGCTAAAGGTCTACAAGAATTCTACCGTGGTGTATTAGCTGCTGATGGCGATGTAGTTAAATACAAAGCCGTAAGTGAAAACTTATATAAAGTATATCGTAAGAACTTAAAGTCTATTGTAGAAGCATATGGTAAATCTTACAATGATGCCGTATCTACATTGGCTTATGTAAGTTCTAAAGATAAACGTTTCTTAAAAGAATTTGCTAACCAAGCTGACTGTAAAGGACTTAAAATCAAGAAGTTATTCTTCGAAGAAGCTAAGTATACTCCAGCAGTTAAAGATGCTTTCAAATCTATTAGCAAGATCTATGAAAACTTCTACCATAATCCTAAAGAAGATCTTGATGGTGTAATTAAAACTATCAGTGAAAACTTCAACATATTAGAGTCTGGT
>CALISH010000011.1 GCA_938041275.1 uncultured Solobacterium sp.
ATTAGCAAAATATTTAATTAAGTCATTAGGCAAATAAAAAAGAATGATGATTTTCAATTTCACACATCATCACTCTTAATACTTATTATCCTTCCCACTTCGCACTGAATGTATCATTAACAAAAGTCTTCTTACTTACATCCTTAGCTTTTTCAGTTTTGTTATAATATCCTGCAAAAATGATATCTAGCACACATTGCATAGATGTTCTTGATTCAATACCACCGATTCGATAATACGATTCTGTATTACCAACTTGAAAATTAATATCTGATAAGTTTGCAATTTCATTTGCTGCATTTGATGTAATTGCTATAATTTTACACTTATTGTAATGCAAGATTCGTGCAATCTTTTCCATCTCAACAGTTAATCCTGTATAAGATACTATGATTGCTAAATCTTGTGGTCCTGTCTGACGTGCATGCATAGACATTTCTGAATAGTATGTATAAGAACAGATTGGCAATCCCATTCTGATCCCTTTCATTAATGCATCATGACAGATTAAATTTGATACACCACTTCCATATAATGTTATTGTTTTCGATTCCTGCAACCATTCTACAGCTTTTTCAAATTTATCTACGCTATTGAGCATCTTTACGTCAATTAGTGCACGTGTACAGTTTTGAATAACTTTTTCCATTGTATCTTGCAAACTGTCTGAACAATCAATGGGAATTCTATTCGTATTAATATAGACATATTCTTGATAGTTTTGTATATCCGCATATAATCTCTGTTTAAAGTCGGAGAAACCATTTACTGAAAGTTTGCTACATACTCTAGAAACAGTACTTGCAGATGTAAATGTATTTGCACCTAGTGCAACAATTGAAAGTTCTAATGCTTGTTCTGGATGCAGTAACACAAAATCAACAACTTGTCGTTCACTGGGTGATAAGTCTCTTAGTTGAGACATTTCAAGAAAAATATTATGTCTTTCCATATACGTCAACCTCACTAGTAGTATATCAAAAAATCAGTCTGCGGATTCATACGATTCCGCAGACTTTTGCTTTATTTTTTTGGATAACTAAGAATTGATTCTTTTGTAACATTTTCCATGGTTGATATTAATGCATGTACATCATCTTTATCACCAAATACTGTTTCTAATATTGCAGCTAAATTAACACCAGCGAGTACATATACATTTGCATGCATTGTTATTTCCATACAACAAATTTTAAATGGAGTTCCATTTGCGATATCGCAAATAAACAAAATCGTTTCATCCTTGAATGCATGTAATAGTTTTTCAATCTCTGCTTGTAATTGATTCATATCCATTTCTTTCGTGAAATCAACTGCTGAATATGAATCGACATCACCTGCGAGCATATGGATACTTTCTAATGCCGAAGTTCCATAATGTCCATGCCCACATAAAACAATTTGTGTCATCTAGTTACCATTCTTCTTTACTACTTCTGTATAGTTTGCGTAAACCTGATTCATATAGTCAGCTGGAACTTCTGTAACATTAGGAGATACAAAGATAAACATTTCATGTCCCATCTTTTGTAATTCTAAAGCTGTTTCAGACGCAATACATTGGGTGATAACCATAGCTGCTACAGTACTTGATCCACCTACTGGTTGTGGATATCCAGGAATGGATACAAGAGCATCCTCTAATGGACAGCAGTTAGAAATAATGATATCTGCAACATCGCCTAACTTATTACCACTTGAGTGAATTGGCTGTGCTTTCTTATAGTTATCCTCACTTGTAATTGCTACAACCTTCATTCCTTTTTGCTTTGCATACATAGCAACTTCAATTGGAGCTGCATTTAATCCACCATGGGAATATACAATCATTACTTCTCCTTCATGGAAAGTAAAACTTTGTAAAAAGTTACGGATATAGCCTTCTTGACGTTCAATCCAAAGTAACTCTCTTGCTCCACCTGGACCAATAACATTGCTCCACATCAAACGCGGATCCATTAATGGATGAAATCCTACTACTCCACCATAACGTGGGAACATATCCTGAATTGGCAATACAGAATGTCCGCTTCCAAATAAGTGGACCATGTTACCATTATTAATAGCTTTTGCGCATAACTTTGCTGCTGCTTTAATCTTTTCGCTTTGTGTTGAATCAATTGATTGAATCACTTCAGAAAAACGCTCTACATATTTTAAGTTTGTCATATTAAATAAACCTTTCTAGAATGTATAAATTCCACTTAATTTTCCAATGATAGTTAATAAAATTGCGATAACCAATATGAATCCCATAATAAACAATGGCGATTTCTTCTTCTTTGCATATAATCTATATACACCGATTGTTAATAATAATGGTAGTAGTTTAGGGAAGATTGCATTAATCATATCATCTACGTTGACTGCTGCTGTTTCACCACCTGGAGGAGTGATTACAAGTGGTATTGATAAACTTACAAATGAAGCAATCAATGCACCGACAACGATAAGTCCTAAAATTGTCATTGTTTTTGTAATCAACTCTAGTTTCCCTGACTTCATGAATTTCTTCATGAATCCGATTCCAGTTGAATAACCAACATTCCATAGTCTCCAACTCATTATTGATGTTAATACTGGATAACCTACCGCATATAACAATGGTCCTAAATATAGGAAAACATTTCCTGTATTTGTGATTGTCATTGTGATTGTTAATAGTAATGGGATAATTGTGGCAACCCATAATGAATCTCCAATTGCACTGGTAGGACCAATTAATGCAACCTTAATCGATTCTGCAACATCTGGAGTAATCTCCTTATTTGCTACAGACTCTTCTACACCGATTAAGATACCTGGCGCAATTGCACCTAACTGCTGTTCTGTATTAAATAACGTTAGACTACGTTTATATGCTTCTACCTTATCTTCCTTTGTCGTATATAGTTCTTCAATTACAGGGCTCATGGTATGCGCCATGGCATTTCCAAGCAGGTTTTCTCCCTGTTGTGAACAACCATGCCAGAAGAACCAAGTCTTCCATGATTTATGCAAAGTACTTTTAGATACTTTTTTACTCATGTAACTCACCCTTTCCATTTAAGACGTAATATACAATTGCAATTATGATTGCAAACATTGCACATGCCATCATACTTAGTTTCAAATATCCAACGAGCATAAATCCAAAGACTACTAATGCCCATTGCCATTTTTCTTTGATCAAGAATGAAAGTAAAATCCCCATTCCTAAAGCTGCCATCATACCACCAAATGTGTTAATTGTTATTAAAAACCATGCTGGAATGATTTCTGCCACATTTATTCCACTCTGCGATCCAACAACTGCTGTTGTAGATAACAAAATCATTGCAGGAATAAATCTAGTTAAAAAGCCAATTATATTTCCTAAGCCAGCATTTGCAAATGCAATCTTCTTAGGATTAGCTTCTAATGCACCTTGATAAGAAATACGGTTAGTAAATAAATTTAATGCATAGTTTACATTCCACATTGCAACACCAATTGCACCGCCAACAACAGAGAATGTCCACATTACTGCTGTTGTTGTAGCTAAATCACCAGTATCAAATGCAAGTGCTCCAGCAACTCCAATATATGTTGCATATGATAAATCCCAGCCCACTGCTCCACCAGGAGTCACTGAACCTAAATTCGCTAATTGAAGTAGTAGACCTAATTGAATAGCTAATGGAACATTACCCATAATTATACCCACTACCAACGATGCCACTATTGGACGACCCAAGCTATACCATCCTATCGTGTTACCAACTATTGATCCAATAGAAGCTAGATAAATAAAAATTGCGATTAATATTGCTTGAATTATATTCATAATTTATCTCACTATTCTATTCTTTTTAACCCTTCTTTTATCTGTTGCCACTGTACTTCTTTATCCGTTGGCATCTGCTGAAAAACGGTTTTAATTCCTTTGCTAGATAAATCATCTAAGACTTCAACATCTTTTTCAGAAAAGTATAATGTCTGACCTACACCTATACCTTTGAAAACATAAGATGAAGCTTCCTTTCTAGAGCAGTTGCCAATGTTTACTGCAGATGCCAACGACAGTTGTTCTTGTAGTAAAGCCAAATTCTCTGCAGCACGTGTTACAAGTAATACATTTTCATCCCGTGGATGATGACTAAGAAATGATTCAACAGCTGATGTTGTCAATATTTCTGGTTCATATGCATCAGATATTCCCATCAACATAATTTCTGCTAACATCTCACTTACAGCAAGTGCATCATCTAATGCAATTATTTTTTTAATATTTAGAACTTTAGCCCATGCTGTAACAATTTGTCCGTGAATCAACCTGTCATCAATCCTAATAAATAATGATCCGTTCATATTGTTAAATTCCTCCTTGACTTAATTATGGTCTATTTAAAATTGAAAACAATCGTATTACAGCTATCTGGAAATCGTTTTCATATTCAGAAAAAAAGCATCCACTAAATAGTGAATGTATGTTTTAAAACTATTGTCTACCTACATTATTTTGCTAGTAGGATACGATCATCTGCTAGATTACTTCCTGTATTAGCATGGAAGCGTTCCATTAAGTCATATACTGACATGTTTGCTCTTTGCTCACCTTTGATGTCTATGACAATATGACCATCATTCATCATAATTGTACGGTCGCCAACTTCAAGAGCTTGTTGCATCTGATGGGTTACCATCAAGCATGTAATATGATGCTTTTGAACTATTTCTTGGGTAAGTTTCATAATCTTTGCGGCTGCCTTTGGATCTAGTGCAGTTGTATGTTCATCTAGTAATAATAACTTTGGTGGTACAATCGTTGCCATTAATAATGTTAACGCTTGGCGCTGTCCTCCAGAAAGATTTCCGACTAGCGTATGCATGCGATTTTCAAGTCCCATATCAAGCATTTTAAGCTGTTCTTTGAATAGTTCACGTTCTTTGTTTGTAATCCAAGAAAATGGTGATTTCTTTTCCTTTGCACTTAAACATGCAAGTGCTAGATTTTCTTCAATTGTCATGTTAGGTGCGGTTCCCTTTAGAGGGTCTTGGAATAAGCGTCCAATATAACTAGCACGTTGGTACTCTTTTACATAAGTGATATCCGTATCATCCAAAAGAATCTTACCTTTATCTGGGATAATACTACCAGCAATGGTATTCAGAATGGTGGATTTACCTGCTCCATTTGAACCAATGATACAAATGAATTCGCCTATTTCAACATGTAAATTCAAATCATGAAGTACATTTTTTTCATCAATACTTCCTGCATTGAATGTAACGGAAAGATTTTGTATATCTAACATTAGTTATTTCCCCTTTCTCATATGTAAAGAAAGTTCTTTTTTGATTGTCGGTGCTGCTACTGCAAGTGCGACAATCAAAGCTGTCACTAGTTTTAATGATTGTACGTTGATAATCTTTGTCTGCAAAATAACCGCATAAATCATTCGATATACAACATTCCCAACAAAACAAGCTGTTAAATTACGTGATAATGATTTTCTTCCTTGTATTAGTGATTCACCAATAATCAAGCATGCTAGTCCAACCACCACAATACCAGTACCAGCATTGATATCGCTTGTCTTATTAAACTGTCCAACGAGTGCTCCACTTAAACCAACTAACATATTAGCTATGACTAGTCCAAGTGTAATCATATTTTTGACATTTACACTAGACGCTGTTACCATCGCACGATTATCTCCTGTTGCACGCAAAGATAATCCTAGTCTAGTTGATAAGAATAAACGTAAGAGAATCATGCATACAACTAATAAAATAATCACGAATATGCTAGCATACCAACTGCCACCAATATTTATTTTCTTTAGGATTGTAAATACTGTTGTTTGTTTTAAAAGTGATATTTGGCTTGACCATCCCATGACAAATAGATTAACTGTGTATAGTCCTGTGCTTGTAATGATTCCTGAAATAATAGATGGAACACCCATACGTGTTTGTAAAAAGGCTGTAATATAACCTGCAGCACCACCTGCAAGCATGCCTAATAAAATACCTAAGATAGGATGACCAACAAATGCACAAGATACAGATATCGCCATACCTAGGACAAAGCTTCCATCTGTTGTTAAATCAGCGATATCTAAAAGACGGTAACTAATAAATAAAGCGATTGATACAAATGCATATAAAGCTCCTAATTCTAAAGTAGTTTGCAAAATACTTAGCATACTATCCCTTACTTTCCTGTTGTCTCAACTGTTACTACTTGTCCAAAATCTGCGAAAATATCTGGGTTTACACCTAACTTCTCTGCTACTTCTGTATTTACAGTGATAATACCACCATCTAGTGTGATAAATTCTTCTGTCTTTTTGAATCCTGGCTGTAAGACTTCATATGCAAGCTTAGCTGTCTTTACACCAGCATCTGTATAATTCACTCCACAAGTCGCAAATGCACCTGATCTAACAAAGGAATCTGCTCCTGCATAATGTGGGATATTTGCATTCATAAATGCCTCATAGATAGCAAGTTCAGAAGACATAATCACGTTATCTGTTGGTGTAAATACTGCATCTACTTTACTTGCGATAAGAGATGATGCGGCAGCGATTACTTCTTGACTTGTATTTGCGGTTGCTTCGATATATTTAATTTTCTTTTCATCTAAGATCTTTTTCACTTCTGCAATTGGTTTTTGTCAGTTTGCTTCTGAATTTGAATAAAGTAAACCAACTATCTGTAAGTTTGGATTTTGTTTTAACATCATATCAACAAATTGCTTTGTATTAAGTGCATCAGAAGTACCTGTTACTCGATCAATTCCTGTTAATGAAGCTACTTCTGGATCACTAATCGTAGCGTAAACTACTGGTATCTCTGTATCCTCACTTACTACAACCATTGTTTGTGCTGCTAGTGTACCAATTGGGATAATAATATCTGCTCCATCTGTTACTGCTTGCTTACCAATTTGCATTAATGTAGACTGATCATTTTGACCAGAATAGATTTCTACTTCTGCTGTTTCATCTAACTCTTTTAATTCATTTTCAATTGCGACTGCAATTTCATCAATGGATGCATGATCTAATTGCTTTACAATCACATACTTCTTCGCATCTTTTTTGATGTAGAAAGTAAAAAACACCCAATCATCATACTGCATAGTAAAACACAAATTACCTGTACTAACTTTTTCATGTGATATAGCCTCCTTCTCTCTGCATTTTTAGTCAATAACATACAAAAAAATGCCTGCCCACAAAAGGACAAGCATTAACCTACGGTACCACCTTTTTTAATAGTCTTCTGACTATTCTCTCTTTAAAAATGCAATCACATTCTCTGTCTTTTAACGCTGACATTGCGTCTTAAATACTTGTACAAGCTTTCCTTAAGCCCTCATGGGTCCATTTGCATACCGCATGCCTGCAGGTTTCCACCATCCCCGCTCTCTAGAAGTTGCCTTTGTATGTTTGATTCTCAATCATCGGTTTGTTATGTTGAAATAGTATGGTAGTCAGAAACTTTTGCCAATTATTTTTATTCATTAAAAATCTCTTCTTGCGTATAGCTTGTTAGAAAGTTTTAATGAAAAGACTACTATGATGAAGAAAATAATACAGATAACTGCCATTGCCATAAACGGATTCATCACTAGAAACTGTACTATAGATTTTAGTGATTCATGAAAGTAAGTAGAACATACTGCACCAATCGCAAGTAATAACATTGGTACTGCTGTTAATGTTTTTCCCTTTTTATATCCATATTTAAAATAGATTGGATACTCGATAAAAATAATGATTAATGAGATCAACCCTATACATGGTGCCGCTAGTAATAAGCTATAGAATAAGTCTTCCATAGGATATGCAATTCCTATCAGCATTGCCATAACAACACCAACCATAAGCATGATTATCACAGATACTGTTGCTAGTAAATATCTACCTTTTACTACATCTTTTGAAGAGATACTGAACAGTTTATATAAAGGATCAATTCCAGATTCTTCACCTACCATGAAAGGATACCCCGAGAATAATATTGCGAACATTTGTACTGTAGCTAAAACGAACGCTGGATTTTTTGATAATGCGCCATAGAGGGTTCCAAGTCCTATCAGAATCATCAAATTCTTAATCGTTAAATATGGTTTAATGGATAATAAATCCAACTTAAATACTTTTATCGCATTCATTATTTTTCCCTCCCATATAAAATCATAATCTTATCAATTGTAATTTCATCCTCTACATATTCATCTGGTATCTCATGAATCGCATCGCGCTCTACTAAGTATTCAATATTATATTTTGTTTTCTTTTGTCCTAATATTGCGGATGAATCAAGCGTATTTTGATTTTCTAAACCGCATTTCAAAATCATGAAATGGTGTATGAATTCTTCTTTTTCCAAAGCTAGTACAATTTCTCCATTGTCAATAAATACGATGTAGTCAGCGATTGTTTCAAGATCTTGTGTAATATGTGTAGAGAATAACACAGTGTGCCTATCATCTTGCATATAGTCAGAGATAACTTCCACAAATTCTTCACGCATACTCGGATCTAATCCGCTCGTTGGCTCATCTAGGATTAAGAGTTCTGCGTTGTGAGATAAAGCAATTGATAACATCAACTTAATCTTCATCCCACGTGACAATTCTTTTACTTTCAGTTTCTTATCGATATTGAATTTTTCTAGAAACTTCCAATATGCATTCTCTTCCCACTCATCATATCCAACCTTCATCGCTTGATTGACGAGTTCCATATTCCAATCTTTTGCTAAAAAGGAATCATCCATAATCACGCCAATTTTTTGATTATTCAGATTTGCTTTCTCATCACCATGTATGGATAAAATATCTCCTTGATACTGAATCAAAGATAATATTGATTTGATCGTTGTCGTTTTCCCCATACCATTTCTACCAATAAATCCTGTAACGTATCCTTCAGGAATAGAAAAATTTACATTCTTTAATGCGAAGTTGTGATAGTCTTTATTTAAGTTTTTGATCTCAATTTTATTCATCTTCTGTACCTTCTTCATAAATATAATTGAATAGTTCTGTTAATTCAGATTTACTGAGATTAATTGTTTTCGCAATCTTGCATGCTTCAAGTAAATGGGACTCGATGTCTTTTTGTTTTTCATCTTTTAATATATCTTGGTTCATTGTCGCAACAAATGTACCTAAGCCTTGTCTGATGACAATAAACCCTTCTCGCTCTAGCTCGTCATATGCTTTTTTGACAGTTAATATACTTACACCTAATTCTTTGGATAGTTGTCGTACAGATGGTAATTGTGCATCTGACGATACTGTGTTTCCAACAATATTTTCTTTGATTGCATTTTTAATCTGCTCATATAATGGCGTACTACTTCCGTTTATTAGAATGATTTTCATTATGTCTCCTTACATATAACACTATATAACAGTATATAACTATTTGCAATCCATAAAGAAAAGACACCAACTGGTGTCTTCACTCTTTGATATATACTTCTCTAGGTTTACTACCTTGTGCTGGACCAATGATACCATGTTCTTCGAGGGCATCAATCATTCTTGCGGCACGGTTATAACCGATGCCGAAGCGTCTTTGTAGTAAGGATGTAGAAGCTTTTTGTGCTTCAATGACATACTCTTTAATCTCCTTAAAGAGTGGATCATCGCTGATTTCTGTCACAATACCACCTTCTCCAGATTCAATTCCATCTAACTGTACGAAGGAATCATCATAGACTGGAGATGCTTCTGAGGATACAAAGCTTGTAATTCTTTGTACTTCATCATCTGTCACAAATACACCCTGTACACGCGTTGAACCTGTTTGTCCAATTGGCATGTAAAGCATGTCACCATAACCAAGTAATCGTTCTGCACCTACGTGATCTAAGATTGTACGTGAGTCCATACCGCTGGATACCGCAAATGCAATACGGCTTGGGATGTTTGCCTTAATAATACCTGTAATAACATCAACGGATGGTCTTTGTGTTGCGACGATTAAGTGAATACCTGCAGCACGAGCTAACTGTGTAATACGTTGAATGGATTGTTCAACTTCTTTACCAGCGACTGCCATTAAGTCTGCTAACTCATCGATAATAACAACAATATATGGAATCTTCTTAGGTGCTGGAGACCCATCTGGATTTGGTCTACCACCCTGTTGTTCGACCATGTTGTTGTAAACTTCAATGTTTCTTACACCTGCTGCCGCGAACATATTATAACGTTCATCCATGATACGTACAATGACCTTCAGGGCATTGCTTGCCTTGTTTGGATCATTGATAACTGGTCCAATCAAGTGTGGAATATTACGATATGGTGTAAATTCTACCTTCTTTGGATCAATAAGCAACATCTTTACTTCATCTGGTTTTGTACGTAGTAATAGTGAACAGATAATAGAGTTCATACATACCGATTTACCTGAACCTGTCGCTCCGGCAATCAACATGTGTGGCATCTTATCTAAACGACATGTTACAGTACGTCCCAGTAAGTCTTTACCAAGGAAGAACAGTAATGGTTGTGATTTATCGCTACCTACATCGTTGATAATCTCGCGCATCTTAACTGGTGTACTCTTCACGTTTGGTATTTCAATACCTACCGCATTGCGGCCTGGAATTGGTGCTTCAATACGTATGTCTCTAGCAGCTAGTTGCATCTTTATGTTATCTGTTAAGCCAAGGATCTTGGATACCTTAACATTAACATCTGGACGAATTTCAAACTGCGTAACAGATGGCCCAATGTGTGTATTTAATAACTGTGCTTCAATATCGAAGTTATGGAGAATCTGTAGTAATAATTGTGATTTCTCTCTTGCGGCAACTTCATTTTCTGGGTTACTACCCTTTGGCGGAAGTGGATCTAAGAGTGAAATTTTTGGTAATTGGTATGGACGTGTACGTTTCCTTGGCTTTGGAGCTTCAGATGGCGGATAGATATTGCTTTCTTGATCAGGATGTTCTTCCACAACTGTTTCATATTCTTCTGTTGCGGATAGGTCTTCCTCTTCTGTATCTACTGTCATTGGTGTAAAACGTGATGACTCCGTTTGACGTAAAACTGTATCTTGCATTAACGTTGTCTTCTCTTCCATGCGAGCATGGTCATCGCTTAGATCATCCACATCAATGAATACCGAATCCTTTTGCGAGATTGTCTCACCTGGAAGTACGATGATTGGTACTTCTTGGGTTGGATCATCTGGATGAATACGATTAATAACTCTAGCTGTTCTTGGTTGTTCTTCTTGCACAACTGGTAAACTTTCTGTCTTACCATCTGCCTTGATATTCTGAAATAGTGAACCAGTTTTCTCTTTTCCTTTATCGATCATCTTCCAAAGGTTTGCCGGTTCTTTTGGCTCCTCTGGTTCTTCCTTCTGCTTACTTTCTTCTACTTCTGGCATTTTAAAGAATGCGATGATAGAACGGAATGCCCTCTTATAGACTTCCATATCTACAAGTAATAACATCGCTATCATAAAGAGTACGATGATGACTAGCACTGTACCAATACGATTAAACATCATCGAAGAAATCGCATATAAGAAGATACCGTAGATTCCTCCACTGAATTTTAGAGTTGAATCTGGCATAAAGTAATCTACAGTATGATTGATATAGTCATACAAGGCATCCATACCTGTTACATTTGGTACTGCAACATATGCCTCTAAGAGTAATAGTGCAGAGATTAACAGGATAATTGGTATCCAACTAATTTCTTCTTCACCCTGTTTTCTTCTGATGATATTGATTAGTAGAACAATGATTACCATGGCTATCACTAACCAGTAAAGGTTACCTGCTAGGTAACCCAATAAGTTATAGATAAATAGCCCAACAATGCCGGCTTTAGTAAAGCCTAAAATAACAAAAGCAAAGAGGATCACAATCGTGATCACTCTAAAAATGAGCTGGTTTTGTTCTGCTTGTTGTTGTGCTTTTGTCTTTCTTGCCACGTATTCCCTCACTAATCCTTTGTGTTAATTTCGATAATCGCTGGAAGTATCATAGGTCGTTTGCCTGTTTCTTTCAAGACATAACGACTAATCTTCTCACGCGCTTCGCTACGGCAAGACATATTGTCATAGCGCTTTTCTTTGACCGCATCATTAATAGTCTTCTCCATGATGTTGCCAACTTCTTTAATAATGTACTCTGCATCCTTAAGGTAGATTACACCACGACTTTGTACATCTGGCCCACCGATGATTTCCTTTGTGACGTGATTCATCACGACACCGATAATAATTGTACCATCTGTGCTTAGGATTTCTCTATCCTTTAAGACCATACCGCTAGCATCTAAGCTATCGTTACCATCTACCATGACATCATCTACATCAACCTTATCAAATGACTTCGCCATCACACCATCGTTTAATACAGCCACTTGACCATTATCCATAACGATAATCTTATCTGCGTTATATCCCATGTTTAATGCGATATTCGCATTGGCAATGAGTTGACGATATTCACCCTTGACTGGTACATAGTACTTTGGCTTCATCAAGTAGATCATCATCTTAAGATCTTCAATACTTGCATGCATGCTATAAGCACGACGTGAGTCAATCATGAGTACACGACCTGCTTCTTTGTAGAGGTCATCTTCCATGGATGCTTCTTCTCTTTCCGTACCTGGTACGGCAGGAGAAGCGATAATCACTGTATCCGTTGGACGTAACTCAATTCTGTCATTTTCTTTCGTTGCCATCTTATGAATCTTACGGAAGATGGACTTACCAGTACCCGAAACAATGACCAAGATATTTTCCATGTCATTGCTGAAAGCAGATGGTGCTACCTCTAATCCCGCTGGAATATGATAATATCCAAGCTTTGCCATATCTGCCATTAAACTCTTTAGTTCTTCATCGAAGATGACAACTTTACGATTATACTTCGTTGCAAGTTCGATAATCTCAATGACACGATATAAGTTCTGGTTAAACACAGTAATAAACATACGATTCTTCGTATCTTCAAAGTACTGTTCGATTTGTTCGGTAATGCGGTGGTGTGGGCTACTGCTACCAGCACGTGTAGAACCTACTGATTCGCTTAATAACGCAAGTACCCCTTCACTACCTAGATCTGTAATATTGGTAATATCAAATTTGAATGCCGCATTCTTTGTATCGTAGTCAACGATAAACTCTGATGAATATACTACATATCCATCTTCTGTCTTAATTGCGACACCAAATCCATCTGCGATAGATTGCATTGTACCAAAGGTGCGAATCTCAGTATTACCAATCTTAAACTTCGCATTACGACGAATGCGATGTAAGTTTAATTCTTTGATACCTGCCTTCTTCAGTTTACGTTCTAGCATCATCGCTGTTAATGGTGCTGTATACACCGGAATATTCGGAATTTCTTTTAATAGGTTTGGTAGTGCTGCCATGACATCTTCATGACCATGGGTAATGAAGATTGCTTTGATGCGTGATTGATTCTCACGTAAATAGCGGAAGTCAGGAATGATCATTTCAATTCCTAACTGATCACCATCCGGATATTTCAATCCGCATTCCATGACAAATATATCTTCGTTGTTTTCAACGACATACATGTTTTTGCCGTCTTCATCAAGGCCGCCGAGTGCAAATATGCGTACTTTACTCATAAATTATATCCTCCAGTAATACTTTTAATCCAATTTTATTATAGAACAAACACTGGTGATTTTACAGAACTTTACCCTCAAGATAGTAGCTATGTGTTGCAGTAATTTCGACATTCACGATTTGATTGACACAATCTTTTTCACTTGTGAAGTTTACTAGTTTATTATCTGCACTATATCCACTATAGACTGCACTATTTCTCTTGGAAGTGCCAATGCATAACACACTGACTGTTTCTCCTAAGAAGTGACGATTATTTTCTTCCGCTATCTCAGTCAGCAGTTCATTAAGTCTTGCCAGTCTTTCCTTCTTTACTTCGAGCGGTATATTATCTTCCATATTTGCGGCTGGTGTGCCTGCTCTTGGAGAATAGATAAATGCGTATGCCATATCGAATCGGCAATAACGCACAAGATCTAATGTCGCTTCAAATTCTTCATCGGTTTCATTTGGGAAACCGACAATCAAGTCTGTTGTAAATGCAATGTGTGGTACTTTCTTCTTCAGATCATCGTATAACTGCTTGTATCTTTCAACTGTATATCCACGTGCCATACGACGTAATACTTCATTTGAACCTGATTGTACAGGTAAATGTAAGAATGGCATGATGTTTGGATAATCACGCATCGCATCGATTGTTGTTGCACTGTAATCTCTTGGATGACTTGTATAGAAACTAATACGTTCAATACCAGTTTTAGCAACTGCCACAAGCAGTTGTGTAAAGCCATCTTCCATCTTTAGGTCTTTGCCATAGGCATTAACATTTTGTCCAAGTAAAACAACTTCTTTGCGTCCACTGGCTTTGAGTTCTTCGACTTCTCTTAGGATATCTTCCATGCGGCGTGAGCGCTCTCTGCCACGTGTATAAGGGACGATACAATACGTACAGAACTTATCGCAACCATACATAATATTTACAAAGCCCTTGGAGTCCATAGAACGTTTTACCGGTACATCTTCGACGACATCTCCTTCTTGGGAGAATACTTCTACTTTACGCTCATTACTTTCAATCACCTCTGCTAAAAGATTTGGCATACGGTGAATGTTATGGGTACCAAAAATCAAATCCACATGTGGAGATACTGATAAAATCTGTTTGACTGTCTCTTCTTCTTGTGCCATACAACCACAGATACAGAATACCGTTGTTGGACGCTCATCCTTTAAGTAACGTAACTTATTTACATCGGATAATACACGGTCTTCTGCCGCTTTACGGATAGCACAAGTATTAAAGAATAATACATCCGCATCATCTGGAACATTGGTACTTGTATAGCCCATCATTTCCATCATTCCTGCGAGTGCTTCTCCATCACGTACATTAGCTTGACAGCCATAAGTATGTATAAAATACTTCTTACCATAACCTAGATTTACGATATCATCGCTAATCTGAAAGTTACTAAAAGTACTCTCTGTATTTTTCTTAGTTCGTTTTCTTTCTTCCGCATGAACCGGAAGGATAAAATCTTCTCTTTTCATCTTTAACCTCTATCGGTACTATTATACAGAATACTGACCTCTTATGCATAAGAAAAGGACCGCAATTCAGCGGTCCTTGTTGATTTCTTTGATAAATCTTGACGCAATTTCAAGTGGACGTGTAATTGCTCCACCAACCACTACCGCAAAGGCTCCAAGTTCTAGCATTTTACGGGCTTGTGATGGTTCATGGATTCTACCTTCCGCAATACAACGACAGTCTAATTCTTTGACGATTCTAGATACCAAATCGAAGTTTGGACCTTCTGTCTTTTCATCGCCAACATAACCATTCAGTGTTGTACCAACAAAGTCAAAGCCAATTTCTACTGCAGCATTCGCTTCTTCAAAGTTTGAGATATCTGCCATGAGTAGTTGATTTGGATATGCTTGTTTGATTTGATGGAATAATTCTTCGCGCTTGACGTTATTTGGATGGATGCGATCTGTATAATCTAAAGCAATAATCTCTGTGCCTGTTTGTACAAGTGTACTCACCTCTTCAAATGTAGGGGTTATATAAATTGGTGAGTCCAAATAATCTTGCTTGATAATTCCAATCGTTGGAAGTTTTACTTTTGCACGAATTTCGTTAATATCTCGTACTGAGTTACAACGGATTCCACTCGCACCTGCTAGCTCTGCTGCATATGCCATTAATGGCATAATTCCACCCGCTTCTGTATAGAGCGGCTCTCCTGGCAGCGCTTGACAAGAGATGACAAGTTTACCCTTTAAGGCAGCGATAACTTCTTGATTATTCATCGATACCTAAGATTTCTACAATATTGTTCTTGTAGAGGATAGCCTTAGCACCATAGATAGCTTGGATTCCTCCACCAACTTCAAGAACGTCAGTAGCACCTAACTTCTTCAGTGCATCCTTATCAACCTTCTTAACATCCTTCACACTGACACGTAAGCGTGTAATGCACGCATCAACGTCTTCGATATTTTCCTTACCACCTAAAGCAGCGATAATCTTGTGACTGTCTTCTTTCAGTGTAGACTTTGTCTCTACAACTGGCTCAGCATCATCACTTTCTTCGCCACGACCAGGAGTCATAACGTTGAACTTTGTAATGTACCATCTGAAGAATGTGTAGTATAGACATGCCCATACCAAACCAAATGGAATTTCTAAAATCCAGTTTGTCTTTGCGTTTCCTTGTAGGATACCAAAGAGTGTAAAGTCAATCACACCACCAGAGAATGTATTACCAATCGAGATATTGAGAATATCTGCGATAAAGAAACTTACACCATCAAAGAATGAGTGAATAACATAAAGAATTGGGTTTACGAACAAGAACATGAATTCGATTGGTTCTGTAATACCTGTGATAAAGGATGTTAAGGCAACACTTAAGAATAAGCCCTTGTACTTGCCTCTTCTTTCCTTCGGTACGCAGTGATACATCGCAAGACATGCGGCTGGTAAGCCGAACATCATTGTTGAGAAACGACCAGCGAAGAAACGTGTTCCTTCTGTGTATAGACCTACATGATTTGGATCTGCTAACTGTGCAAAGAAGATCTTCTGTGCACCTGCTACAGCGACACCTGCAACAGTTTCAACACCACCAAGCTCTGTGTACCAGAACATTGGATAAATCATGTGATGTAAACCAACAGCTCCACATAGGCGCATTAAGAATCCATAGAAGAATGTTCCAACCGGACCTGCCTGTGCAATGAATGCACCTGTAGATACTAATAACTGTTGGAATGGTGGCCATACCAAGAAGAACACTGCACCAATGAAGATACTTGCAAATGAAGTAACGATTGGTACGAAGCGTGAACCGCCAAAGAATCCAAGTACCTGTGGAAGTTCAATATTTTGATATTTGTTGTGTAATGTTACAGCAACTAAACCAACAACGATTGCACCAACAACACCAGTATCAATGGAAGCACCATCTGGATTAAAAATACCTAATAAAGAAGTGATTGTAGCGTTCATTACTAAGAAACCAACAACACCCGCTAAGGCAGCAGTTCCCTTGTCACGCTTTGCAAGTCCAATACATAGACCTACGCACAATAACATTGCTAGATTTGCGAAAACAACTGTTCCCGCAGCACTCATAATTGTGAAGACACCCTGTAATACTGGATTATTTAATACAGGATAAGTCGCCACTGTTGTAGGGTTAGATAAAGCACCACCAATACCTAACAATAAACCAGCAGCTGGTAAAATTGCGATAGGTAACATAAATGCTTTACCAATCTTTTGAAGCATCTTAAACATAAATATCCTCCTTATATTCCACATGTGTAATACCCCTTACTACACATGTACGAACCATTATTTGCGATACATTACAATATTCTGTAAATGTATCGTTAGATAGCATCTTTCTCCTTCTCCGATGCTAATGCCATATGTATTTTCAATGTGATCTCCTATCATGCATGCAATCTGATATGACTTACGATACTTATCATGAACAAGATCACCAATTAGGTTATTAATTTCAACCCCATCTAACGAGCGTTTAATCGCAAACTTCAAGTGTGTTATCAAACGTTGCTTCGCCACTTCATAATCGTTGAGATTGATTTGCATTTCTCTTTCGATGATTGTGATTGTCTCTGTTAATATCTGTGCAATCATCGTAGAAAGACTGGCACTTTCACCCTGTAAGGCAGCGTGAATATGCATGCATATAAACCCAATCTCGCTATTATCCAAGTGAATACCCAAACGCTCGTTAATCTTCGCCAGCACTTCCTTTGCAAATTGAAATTCCTTTGGATATAAGAATTGAATTTCATCCGTGAATACATTTTTGACTGTAATCTTTTCACGGTAACGCTTTACACTAAACTGAATATGATCGAGTAATGCCAGGTGGATACGCTTATCGTATGCACCAAAGCTATTTGTCATCTCACTGATCACTTCTTCTGTAACTTCTACTACTTCATCATCTGTGTTATGAACTAACTCTTCATAGCGTCTACGATCTTTTAAATCAACAAGCTCGTATACGTTTTGAATCTGTTTACTAGGAACAATATCATTTTCTTTCTTTTGGAAACCGATACCTTTTCCAAAGACAATATACTCTCTAGAATCTTCATCACTACGACATACAACGACGTTATGATTTAGTATTTTTGCAATATTATATGTTTTCACAATATGCTATCTCTTCCTTTACTTTTAGGTTACCTGCTTGTTTGATGCGTACATCCTTATGATTTGTGATGATCACAAGAACATCTGTTTGATAGCCTGCTTGTTTTAGTATAGCTAAATCACAGTTTACAAGTAAGTCTCCAGCTTTAACGCTGTCTCCTTCTTGTACGCATACCTCAAAGCCTGCCCCTTTTAACTGTACAGTATCGATACCAATATGCAAAATATATTCAATATTGTTTTTATCTGTAATCCCAATCGCATGTTTGGTTGGAAATACCATTGTGACCTTACCATCAACTGGAGAATGGATATCTCCTGTATCAGGAATAACCGCAAAGCCTTTTCCCATCAGTTCTTTAGAGAATACTTCATCCTTTACTTCACTTAATGGTTTGAATGTACCATCACATGGTGAATAAATCATTGATTTTTTATGAAATAAGAACATAAGAACCTCCCACGAAAAAAGCCCATCAGAAAAAATGTTTTTCCAATGAGCTAATGCCTGCTTTCCAGTAACACGCTTTTGTTATACATATCATAGCAAAGCAGAACAACTTGTCAATCACCTATAGATATAAAAAAATGGCGCTCTAAAATTACTTGGGGTTGGGGTACCGCAATGAGAAATCTTGGGGTACCTTTTTGATACTTCTTCAGAAAACT
>CALISH010000012.1 GCA_938041275.1 uncultured Solobacterium sp.
GCTACGTAAGGAAGGTTTCCACATTACAAGTTTCTTATCGATTGGATTTGGCATCTTTATCTTAGCCGGTGAATTTTATTTCATGACTTCGATGATGGTTGCCGTAAGCAATTTTATAGATCATCAAATTCATTTCATACAAGATTTTCCTACGATGATTAAAATGGGATTTGGATTCACCGTCTTATATATCTCGCTTGTATTTGTAGCATTTATGTTCTATTCCATTTTTATTCAAATACTTCCACGACATGTTGATTTTGACTACGTTGTTGTACTAGGTGCAGGATTAATCGATGGTCTAAGACCAACAAAACTTCTTGCCAATCGTCTGGATAAAGCGATTCGCGTATTTAATAAATCCGTATCATCCTGTTATATCATTGTTTCTGGTGGTCAAGGCTCTGATGAAAAAGTATCTGAAGCCGAAGCCATGCGTACATATCTAATCGATAAAGGGATTAAGAATCATCAAATTATTATGGAAGATAAGAGTGTTAATACATTCCAAAATATGCGTAATTCGTATGAAATCATCAAGCGTAGAGGCGGTCGAATGCGTATTGCAGTAGTTACTTCCAACTTCCATGTCTATCGTGCACTTCTGCTTTGTCGCTCATTAGACATTCCAGCAATCGGTATCGGTGCTCCTATCGCATTCTACTTCTGGCCAAGCGCAATGATTCGTGAATATGTTGCGTTATGTAAGCATTATTTAAAAGGATATATATTAGGTTGGTTTATATTTGTAGGTTTCTTTCTCACTGCACTTTCTGTTTTTCTATAATAGAAAGTACAGTTTTCTTTTTACCTAAATAAAAATGCCTCATCATTGAGACATTTTATCTTTCTTATAAAGTTAATAGTAAAGCCATCTTGAACTTTTCTGTTGCGGTTACTGCGTGTAATCCACCCTTTGCAAAACAGAACTGTTCACCTGCATGAATTTCATGTGCTACACCTTCATAAATAATTGTAGCACTACCATCTAAAGCAAATACTAGCGCTTCTCCTGGAGCTGCGTGCTCAGATAAGCCTGTTCCTGCATCGAATGCCATCACAACAAACTTCATCTTTTCGTTGTGTGCAACATCCATGTTTACAATCTTACCATCTTGGTATGGTACTAAATCCTTTAATCCAAATACTTCACCTGGTTTTATTGCGTTATTCATCATACTATTTTCTCCTATCATGATTTCCGTATAAATAGTTCCTTGATCTGTTTTGATTCCTACTGGAATATTGGTTTTCATAATGATTGCTCCACCGACATTAACTATTTTCTCATCGTCATTTGTATAGATAATTGCTCGTCCCGTATGAACATAGATCAATTTGTAATATGGGTAGATTTCTGCACTGATATCCGTATTCTCTGCTAAGGAATAATAACTAACATTCTTCATCACTTCTTTTGAAACTGTACAGCTTGTTACCCATGGGTTATCCTGTGCTATCGAGTAAACTAAACCTACTTTTTCTTTCATTTCATCACCCTGTTTTACTATAGCATTGTTCTACCGATAAACATGAAATTACTATCTCTAAGCTTTCACTTGTCATCGATCAAAATATAAATATATACTAGTATCCAAACAGGGAGAAAATGATGAACTCACATTTAGAAATGGAACAGGTATTAAATTACCTGGCAAAACTAGCCCAAGCATTACTTGCCAATGGTTCAACCCTTGAACATGTAGAATATGCCATTGAAAAGAATGCTGAAGCGTATCAGTTAACTGAACTCAGTACCGTTATGACGCATCAATACGTTAGTATATGTTTCCGCGGTACGGATGGAAATACATACACAAAACAATTAGATATTTCTGGAATATCAATCAATCTAGAAAACTTACGTGTTTTAAATAACATTATGCATCAGGTAGCCAACCACCCAATTCCTACTGAACAGTTACAGAATATACTAGACCAAGTTGAAAACACAAAGAAGTATAAGCTCATAACAACTGTGTTATGTCAGGTATTAGCGATTACCAGCGTATGCTTTATTCTCGGTGGTAAGCCTAGTGATATGATTGCGACTGCACTTGTATCATTCTGCTTATTCTGGATCAATCGTGCTCTTTCAAGACTACGTACAGATAAGATTATCAACAATATCGTTAGTATGTTCTTGGGTACGGTTCTATCCTTCTTTTTAGTTAAAGTAGGATTGATTGCGGATACACAGTGGACTTTGATTTCTATCAGTTTACTCATGATCCCAGGTATCCCTCTCGTCAATGCATTCCGCAACTTAATTTGTGGACATGAGTTTAACGGTATTTTACAACTATTAAATGTATTCTTAGAGAGTGCATCTCTAGCAGCTGGTATGTACTTCGCCGTTATCCTAATGGGAGGTGCAGGCGCATGGTAAATACTATTTTGGTTTTACTATTATCCTTTACTGCTTCATTAGGCTTCAGCGTAACGTTCGGTATTCACGGAAAAGATAAGTTATTGTATGCGGGTCTTGGTGGATTCTTGGTACGTCTTGTTAATATTACACTTTCCAGTTTTGTGCAGAATCATTTTATGATTACTTTGATTTCTGCGCTTGCGGCTTCACTCTATGGAGAATTTATGTCACGTAAGCTTCAAGTTCCTTCTGCTTACTTTATCTATCCATCCATTATTCCACTTATTCCTGGAGACATGTTCCACTACATGGTTGCGTCTATCGTAACAGGTAATATCAGACTAGCAGAAATACAGGCATTTGATTGTGGGTTATCTCTTGTGGCACTTAGTCTTGGTACAATCATCGGAACAACTACACTTCATAGCATTCGCAGAAAATAATGCATGTATAAAAGAATGTATTTATAGGCTTCCCTACAAATACATTCTTTTCTTTATATTTCTACTGTTGTATCTGAAGCTGGTAAATAGATTGCATAGATTGAATTTGATATTTCCAACCAATTCTTCAAATCAGGCATCCAGATATAGTCATCCTTGCAAAGAATTTCTTGTTTGATGAACTGCACTAATTCAGCGTCTGTAAATGGGCCAAATTTTTCTGTGCTACCTCGTTTTGTGTAATACCAAAGTCTGTCCATGTATTTCTCCTTGCCTTAGTTTGCCTGTAGTCTGACCGTTACTTCTGTTGTCTGACCATTCATAACTTCTGCTGTAGTCTGCTCATCTGCTAGTTTGAATCCACTTGGAATATCACTAGGTTTGATGATGTTTTGAGCATAGTATGAACCAACATTTAATTCATATGTCTTAGAACCAGCACTACTACCATCCGGTTTTTCAAAATTGATCTTAATTTTACCTTTGCTGATAGTATACTTCATCTTTGCCTTCGTTGGTACACTTTCTGTGTATGCAGGGTTAGATGATAAAGCTGTAATACTAATCTCATGTTCGGAACCTTCCGCAAATGAGATACCATCAATTGTAATGGATGTTCCTTCTACATTTGATGCCGCAACTGTTCCATCGATTGAGATGTTATACTTATCCGCATTCTCTACTGGTGACCATGCAAAGTGCCATGCATTCTGCAAGCCAGTCGCAGTAATATCTGTTGGTGAGTTGAGCTGTACTGTCTTTGCATTATAGGCAAAGTTAATAGAAGTCTTCTCACTTGTCTTATATTTATCTTCCTTCTTGGAATGTGCTGTGATTGTTACAACGTATGTCTCTCCATCCTTTAAGGATGAGGATGCGATACTATCGCTATTGGAAATAATATTCTTATGTTCTGTAATTGGATTCGTATTAACTGTTAATTCATAGTAATCCGCATTTTCAACCGGATCCCAAGCGATATTTACATTCGCTGTTGTGACTGTAAATGTAATATTCTTCACTTGTGATAGTTGCTTTGCGTCTGTCTTGAATGAATTTTCATATTGGCTACTGGAGTTATCCCCATAACCATACATCTTACCAGAACGGTTGAAGGCAACGAGTGTATCATCATACGCTGCGATGTATTTCACATCTGTCCAAGCTCCAACAGCTTCCTTTAAATCTTTATCATCCGAAACAACACTAACTGTGCCATCTTCATGCACACCAACCACATAGTTTTTACCAACTGCGATTGATGAAATCTTAGTCCAGCTAGACACATCACTTGTACTGCTCCCCTTTAGGGATACAGCAGATACACTGCCATCTTTCTTTAATACAAGTACTTGTGATTCTCCAACAGCTAACTTCTTCGCATCACTAATCGAACTGAAATTTGCAGAGTTACCAGATACTTTCACCTGTCCATTTATAATCGCAAATGTGGCATCATCACCAGCGTAAATACTATCTACATCTGACCAATCACTCACCTGACATGCAAGCTCGCTACCTGCACAAACAACCTTACCATCATTTGTTAAACCAACAGTATGGTCTTTACCAGCAGCGACAGCCTTAATATTCTTCCACTTCGCAACTTCCTCATTCTTATCAGTTGTTACGACTGTACCATCCTTCTTGAGGCCAACCGCATGACTTCCATAAGCACTTACCTGTACAACATCCTGAAATTCATTCTTATATTGGAAATCACCATAGACTTCTAAAGAGTTATTCTTGTTGATGAATAATGTAAAGGTATCACCTTCCGCAATGCGGTTTAAATCTGATGTTTCTACTGTAAATCCTGACTTACCACCGGTTGTAAAACGAAGAATAATTGCGATAACCACCACTACCGCAACTAAGCATCCCGCCATAATGGCATAAGAAATCTTCTTACGATTCTTTTGGTTATCTTCTTTCTTAGTTTCCTTTGGCTCTGTTCCCTTGGCGGCCGCCTTAATTTTACCTGCATCCATTACACGTGTACTGCCTAGGTCATTTTTAACAGAATTCACTCTCTGTGTGTGGATTGCATCCGCCTTAACAGTTTCATCTGGCTTTTGTTCAGTTGTTGATTGTTGCGGTTGTACTTGTGGCACCACCTTTACCTCAGGCAATTCAATGACCTTTCGATTATCGATGAATGTTTCAACCGGAACACCAAACAATACTGATAACTTACGAATATTTGATATTGATGGGATACTGTTGCCATTTTCCCAGTTCATATAATCGGTAAATTTCACATTGATTTTTGTTGCGACATCACCCTGTGAAAGACCGTAATGCTTTCGAAGAAGTGTTAATTTTTCTGGAAATTTATTTAGCATTCGTATTGACCTCCTGCCTTTCTATTTTAATGGTTACAAGTATAGTTTTCAATATACTCTGACCAAAGGGTTAGTGAATGCTAAACCAATATTAAAAGATACTACTCATTTTGATTTGCGATTGTGATGATATAGTCACGATTGCCGAAGGTTACTTCTGCAGCTGTACCATCTTGATTCCATTTTGGAGGATTCAGTTTTGGTTTTAGATATTTACCATTTTGCCCATATTTACAATAACCGATAAATACTGCATTCTGTTGTGCTAGCTTCGCAGCTAGCGCTGGAAGGTCAATCTTCTCTTTTATATTCTTTTGATTCTCAACGTCAAGATATTTAAATGCTTTGTGCAAATAGATTTCTGATCCACTCCAATCCAAAATCTCATAGAAGATACGATGCAATTCTCTTGCTTGAGATATCTGTGTCATAACAGATGCAGCCACATTACTACCAACAATGTAATCCTCTGAACCTGTACGCTCCGCAAGATTCTTGTTTTCGTCATAATTCATTTCGCAGGTGATAAATAGCTCTGGCAATAAATCTGCTCTTATCTTTCGTAGAGATAACAAGCGAGAGATTGTAAGGTTATCTGCATATTCTTTCTGCTGCTGTCTAGATAAATTCTCATCCACAAAAATATTATCTGAAAGAATCATTGCACTACGAATTTCTCTATGTTCTGGTGCACTCATAAATTCGTATAAACTATTATAGTGGTCAATATCCGACGGAATCCACTCTAGACGGACATTTGTAATCTTCTGGATTTCCTCTTGTATCCCTTCATCTGCTAGATACGTATCTAATTTCTCTTGTGTTTCAAGAATGTATACAGGCGTATCTTCATGCAAGAATGTTTCAAGTTCCTTTAACACTTGTATTAATAAGGTACTTACACCGATAATCGCATCTGGTCTTGTGTGTGGACTAAAGTTTTTCTCTTTAACCTCTTTGCAAGAAACGGTACATGTATTTTTTGTAACTTCAATCGGATTATCATCCATCTGCAATACATAGAAGTGATCTACATCTTTGACTAGCTTACTCGTCATCGTTGGTAATAGACACGATTCCATCCCCTCCCAACGATTATCATTGAGTCGTCCTTGTTCAACTTTATTATTGATCATACCATGCGAACCTCCAATGATAGTCGCATTGGTTAAATACTGATTTAACTCATAGATTGTCAAATCATTTATATGTTTCTTACTTCCATCTGAGGCAATGACTCTTTTACCAGATAGTTTTATTGAATTCTTATCTACAAAGTAGATGTCACTTCCTTCATAGTTAAATAAGGTAGTGAATACATATGATAATCCTGCAGCTCTACTAGAGTTTGCCATAATACGTGACATTAACTCCGGATAACAGATTACTTCCAAATCTTTTCCACCCGCAAGTCTTGCAGTATTCATATTTTTCTTATCATGAATGACAGCAGTAATATAAGGAAGTTTCTTTCCCTTTACCCCACTCATACGTAGCTCATGAATGATTCCACTACATGCAAGAATAACTTTGATTGTTTCATCGTCATCATCTTCATTTACAATAATTGACTTACAGTTTTGAATATTACAGTTTTCTAAATTACTAGAATGTACTGTCGTTCCGTAACGGCATAATACCTGTGTATGCTTTGCATAAGGAATAAATACTTCATGATTCTTCTTTGCGATTCTTTCACGCTCTTTATCTTTTTCTACGATAAATGTACGAACTTGATCATCCATCTCAGCTTTTTCACACGCGTCGTCAAGTACCACAACTGTCTGCATCTCTCGATTCAGATTAGACTCCATAATCTCCGCAATTATCGCAAATGTTGTATCGTTCCATCCAAGTATCAAAGTATGATTATTTTCCAGAACTTCCGCATTACCATTTCTAAGACTCTGTAGTTTTATCTCTATACCAGTTGTGATAATACCAATCAAGATACTCGTAAAGAAAAGACCAATGATTGCCGCAATTCCATTAATGATAATAAAAAGTAGCGAGCCATCACCAGAAGAAGGAATCTCCGCATTGATTGTGGTCGCAAAACTATCCCATATTGCATGTAATGGAGAGCATTCATCACTTGCCCCAAATAAGATCAAAATGCTCGCCAAAAACAAAATCATAAAAATAGTCGCAAATAACAGAGCACAAATCATACTACCCGTACCCCTTGCCATTCGCTTATCTAGCCAATAGCGAAAACGTTGAAATAAATTATTCTTTTTCATATCCCCTTACCCACTTTAAAAATAATTTGGCTGAAATCGATGATGTGTGTAAAAAATAATAACCAGTATTATCATAACACCTTTACATATTTCTTACATAGGTTCCTTCACATTCCATCTAAGAGACTTGTATTCATAAATAATTAAGCCTAATATAAGACTTGAACTTTCTAGGAATGATTTAAGGATGGTGAACCATGAAAGAACAACAAATGTCAGACGCATTCATCACTTCTGCTTTTCTCGCTTTTAGCGGAGGATTACAAGATGCCTATACTTTTAATACTAGAGACCATGTATTCGCAAATGCACAAACCGGTAATCTAGTCTTAATGACACAGAACTTGATGGAAGGAAATATAGCACATAGTCTAAACTATCTATTACCTATCTTCGCTTTTATCGTTGGTGTATTTATTGCTGAACAACTGCAAGGTCGCCTGAAAGAAAAGAAATCCCTTCACTGGAGACAATTTATTGTACTCATTGAGATTATTACGTTATTACTTGTTGGTTTTATCCCTGGTAGTCTTAACAATATCGCAAATATGCTTGTCTCATTCTCCTGCGCCTTACAGGTACAATCCTTCCGTAAGGTAAATGGAAACACATATGCTAGTACCATGTGCATCGGCAATATTAAGAGTGCTACCGCAAGACTTTCCGCTTTCTTTCGAACAAAGAATAAAACATACCTTCACCAATCCATGCATTACTTTGGAATTATCATAATATTCGCAATTGGTGCTGGTCTTGGTGGTGTAATATCCAAACAGTTCGGGTATCCAACCATCTGGATTTCTTGTGCTATCCTATTGATTCCATTTATTCTAATGCATGAACGTAAAGCCTAACTATAGAAAATACCGCAAAATCTGCGGTATTTTTAATTTCTAAAGCTTTTTACCCAATTGACCAACGAATCATGATAAACATTATTTGCGACATCACGTTTCATTTGTTCTGTCATCGGGCCATTCTTTGCAAGTTTTTCTAGAACACATGCTTGTAGTTCTTCAACACTCATCTCTTCATAAGATTTACTATGATCTACAGTTACCTGCTTGATTGTTTCCTCTTTTACTTCAACTTGTTTGATTTCCGGAATCTTAACTTCTGTTTCCTTAACAACTGTTTCATCATAGTCTCTCATCCAGATTTGTCCTGAACATGCACGCAGATGAACATGTAGATTTCCATCAACAGTTTGAATTTCTCCACTCAGTAGTTCTGTATAAGTTCCAGTTGCTGGGATTTCTAGTGATGAATCCGCTTCATCGTTATTCACTACAACGATTGCCTGTGTTATCTCATTTGTACGTGAGAAAGCATACTGACGATTTGTTAATCGTAGTTCTTGATAAATACCATCTGTAAATACTGGATTCTTCTGTCGAATTTTTCCAAGTCTTGCGATAATGTTGGTACAGCCATTCTCACTTACTGCATTTGAATAATCTTCTAAGTTAATCGCAGGTCGTAATACTGCATCGGAATGTTTTTCTTTTCTACCTTCAATACCAAACTCACTTCCATAATAAATAGAAGGAATACCAGGTAATGTATACATTAAAATATGTACTGGTACAAACTCTTGTTTGTTATGAAGTCTTGTATAAATACGTTCCACATCATGATTATCCACAAAGTTATAGAGATGATATGGTAGATTCCCTTTATCTAATAGATAACGCACTGTATGTGCAATCTCAAAATAATTATGTTCATTATGTCCAGAGTATAAAGCTTTATATAATTGATAGTTTGTCACAGAATGTAACATATCAGGATTTACCCAACGACTATAGTCGCCATGAATCACTTCACCCATCAACCAGAATTCAGGCTTGATTTCATTCGCCAGCATACGTAACTCATGCATAAACCCAAAGTCTAATACATCTGCCGCATCTAGTCGAATTCCATCCACATCAAACTCACTCACCCAATATTTCACTACATCCAATAGGTATTGTCTTACCGCAGGATTTTGTTGATTGAGTTTTACGAGTAAGTTATAGCCACCCCAGTTATCATAGGAAAAGCCATCATTATATTCATTATTCCCCTGGAAATTCACATTACAATACCAATCTCTATATTGAGAACTTTCACGATTCTGTTGAATATCCTTAAACGCAAAGAAATCTCTTCCCGTATGATTAAAGACACCATCAAAGATTACGTGAATACCTTGATGATGACATTCTTTGACAAACTTCTTTAAATCATCATTATCACCAAGTCTAGAATCCAACTTATAGTAATCGGTTGTTTCATATCCATGTCCAACCGATTCAAATAATGGTCCAATATATAACGCATTACAGCCAATTTCCTTGATATGTTTGATCCAAGGGCCTAATTGATTCAAACGATGTTCTGTAATTTGATAATCATTATTCTTCGGTGCATCCGTTAATCCTAATGGATAAATATGATAGAACACCGCATTCTCATACCACTTCATAAAAATCTCCTTTTAAAGCACCCTACTATCATAATATGTAATTGATAATTTATCACCCTAATCAGAAAAATAATGGTCTACCACAAAGTAGACCATACTGTTATACATGATTTATTTTTGAGATACGTTGATTCATCTGTGTTACAAGCCTTTTTTGTTTTAGGTAGAATAGAAACCAAACTCCAAATGCAACGGCAATCTCTTCTAAGAGTATCGCAATCATCAGTAGTGGTCCATGATTCATAGGAATCCAACCCACAAGATACGCAGTAACAGTCATAACAATACAACCCGTTCCCATATGAATAATTGTCTGTGTAAAAAGTGATAACTTCTCGTTGTCATAAACTATTGCAGGTATCCCAAAGCCAAGTCCAATTACCACGGTTGCGATAGCCATCTTAGAAAATGCATAATTTGTCATTTCCATATTTCCATGGAAGATACAATCAATAATAACTCCAACGATAATAAACATCATTGCGGCAATACCCATTGATACGAATATGTTAAATAGCAGTGTTTGTTTCTTTGTTTTCATGTTTCGCCTCCTTAAATTCCTAGATATCTTTTTAGATCAGGCAGATATTTTCTTGATACATAATCAGAAGAACCATTCTTTAACTTTAGTAATAATGTCCCACCAAATCCTGTCTCTATACTTTTTATACAAGAAAGATTAATAACAGTTTGTTTCGATATTTGCATAAAGCCAGTCCCGATCTGCTCAAACATCTCATACAAACGTTTTCGGGAATAATACCTCTCATTTTCCGTATAGATAACAGTATCTCCACCCTCTACACGTATCATATATACCTCTTCCGCTTTCAAGATTATCATCTTATTTTCGCGCTGTACTATCAGTGGTATATCGTTTGCATCGAGTACATCAATAACTCTCTGCACTTCATCGGTAATTACATCCGCATAAATCGTTACGTGTGGCGGGGAAAACTCTTTTGATAGTTCTACATTTACTTTCATCTTCGATTCTCCTTTCGTATCTTTTCTACTGTGATATTACCGCAAGTATTTTATACTGTCTCGCCGTTTTCGCTAAGATGCATAATTTACAATGTAAGATACATATATTCAATATTGAAAGAGAAAATGTAAAAAAATCACACTTCTCATGAGGTGTGATTTAACAACTATATTTTGATAAACAGAAATAATAAATCTGATAATCAATCATACTTTTAATCAATAAATTCTTTAAATTTCTTTTTAAATTCTAGTAAGTCTTCTTCCGTAAGATGATGAATATAATCATTAGCATCGTTTGAATCCATATAGCCACTTAATATTTTATCGGGGCATTCATAACCAAGTTTTCTAGCAACATGTACTGCAAACTCGTTAAATGCACTGCCTACAGCAGTGATTATATTTCCATCTTCAACTACTGATTGTGGTACAAAATTCTCTTCTTCAACAAAATTAAGCAATTCCATTAATTCAGCATATAACGAAGCAGTATATTTTTTATTTTTCAATAAACCTGCTTGCGCCAAGAATACTGGACCAGCACAAATCGCGCTAATAACAAAAGTATGATCATTTGCGAATGACTCTAAAAACTCTTTTATTTTTTTATTCCGTATAGGTTACGTTAAATTACTGCACCCTGGAAGAATTAAACAATCATAATCCTCTTTGCAAAACTTAGCACACGTTTTTACGGGCTGCACTAATATTCCTTCTTCACTCCTAACAGGAGATAGATCTGTATATATAACATCCGTAAAAGTATCAAAAGCCCACCGAAAGTAATACATCAAGTTTGTTACTTCTTGTAAGCTAAAATCAGGATAAACTAATAAAGCAATACGTTTTTTCATTAACTGTTCCTCCATAATTTAGGTAAATCAATTTTGATTCACAGTATGTCAATATTTTTATATTCTATCATTTAATCAAGTTAAGTATTTGGCTTTTCGGAAGAAAAAACACTTTACCAGTTAGGTCTGTGTCATGACCTTAAAAAAATCACACCCCCATAAGAAGTGT
>CALISH010000013.1 GCA_938041275.1 uncultured Solobacterium sp.
TTTAAATGTACAATAATAAGAATAACTGGTGGAGCTCCCTACTATGTCTAAACATAGCCATTCCACATGCAAGGGCGGCGAAGGAGATTTTCCGTCTTCAGCTATCCTTGCACTGAACTTTATCACCTCATCGCAAAAATCAATCCTACAGAATTATAAAACATATTTATGCATGTAATATCATATAAAAGCACTTCATAATGAAGTGTTTTGTTTATGGCTTAATGTCACTAGAACAAGTGTAAGTCCCAGCGCTAGCATTAGTGGTTTATCACCATCTCATTTTTAATACTTCACCAATATTAGATTATATGAAAATGCATATTGCTTATAGCGTATTTAAATTTACGATATGCACAGATGAATCATGTGAACAATACAATATATCTAAACGTACTAAGAATTCTTCTGCATCTTCTTTGGATGGGAAAGTTCTTACTGGTTCAGAAACTCCATTTACAATGAATGTTACATCGTACATATCATCTGTATTGTAGACAGCTGAAATTGCCATTGCTTGAATTTGTGTAGGAACATAGTATTTTGTTTCCTTTTCACGTACAACTTTTAAAATCATATCAATTAGCCTCCACGATACTTTTCTCTATATATAAATCATATCATTTACAATGACTTTCAACTAAGAAATATTTCCATTTTTGATATCTTCAAACATACCAACAGCAGCCTTCATAAAGTTATCATTCGCATTTGCTAGAATTTCTTTTTCACAAAGTTCTTTATCTGTAGTTGCATAGAACTTTGTAATACCGTGTTCATATAATGCTTCATGACCATCGCCAAGACATCCACAAATTGCGATGACTGGGATATTTCTTTCTTTGCAGTGTCTGCCGATGCCATAGAGTACTTTGCCATGTAGTGTTTGTGCATCAGCTCTTCCTTCGCCACTTATAACATAATCAACACCATCTAGCATCTGATCAAAGTTCATTAAGTCCATTACAACTTCAATCCCTGACTTCATCTCACCAATCAAGAATAATGAGAAGGCTGCACCCATACCACCTGCTGCACCTGAGCCAGGAATTTCGTTTACATCTTTCCCAAAAGTTTTTAGTAAAACCTGACGATAGTTTTCCATACCCTTTTCAAGTTCTTCTAACACTTCTGGGGTACCACCTTTTTGTTTTCCATAGCACATTGTTGCGCCATTTGGACCACATAAAGGATTATCCACATCACACATGATTGTAAACTTAGCTTCTTGCACTAATGGGTTCATACGTGAAGTATCGATTGTAACGATATCTTTTAAACTATCGCCAATTCCTTTTACTTCATTGCCATCTTTATCTAAAAAGCGCACTCCCAATGCTTGCATCGCACCAATACCACCATCATTTGTGGATGTTCCACCAATCGCAATCTTAATATCACGAATTCCATCATCGAGAATATGTGCGATTAATTCACCCACACCATAGGATGAAGTATAACGTGGATCACGTTTCTCTTCTGGAACCAGTGCTAAACCCACTGCTTCCGCAACTTCTAGAATTGCTTCTTTTTGATTTACCAAGCCAAACTTAGCTTCTCTTCGTTTCATGTATGGACCATGTGTTGGCACATACATAATTGAGCCTCGCAGATTACGAGTGACGGTTTCCACTGTACCTTCTCCACCATCTGCCATTGTTACATCGATATATTCCACACTTCCAAACACGCGATGTGTCGCATGTCTTAACAAGCGATTAGTATTAATAGCACTCATCGTACCTTTGAATGAATCGGGAGCAAATAAAAATTTCATATATCCTCCTGCTGTCGACATTTTTATTATGATATCATTCTCATCTGTTTTTCGCATCAAAAAAGTGATTGATGATATCATCAACCACTCATTCACGACGTAATGCGTCGATAGGATTTAAGTTTGCGGCCTTGTAGGATGGTAAGATACCAAACACAATACCAATTAACATAGAGAATAATACTGCGAAGATAGAGGCTTCGACGCTAATGGCTATCGGTGTACCATTGAGCTTCGATATCAAGAATGCAAGGATGACACCCGAGATTACCCCAATCACACCACCAGTCGATGTTAATACAACTGCTTCCGTTAAGAATTGAATTAAAATCGATTTCTTAGGTGCACCAATCGCCTTTTTTAAACCAATTTCACGTGTTCTCTCTGTTACGCTTACTAACATGATATTCATAACACCAATACCACCTACCAGTAAGGAGATGCCCGCAATCCACAACAACATTGTATTGGTTGCTTGGGATAATTGTTGAATTTGTTTGGCTTGCTTCATCAGATCTTCTGACTTATAACTTGTATCGCTATTGCCAGTCGCTGTCGCATTTAAAATCTCTTCTGCTTGCTTACCAATCGTTGTCATTGAGTTTGTATCTTTTGCACGTAATATTACATTTTCTGGCTCATCATATTGATATAACAACGGCCATACTGATGTTGGTACATATACCTTTCCAGAAGTATCTTGGTTATATGTATAGTAATCATTCATGTTTTTGATGGTAGGTTCAAACTCTACCGCTGGCGAAACAACACCAACAACCACAAATGGTTCCTTTTGAATTTCTACTGTTTTACCAATTGGATTTTCTCCTTGGAATAACTGTTCTGCAGAAACCTTATCCAATAAACAAACCTTGCGATTCTTATCGACATCATTGGTAGAAAAAGCTCTACCACGGCTTACAATCAAACCATTTGTCTGTAAATACGTATCATCGATTCCGTATACATATCCACCTGTTAAAGAGTTTGTTAGATGGAATACGCCATCGTATACCTGACGGCGATGATAGAGTGACACATTGACCACACCAGGAATCTTCTTTAAATCCTCTTTTTGAAATGTAGAGACTTCTCTGTATTTACCAGGAATGCCCTGTCCAAAATCATACTCCCAATCACCTTGGGTCATACGTACATTGACGGTATTGACACCCGAGCCAATGAGGTTTGTTTGAATCTGTTCATTTGTACCTTTGATTGTGGAAACGATAGCGATGATTGCCGCAATACCGATAATAATACCCAGCATTGTTAGAATCGAACGCATCTTATGTGATAGGATTCCACGAATTGATAATCTAATATTCTCACCCATTAGTAGCCTCCGTACATAGCGTTGTCGCCCATACCAATCTGTGTACGAGTACCTTCAATTGCACCATCGCCATATGGGAAGGCAATATAGTCCGTATCTGAAAGGCCAGATAATACTTCTGTCGACATATTGAAGTACACTTTACCCGTCTTGATATATGTCTTTACAAGTTTTCCATCTACATCTTTCATAACATACTTCTGTCCATGGTCATCACGGATAAAGGCATTGCTAAGATAGATGGAAGATGTATCTGTATTTTCTTTTTGGATTGATAAGGCAAGATACGCACCTTGTTTTAAATCATCACCCTTTTCAATATATGCAGTAAAACCGTACATCGAAACATTTGGATTACCACCATAGAATCCTTCACTAGAATTCGTCGGGAAGTTATCAATCTGTGTAACGACTGCTTCGTAGATTGAACCCGTTTCATAACTTGTAACAGATACCTTCGTACCCTTTTGAATTGTTGTTAATAACAATTCTGAAATTGTGCCCTTTACTTCTGTACCTGTTCCACCTGCGACAGTCAAGAACGGTGTTCCATCCGTAGGTACATTATTCATATCCTTTAGACCTTTAATAACACCATTGCGCTTTGCGTAAACAACGCCATCTGCCAACTGTGTCTGTAATTCTGATAGTTCTAACTGTTTACGGCGAATATCGATATCATACTCACGAATTTCAGATTCCTTTGCGTGAATTGCACGTACCAGTTCTGAGGCCGTCATACCATTTGGTTCAATTTCAGGTGCAGGTTCTTCGTGAGGAACTAACACTACGAGAATTGTGCGTGTCTTTAGATCTAACTTTGCCATATCATTTGTTTCTGTACCCAAGATTTCCTTTAGTCTATCTACAGATACTAGCCATGAATCTACAAGACCCTTTGTCTTATCATCATCTTTGTAAACATCAAGGGAAACATAGAATCTCTTTCCATCTGTTTCTGCTTTGTGAATGAGTTCTTTGATAAACTTACCAGTAAGGAAACCATCACTCTTTATGGCAAAGTGATATGGATTGGCTTTTGTACCCTTTTCATATGTGTTTACAGCAGGAACTGCTGGTGTAGGTGTTGGAGTTGACCCTGGGGTTGGCGTAGGCGTCGGGGTTGGTTCGTCGAGATCCTTTGTAAACTCTGTATCTTCATCCGTTAACGCATTTAGATAATTCCACACTTTATTTTCTTCTACCTGTGGGCCTATTTCTGTATCCAGCCTATATTCCGGCTCAGGTGTAGGAGTAGGTGTTGGGGTTGCTCTTCTTTCTATCGGTTTTGTGTTTTGTAGTTGTAGCAATTCTTTCTTTGCTTGTTCTAAGCGAAGCTGTGTAGTAGAAATTTCAATCTTCTGCAATTCCACTGTATAGTTTAAGCTTGTAATATCATATGCCAATAACTTGTCACCAGCGGATACTGCTTGACCTTCAGTAACATATACTGCAGTGATAATTTGAGATACGGATGGTGTAACAGTCTGTGTGGCTGAATCGGATACCAAACCACTCATCTGTGGTTCCGTTGGATTTCCACCCATATTCATCGTACTAACTTGGACAACATCCACCTTACGGGATGCCTTACGATATTGGAGGATTCCAAAGTAACCAAGTACTAAGGCCGCAACGACAGAAACACTGATAATGACTCGTTTTTTATTCATCCCTGCCCTCCTGTATCATGCCATCAATAATATGAATTACACGCTTCGCCTTACTTGCAACATGCGCGTCGTGTGTAATCATAACAATTGTGACACCTTCTTTATTTAATTCCTCAAATAATTCCATGACCTGCTTGCCAGATGCTTGGTCTAGTGCACCTGTCGGTTCATCCGCCAAAAGAATACGTGGATGATTGATTAATGCACGTGCAATCGCTACACGCTGCTTTTGTCCACCAGATAATTGATTTGGCTTAAAATTGATACGATCTCCTAGACCGACTTTGGTAAGTGCTTCAACTGCAGCCTTTTCGCGTTCTGCCTTTGAGATACCCGCATATACAAGTGGTAATGCAACATTTTCAATTGCGGTTTCACTAGGTAAAAGTTCAAATGTCTGAAACACGAAACCAATTTTCTTTAAACGAACTTCTGATAGTTCATTTTCAGAAATACGTGAAATATCTGTACCATCCAATTCGTAGGTTCCTTCTGTACAGCGATCCAAACATCCAATGATATTCATTAATGTTGTCTTCCCTGAACCAGAAGGACCCATAATTGCGACATACTCACCTTCTGCCACCTGAAAAGAAATATTCTTCAAAACAGGTACTTCGATGGTGCCGCCATAACTTTTATAGATTCCTTGTAAGTTCAATAACATATTTATTCTCCACTTCCTGCTGTAGAGATAGGTTCTGTCTTCATACCTTCTTTATAGTCTTCCATTGGCCATGCAATACTATCAGATTCAGATACGCCAGATTTAATTTCATACTGGTATAAGTTTTGATCCAGCTCACCAACTTCAACTTCACGCTTCTCTAAACGGTTGTTCTTGTTAGCAACCCAAAGATATGCTTTATCGCCTTCCATAACAACATAAGACGCATCTAACCAGATGCCTTCTTTCTTTACAGAAGTACCATTATTCTTTTCAATATATACATGCTGTCCTAGCATTAAACCATCAGAAGAATCTAATGAAATATAGAATGGATATGTACTAGCCTTTTCAGAGTTACTAGAGCCACCCATGCTATACATATCATTTTGTTTTGCGTTTGGTTCTGTCTTAATTTCTGTAATCTTACCTGTCCAAAACTTTGTCTCATCTGTTCTAGAGCGTACAATCATCTCTTGTCCAAGTGTGATAGATGTAATGGATGTTTCGTCAATGGTACCCTTCACTCTAAAGTCACCAGACTGTGAGATTTCGATAAACGCTGTTGCATTACCTTGTGCATCTGTACCATTTTCATTAATTGCCTTAATAATCCCAGTTGTATTGGCAAGCACATTCGCATTATCGATTTCTTTTTGTTTCGCAGCTAAATCCAGCTGCTTTTGTTGGATAGATAACTGTGCAACACGAATATCATTTTCCGCAATCGCAATCTGACTGGTGTCACCACTGGCTTTATATTCGGAGATTGCATTATACTTGTCCGTAATTGTGCCTCTTAATGATTCAATATCTAAATTGATTGAACTAATCTGTTTTTGCGCTTCCGAAACATCGTAGCGGAAAAGGACTGTTGTAGGAATTACCTGATCACCAACAGACACAAATACCTGTTCAATCTTCTTCTCTTGGTTTTTGTTGACCTTTACACTCTGTTGGGCTTCTACCACACCAGAATAACGGTCATTTCCACCACCCGTAGAACCCATGATATTACTAATGGTATCTACATAGGCAACCGACCCTCCACTAGTTCCACCAAGATTCTTTTGGAAGAAGGTAAATATTGTAGCGACAATCGCCACAACCGCAACAAGTACCGCAATCAAAATCTTCTTATTTTTTAGCATACAAATCTCCTGTATCTTTTCTAACAGACTATATCTTGCAAAATGATGTATTTCTTTTGATATAAGTAGAATAAACTAACTCTTTAACAATATTCTACCATCTTGCAAGCATAGTATATATAACAAAAGTGACAATTCCATTACAATCCAACTATAATATTCTTATGAATAAATTAAGATGCATCATTCCACACCTAATCACGACCATTTTGTTGGTCACAAATATCTATTTTTATCAGGATTATCATAAACTCGATCCAACAAATACCATGTTTTTCATCACAATCATCGTATCGTTCTTATCAATTCTTCTAAAGTGGCTACCCCATAAACCAAAAATCGATACGACAATCAAAGTGATTACAATCATGCTTGTGCCATTATTGATAGAAATGGCAGTCGAACTCTGCAACAATAACTTACTCTCCGATATCGAAGGTATCGGTAATGTATTTGTGAACTACGCTATCATTCTTTTGATTGCGATGATATTCTACGTAGTACTTGCAAGCATGAAATTATCCTTTGCGATTACCACTATCATCCTAAGTATTTTTGGAATCGCAAACATGTATGTAAAGCAGTTTAAAGGTATCCCTCTTCTACCATGGGATTTAAGTGTCATCAAAACTGCAGCTGGCGTCGCTACCAATTATCAATTGACATTCAATGTACAGGTGCTATTTACGCTAACCATGGTCAGTACCATCTTTGCGCTATTATTCTGGTTACCAAAAACAAAGAAGACAAAACAGCGGATACTCTATCGTGCAATTTGCCTGTTCCTATCTGCTGCAGTATTAATAACTTTCTATGGTACAGATTTCTTTCAACTTACACTTGGCGCAACACCTGACTTCTTCAATCAAGCAAGAGGCTATGAAAACTATGGTGCAATTGCGGAATTCTTCGTCAATACACGCTATCTATCCCTCCAAAAGCCACGTGGCTATGATATAGAAACACTTTCAACAAAGTTAAAGGAAAATACCAGTTCTAAACAAACCATCACAGAAACAGCACTCGGGCAGCTTCCAAATGCGACGGTAGAACACCCAAATATCATCACCATCATGAATGAAGCCTTTTCAGATTTACAAGTTGTCGGTTCATTTGAGACTGATAAAGACTATCTTCCATTTGAAAATAGTATGAAAAATGCTAAAAATACTATCCAAGGAAATGTCTATGTTTCCACGATAGGAACTGGTACCAGCAATACGGAATATGAATTTTTGACCGGTAACTCTATGGCATTTTTACCAATTGGCTCCAATGCCTATACGCTATACGAAAAACATACACAACCTGGCCTTGCGATGACTTTATCTGATCAAAACTATAGTACGACTGCCTTCCATCCTTACCACAAAGAGAATTGGAATCGTATCAATACCTATCAATACATGAACTTTGATCGATTCATCGGTATGGAGGATATTACAAACTACCAAAAGCTAAGGAAATACATCTCTGATGAATGGGATTTCCAACACGTCATTGATTTATATAAACAACGTGATACATCAAAACCATTCTTCATGTTTAATGTGACGATGCAGAATCATTCGCCATACGATACAGGATTGATTCACGATGTCCATATCACTTCAATGAAAGGAAATTATCCGCAAACAGAAGAATATCTCAGCATTATCCGTCGTAGTGATATGGCTCTAGAACAACTTGTAAATTATTTCAAGAACGTTTCTGAACCAACAATTATCTTGATGTATGGTGACCATCAACCATTTATCGAAGACGAATTCTACGAAGAACTCTACGGTAAGAGTCTAAACGAACTTAGTGATGCGGAAAATCAGCGCAGATATATCACACACTTCTTCATGTGGGCCA
Source organism: uncultured Solobacterium sp. (assembly GCA_938041275.1). Classification (GTDB taxonomy): domain Bacteria; phylum Bacillota_I; class Bacilli_A; order Erysipelotrichales; family Erysipelotrichaceae; genus Bulleidia. The sequence goes on from CALISH010000013.1 coordinate 8,462, forward strand.
ACTATGATATTCCAAGCGGTACGATTCCTTATATCAGCGCAAACTACCTCAGCACCTTACTTGCGGAAAACGCAAACGCAAAACTAACGCCATATCAAAACTTCCTTCAAAATGTATATCAAGATGTGCCTGTCATATCAGCTTTAGGTTGTATAGATAAAGATGGTAACTACTTTGTATATGGTGATCAAAATGTTTATTCATCAAGATTACAGACGTATGCACAACTTGCCTATAACAACCTTATCGAAGAAGAAAAGCGTAAAAATGAATTATTTACCCTTCTTCCTACAAATTCAAAATAAGTACTGTATAATGGTCTCATGAACGGAATTCAATACGAACGTAGTTGTGCAAAATACTTGTCTACACTCGGATATAAAAATATAACTCTCACCAAGGCAAGTGGTGACCAAGGCATTGATATTATCGCTACCAAAGGGAATTTAAAATACGGTTTCCAATGTAAGTATTACGGTAAAACCGTAGGAAATGATGCTGTACAACAAGCCTTCTCCGGTATCGCATATTACAAGCTAGATAAAGCAGTTGTGATTACTAACAGCGACTTCTCCTCTGGTGCACGTAAGTTAGCTGAAGAGGCAGATGTCCTATTATGGGATCATGTAGAACCGATAGAAGAAGATAATCGTTATACACTTTATCAGGCAATGGCTATTCTCTTCTTTGGTTGGTCAATCATTCAACTCTATCAGATTTTCTATAGTGCAGAGCCAACCAAAGACTATCAATTTATTTCCTATAGTCTATTATTTATCGCATCCTTCTTACAGGCAATTCCACATCATGCACGGATCGCAGCAGGTATCGCGGTAATACTCTCTTCAATACATGCATACATGTATTCAATACAGAAGACATTCTCAATCTTTACACTAGAGTATTATCAGGTTGCGTTATTCTTCTTTATTATCGTTACATTTATTCGATTTGTATACTATATCAAAAAATACTCAATTCGTCACCAAGCAAATAAGCGGAATCAATTACGACAAGATATACAAGAGACACGTTTTACGATTGCACAAAATATGGCTGTCTTCCTCGCAAATGAATTTAACTGTAATGTGAAAGTAATCGATACAAAGGTAACCGATAACAACCTTATCATTACCTTACAAACTAATCGTACACAAACAAGCCAACTAGCATCGATACAAACAAAATTAAACCAAAACCAAGAACAGATTCAATATGAACTACGTGCTACTGCACTACACATGATTGAACTAACAATCAAAGCCAATCATTAATTCGGCTGGCTTTGTTTTTCTTTAACTTTTCTTAGGAAATCACTGACCCAATTTGAGTCAATTTCTATAGATTCATCTTCAGTTAGATATGGTTTGTAGTGTTCTTCTAAAGTTTGATACAGTTCTTTGGTAAAAGGAACTTCTCCCACAATTCCATCCCCAGATTGAATTAGGAATGCATACTCATCACCACTTGTATTGAAATACATGTGATCAATTTCTAAACTTTGTGATTGTATCTTAGCTAGATCCCCTGTTACATACTTACCAATTTCGATGATACGATCATCTAACCCAAGTAGGGCAATCAGTACCTTTTCTTGCATGTCTGATTGATTTGACACAATTCTCTTCGTGCATGTCTCAATCCACTTATTTAACGCTTCATCCAACTCATCGCGATGATAGCGACGATGAAACATGAGGTTCATCTCTTCATAATCTTTTTGGTTATCTGGATATCCAACCAATAGATTCTTACTGCCATCATGATACATGCATGTATATAACATGTTTTGTTCCGTATGGCATTTTGAGCAGCTATGACGGAATAACTTACCACGCAGTAGGCTTGTTTCTGCAGATGGATCTAAAGCTGTATCAATGAGTGATTTGATTTTAACCTTCTCCTTCTTCCCGCAGGAATGACAAGTAATCTCTGCTTCATAGGTATTCATCTCTGCTCTTTTAAACATGGTATTCTCCAAAACTTTTTATTTCTGTAATTCTTCTAATGTTGGGGCCGCATTCATCGCACCCTTTTTCGTCGTAACGATGGCAGCTGCGTGATTTGCAAAACATAATCCATCTTTGATCATCTCAGGTGAAATCTGATCAGGCTTTTGTTTGTGATGGTCTAAATAGTATAATAGCGCACCAACAAACGTATCACCTGCACCGGTTGTATCAATTGGATCTACTTTATGTGCATCCGCATGACTATGACAATGTTTCAAGTAAGCGTCACTACCCTCAGGTCCATATGTCACAATGACATGTTCAACACCATATTGTTTTACCACTTCAATGGCTTCTTTGACAGACGATTTACCAGTAATAAATTCCACTTCATCATCTGCCATCTTAACGATATTTGCATACTTCATAAAGGATAATACTGTTTGTTTACACTCATTTAAATCATCCCAAAGATCTTTACGAATGTTTGGATCAAACAGGATTGTCGCATTCGCTGCTTTCGCCTTCTGTAACAAGTACTCTGTTGCGTACTTCACAGGATATTCTACTAAGTCAACAGAGCCAAAACTGATATAGTCATCGCTTGTAAATTCAACTTCTTCAACATCACACTTATCTAAAAGTAAGTCTGCACTTGGATTACGATAGAAACTAAAGTCACGCTGTCCATCATCCGCAAGGCTTACAAAGGCTAACGCTGTCTTTGCCTTCTTTGTAGTCTTTAAATATCTTGTATTAACACCATAACCCGCAATCGTATCTTTTAAGAAATGTCCAAATGGATCATCTCCAACCATACCGATAAAATAAGCTTCTGCACCAAGTTTCGCTGCGGCTACTGCCACATTGGCTGGTGCTCCTCCTGGTCTTTTTTGAAAGGCATCCACAGCACTTAGGCTTGCGGCTGTCTGTACTGGAATAAAGTCAATTAACGCTTCCCCGATTGTATAGATTTTTCCCATATATTTTCTCCAACTTTATATACTGATTTTACCCTTTTTAATCGTACTAGTGCAATCTTTCCCATCATTTTTATTATTTTTTCTACTGGAAAAATCTGTTCATTTGTTACTACATATCTGATGTATCTTACAACAAAAAAACCAAAGCACATTGTGCCTTGGCATAAATTCATACTATTAAAAATTCTCTGCGTGAATTTCAAAGAATGCTTGTGGGTGATGACATACTGGGCAAACTTCTGGGGCTTCCATACCAACAACGATATGACCACAGTTACGGCATTCCCAAATCTTTACTTCGCTCTTCTTGAATACTTCCTGCATTTCTACATTCTGAAGTAACTTTCTGTAACGTTCTTCATGCATCTTTTCAATAGCACCAACGCCTCTAAACTGAGCAGCTAAATCGTGGAAGCCTTCTTCCTCGGCATCCTTAGCCATACGCTCATACATGTCAGTCCACTCGTAGTTTTCACCATTGGCAGCTGCTTGTAAGTTTTCCTTAACATCACCAAGCATGCCTAATGCCTTAAACCAAAGCTTTGCATGTTCCTTTTCGTTTTCTGCTGTCTTTAAGAATAAAGCGGCGATTTGTTCAAAGCCTGCTTTCTTAGCTACAGAAGCGAAGAATGTATACTTGTTTCTAGCTTCTGATTCTCCTCTAAATGCTTCTAAGAGGTTCTTTTCAGTTTTAGTACCTGCATAAGGGTTCTTTTTGTTTTCCATTATTTTCTCCTCCATGTTTCCACACACTCTCTTTGGAAACCATACTTATCTTCTTCCTATTGTTGTAGAAAGTCAACGATATTACTATAGATTTCATCAATCTTTTGCCTAAAAAAACGTTCCCTTAGGAACGCTTTCTAAAGTGCTGTAATTGCGGCGATTGCGCCAAAGAATACACCAGGTAAGTTTGCCATCATTAGTGGCCAATCCTTCTTCTCTTGCATAAAACCGTATGTCACCCATAAGGAACAGTTGATAGCCGCAACCATAGGTTGTAAGAAACCACTCTTCATTCCATGTAGGTTATTCATAATCTGTGGGAAGTAGGAAACATACATTAACATTGCTGTACATGTCGCAATCCATCCTAATGTTTTTAATGCCTTTTGATTCATCACTTATGCCCCTCTTTCTGGATATCGCTCTTAAGCTATGTGTATATCAAGAACGAACGCAAGCATTCTACTACATTCTTTTCTTTTATGTAAGATATTTTTTCAAATGAATTATGTGAGATAAAAAAATCCGGGACTCCGGATTTCTTATTAGAATTCTACGCCTTCCATTGTCTTCTTCAAGACAGCTGCAGATTCAGAAAGCTTTGTACGTTCTTCTTCACTGAGGGAGATTGGCACCAATTCTTCAATACCATTTCTGCCGACGATTGCTGGAACACTTAGAGATACATCACTAATACCATACTCACCATGTAATGCAGTCGATACAGGTAAGATAGACTTTTCATCACGTAAGATTGCACGACAGATTCTTACAACTGACATTGCAATTCCGTAGTAAGTAGCGTTCTTTCTTTCAATAATCTTGTACGCAGCGTTCTTAACATCTTCTGCGATATCTTCTTGTGCAACCTTCATGTCAAGATCACCACCCATACCTCTTAACGCGAAGAAGTCAGCGAGTGGAACACCTGATACATTTGCCATAGACCATGTACAGATCTCAGAGTCACCATGTTCACCGATAACATATGCGTGAACAGAACGTGAGTCAACATCCAAACGTGTTCCCAATAGATATCTTAAACGTGCGGAGTCTAATACAGTACCTGAGCCAAATACACGATTCTCTGGCATGCCGGAAGCTTTCTGTGCATAGTACGTTAGGATATCAACTGGATTAGCTACAATCAATAAGATTCCTTCAGGATTTTGTGCTTTGATTTCAGCCATAATACCAGAGTGAATCTGGATATTCTTCTTGATTAAGTCAAGGCGTGTTTCACCTGGCTTTTGTGCAGCACCGGCTGTAACGATAATGATAGCCGCATCCTTGATATCGGAATAATCACCTGCATAGATATTCATTGGAGAACTGATTGAAGTACCATGACCAATATCCATAGCTTCTCCTTCAGCCTTAGCACGATTTACATCTAATAAAACCATTTCTGAAAATAGGCCGCTTTGCATTAAGGCAAATGCACTAGAGGATCCAACGAATCCACAACCTACAACTGCGACTTTACGAAAATTAATACTCATATTTCATATATCCTTTCTGTTTTAAGATACGTCTCCATTATAGGCATTTCTTTTTAAAAATACACTTAATGTAATTCAAAAAAACATCTTACAGTCTCAATTCTTGCAAGATGTTTCATATATCAACTATTTTGTTGTTGCGTCTGTCAGTGTTGGATTGAAACTAGCATCAACATAATCCAATAATGCTGACTTGGCAATATTACAGCAGTGGTCACCCATACGCTCTAATGTACCAAGAATATCACAGTAGATAGAAGCAGCGACAGAAGATTCACATTGGTTCTTAGACATACGTGTGAAATGTGCTTGACGTGCTACATACTCTGCTTTATCCATCTCTTCTTCTAACGCCATTAATTCTTCATAGATAATCTTATCTTTTGTACGATAAACTGCAATTGCCTTTGCGTACATTTCTTTGAACTTATCATACATACCATTGATATCGCCCATCGCAAAGGAAGTTAATCCGCTACGATCCTCTTGGACCATCTTATAGAACTCAGATAAGTTCATCGATAAGTCACCTAAACGTTCAAGGTTCTTGATGATTTCTAGATCCCTACGAATATCTGCCTGGTCAACAGCCGTTAAATTGGAATTAGCAGAAACCTGGACCAAGAACTCTGTAATCTTACGGTCTAAAGAGTTGATCATAGACTCAGACTGCTTTAGGTTCTCAAAGTCTTCATCCGTACCAGGCTTATTTAGGAAAGTACGAGAATCAGAGACATCTTCACCAACAACATCCGCCAACTTGAAGATCGCATCTCTAGCTGCGGAAATCGCAACTGCAGGAAGCTCAGTATTCGCAAGGTTAGCATCCAACTCATCGATATTAATTTCAATCTTCTTAGGCTCTTCACCACGCACGATCAAGCGGATTAATGAACAGAATTGACGAAGGAGTGGGAAGAATACGATTGTCGCAACCGTATTAAACATAATATGTGCCACTGCTATCTGCATCATTCCGCTAATATTTAACAGTGCGCAAATCCATTGTACAAAGTTAGCGTATGGTACTAAGAATATCATACCGATTGTTGTTCCGATAATATTGAACAAGATATGAATACCAGCTGTTCTCTTAGCAGCTGTAGAGCCACCAATGGAAGCGAGAACACCCGTTACGGTTGTACCAATATTAGCACCAAACACGAATGGTAATACAGCACTAAATGTTAGTGCACCAGCTTCGTACATCTTCTGAACGACACCGATTGTTGCAGCAGATGCCTGTACTGCACCAGTCATGATTGTACCAGCAAGTAGTGATAAGATTGGATTTGTGGACATAGCTTCCGCAAAGGACATAAATGCAGGCACATCTTTAATTGCCGCAAGTTCATCACCCATTGAATTTAAACCAAAGAAAATCAAACCAAAACCAAGAACGATATAACCAGTACTCTTAATTTTCTGTTTCTTACCAAAGCAGATAATCATTGCGCCGACGAATACAAAGTATAAAACAAACTTATTAATATCTAAGGAAATCAATAATGATGTTACTGTTGTACCAATATTAGCACCCATGACGATACCAGCAGCCTGTTCCAGGTTCATCAAACCTGCACGAACTAAGCCAATCGTAATTGCGGTTGAAGCCGAACTTGACTGCATAACGATTGTAATCGCAATACCAATCAAAAATGCACTGAATGGATTGGTTGTATATTTATCAATATAATCTCTCAATTTATCACCAGCGACAGCCTTTAAACCATCACCCATGAAATTGATACCGATCAAGAATAGACCAAAACCACCTAGGATAATATCCCATCTAATGGATGTAAGTTCCATCATTCCTCCTATGGGTCCTAAGACCCTTCAAAATCTCCCCATAATAACACACGGAAACAAATTCAATTTAAAATATTTTAGGCTAAAATTCAAGCATTTTTCGCATTCAGCTGCTCTAACCCTTACACATTATTTTGACAATTTGCAGCCCTGTGTATAATTTTTTATCTTCAACATATGATTGATAGAATTCAATACTCTTCGTTTATCTGTACTCCATAATGGCGCAATCAACTCATCCGCATTTCCATCTCCTGTTAAGCGATGGATTACAATATGTTCATCTAAATGCGCAATACACTCTGTCACAAGATCTACATACTCATCCATCTCTAAAACATGATACTGTGATGGATTTGATAAATATTGCATCCCTAGTCTTGTATTCTTTAAATAATGTAATAACTGTAACTTCACACCATCAACTGCACAGGTATTTAGATGTTGTATCGTCTCTAACAACATCTTTTGATCCTCCCCAGGAAGACCTATGATGATATGCACAATCACACTGATGTTTATTGCCTTTAAATTCTTAACTGCTTTATCAAACACTTCTAGTGGATAGCCACGGTTCATCCATTTAGCAGTACTTTCGTGAATCGTTTGTAGACCGAGTTCCACCCAAATAAACTTATTTGGATAATTTTCTTTTAACTCTTTTAAAAGTGTGATCACACTTTCTCCTAGACAATCTGGTCTAGTCGCAATAGAAATACCCGCAAATAAATCATCCTCTAAGGCTGCACTAAAGATTTTCCGTAACTTTGCGATAGGTGCGTAGGTATTTGTGAAGGATTGAAAATATGCGATATAGTCTCCCTTAGGAATTTCTTGGTGATTATAAATCAGCTCTTCTCTGCTTAAACGTTTCCCTTCATAGGAAATCGCAAAATCTCCAGAACCACCTTCTCCACAGAAGATACAACCTCCAACAGCGACCTTACCATCACGATTTGGACAAGTCATACCTGTTTCAAGCGCTACTTTATAAAGTTTCCGTCCGAAGGTATCTTTGAGATATTGCGGAAGTGAATAATACAGTTGTTTCATATCTCTATTTTATGATGAAATGCATAAGAAAAGAAGATACATCACATATCTTCTCTTACAAATCGAATTTTCATACCACCTTTGACAAGTTTTAAGATAGACAAATCCTTCGGTGATACATGACCAATAATATTCACACGATTATCTGCTGGAAGTGGGCTACGGACGATCTGTACTTCTCCTGCATAACGTAGGTAAGCATCATTATCCATGGTGATTGCGCCAATTTCACGTGTCGTTGTGTTGTTTGGTGCGATGTGTTCGTCTGGCTTCTTTAATAAGCGTGCTTCTTCTACACGAACAATCCAAGAAGGACTGTCAATACGACAAGTTACTTCCTTATCATAGAAATGTTCCGCATGCTTCAATGTGACCGGAATATCAATTACACCTGTCTTACAATACGATTGAATACGCTGTATCTCATACGTACTGATACCTGGGTCACCTACAAACACTTGATCTACATGATACTTTAACGTTAGTTCCATAAACGCTGCGTATGGAGAAATATGACGATGATGCTCTAGGGTTGGTAAACCTTCAAAGATAGGTCCACGCTTTAATACATCCCCTGGGATGAAGGCAATCACATGGATACCTGCGGCCTGTAATGACTCTGTAATCTTTAAAAAGTACTCTTCATCTAGTCCCGTTTCACAACGTGGGTAGTAGTTATGCATTGCAAGGATTTCTTTTCCTTCACGCACCAAGTCTTCTACTTCATCCACACAAATGGTGGATGCGTTTAACACAATTGGCATCTCTTTAGCTAAGGCTAGCATCTCCGCATGGTCAAAACCATAATCCAAGCGCAATGCATATACATCTAGTAACTTCGCGATTTCTCGTACAGAGGAGACCTGAAATAACTCTAATGATTTTGTAGATACATCCGCCACAATACGGAAACCCTCTTCATTTAACCAAGCACACATTGCATGCATGTCTTTTGTATATGTATCACTAAACTCTTCTGCGATGTGTAACGACACAAATACAAGTGGATGATTCTTTCCTACGCCTTGCAAGTATGACTTTTGTTTTTCAAATGTGCTTAAAAATACAGAATATCCTAATGAATTTGCCATGTTATTTCTCCATGATTGCTTCACGGACATGACCACAAGCTTTCTCTAAACGAATCAATGCATCTTCGTAAGAACAATTTGCTAGAATCATCGTGATAGCGACTTTACATGAACCTTTTGCTGTATCTATCGTAGCACGTGCTACAGAACGTTCAACTCCTGTAGCTTCCATAACAATATTTTCTGCGCGATTGCGTAGTTTTTCGTTTGTCTGCATTACGTCAACCATAAGGTTTTGATAAGCCTTTCCAAGGCCTACCATCGTCGCAGTAGAAATCATATTAAGAATCATCTTTTCAGCTGTACCGGACTTCAAACGTGTAGAACCTGTTAATACTTCAGCACCTACCGGAACATCCACCGCAATTTCAGCGACTTCGCCAATCTTAGAATGATATGTATTTGAGATTGCGGCCGTATGACAACCTACCTCTTGTGCATAAGAAAGTCCACCAAGCACATATGGAGTACGGCCACTTGCTGCTAAACCAATGACGATATCTCTTTCATTTAAGCCAATTTGAATTAAATCTTGTTTCGCAAGTTCTGTAGAATCTTCCGATCCCTCACGCGCTTTGATAAAAGCACCTTCACCACCCGCAATCAAACCAACAACAACATCTGGAGATACACCAAATGTTGGAGGACATTCTGCCGCATCAAGCACTCCTAGTCTTCCACTTGTTCCTGCACCCATATAGATGATTCTGCCACCTTTACTGATTGCCTCAATACAATACTCAATTATCTTTGAAATATTAGGAAGATGTGGTTGAATCGAAGAGGCAATTAACGCATCCTCACGGTTCATCTCTGTAATGATTTCAAGTGAACTCATCTGATCCAAATTCATCGTATTTTCATTGCGGTGTTCTGTAGCGATTGTTTGAAGATTAATTGTCATATGTGTATGCCCCCTATGGTATGTTCTAGTATATAAATCTATATGCATATTATAGGAAGAATGATAATAAAATTTCAATATTGATACTTTTTTTGAAATAATATTTCTGTTTTTGGGATAATATGCTATTGTTTCTATAGGAGAATACAGCCATGAAAAATGCACTTATTCGATTACGTGAACATTACCACGAGTTAGCTGGTGCCGAAAGAACCGTTGCGGAATATATCCTCAAAAACCCTGAAACCGCAAGCACACTTTCTGTACAGGAATTAGCACATAAAAGTTTTTCATCCCCATCTGCGGTTGTCAGAATGTGTCATCGTATCAACTTTGATGGGTACAAAGATTTCAAACGCAGTTTGACTATTGAATTAGCACTCCATGCAAAAACTGGCGAACAGATGTATAACGAAGAAATCAAAAGAACCGATAATATCACAGATATCATTCGTAAGGTAACAGCCAAAAATGCAAAATCTTTAGATGAAACCGAAAAGCTAATGGATGTCGAAACATTGCGCGAATGCGTAAAAATCATGAATGACGCAAGAAATATTATCCTTGTTGGAATGGGTGCTTCCCTAGTTACTTTACGTGATTTATATCTGAAGTTACTACGTATCTCAAAACCATGTACTATCAATGGGGACTGGCATTCACAGCTTCTTAGCTGTAAGAATAGTAGTGCGGAAGATGTAGCGATTGTATGTTCTTACTCCGGTAACACTACTGAAGTCATTACATGCATGAATGCACTGAAGGAAAACCTAACTCCAATAATCGCAATTACACGTTGTGTTGATACACCAGTTTCTAAACTGGCAGATTACAAATTATATACAACCGAGAATGAATCACTCTTACGTACAGCCGCAATGTCATCTCGTATCTCACAATTGAATATCATCGATATTCTCTATACTGCACTCGGCACAATGAATTACGATGAAACAATTAAAGTACTACATCGTACTTACATAGAAAAACCAAAGAACTAAAAAAAGCGGAAACCCCGCTTTTTAATATTGTTGTAATAAACCTTTTAGAGTACTTGCGAATTTCTCACGATCAACACCAAGCATTACCATAGTTTCACGTGTCTTAAACTTTGTATCACTCCATATGTCTGTAACTGTCTTGCCAAAGCATAAGCGACTCTGTGTTTCTACATAGACACCTGCTTTTTGTCCTGTGAAAATTTCAGGATACTGCAAGTAAATTAATGGACATGCATCATGAATGCAGAGTATCTCACGCTTGTAGTTTTTGATATAGAAATTGAGGTTGGATTGTACAACATCTACAAAGAATTTGCTGATCTTCGTATTAAAATCACGAATATCCTGAATATCTTTACTATCTAGGTATGCATCAACTGTGACATCTAAGCCGAACATAACAACCGGAATACCACTTTGCATAACAGTCTCCGCAGAGTGAGGATCCGCATAGATGTTAAACTCAGCTGCCATTGTTGCATTACCCCCAACAGCTGCACCACCCATAATGAGAATTCTTTCAATCATATCCTTCAAATCAGGATGAGAGATAATTGCGTTTGCGATATTTGTAAGAGGTCCTACCGCAACAATCTGTAGTTTGCCATCTTCTTTTTTCGCAGCCTCATAGATTGCATCCCATGCATGCATTGTTTCCTTTTCAGCTGGAGAATCTGGAATTACAACACCACCAAGTCCATCTTTACCATGTACTTCAGAAGCATCATCTAATTCTACACACATTGGTTTAATTGCGCCTGGATATACTTTAATATCTTCTCTACCTGCATAGGCAAGTACATTACGACAGTTTTTAAATGTCTTGGCATGTTCTACGTTTCCAGCAACTGAGGAGATACCACGAATTGCAAGTTTATCTAACTTGAGCACACAAAGGAGTGCAACCGCATCATCGACACCCGTATCAGTATCAATCCAAATTGGAATTAAATCTGTCATGCGATTTCCACCTTTCTACCTTCGTATGCCTTACACACTTCCACTAATAGATCAACAAATCTATCACGATCAACACCAAGCACAGCGGTCACGTTATTTTGATTACCGCTAGATTGGTGCCAATCTGCGATAGTCGCACCACGTGTGTAGTGACCCTCAGTGTCGACTTCAACATACATCTCTTGTGTTGTAAAGATTTCAGGCTTCATTAATACTGCCACAGCACATGGATCATGTAATGGCGAACCATTCCAACCTAGTTCTGCGTGATGCTTGAAGAAGAAATCTAACCAATCCGCAACGATACCAGATACCTGGTTTCCAATTTCACGAATTCTCTTTTCATCCTCTGGATAAACAATAGCCTTCTCCGTTACATCAAGACCACACATTGTTAGTGGAATGCCAGATGTAAATACGATTTGTGCAGCTTCTGGATCTTCAAAGATATTGAATTCAGCAGCTGGAGTCCAGTTACCGTTTCTAAGTCCACCACCCATGATAGAAATTCTTCCAATCTTGGATTTTAATTCTGGATGCGTTAGTAATAACGCTGCTACATTTGTTTGTGGACCGGTAGCGATAATCGTTACCGGTTCTTCACTTTCTCTTAACACTTTCGCCATCAAATCCACAGAGGATAATTCTGATAACTGCATGCATGGTTCAGGTAGTGCAGGACCATCCAAGCCAGATTCACCATGGAAATTTCCAGCTGTAATTAATGGTGATAATAATGGTAATTCTCTCCCTTTCGCAATTGGCGCATCAATCCCTAGTAAAGTACAAATACGCATTGCGTTATATGTTGTTTTAGATAGTGTTTGATTACCTGCCACACTTGTCACTGCTTTGATATCAAAGGCAGGATTTGCCTTAGCAAATACCCAAGCAATCGCATCATCGTGACCTGGATCACCATCTAAGATGACTGGTATTTTCTTAATTTCGCTCATGCGTTCACCTTCTCTGCATTTTCACGGCGTGCACGCTTTGCACGACTTGCCGCAATCAGAGCGAATACAACTAAACCGATAATCGTTACCAAATATGGAATTGGTGAAACGAGGTTAGAATCTACACCTGTCGCAGATAGCTTGATACCAAATGCCTGTGCAAATCCAAAGATAAGTGCCGCTAGCATACAGCCTAGAGGTTCACCTGCACCCATTGCCTGTGCAGCAAGGGCAATAAATCCACGTCCTGCAACCATGTCGAGGGACCAACCCATCGCATAGTACATAGACATAAACGCACCACCCATACCACAGAGTACACCAGCGATAAGCATTGTAATGTACTTCACGCGGATAACACTTACACCAACAGAAGAAGCCGCATGAGAATTTTCACCTACAGAGCGGATATTTAATCCTAGAGGTGTATGGTATAACAATACCCATGTCAAGAATACACAGATAAATGCAAAGTATGTTAATAAGCTATGTCCAGATAGCACCTGTCCAATCATAGGAATCTTATCGATGAGTGGAATTGTAATACTTGGAATCTGTAATTTCTGCGTAATTAATGAAGTTGTGGAAGTAAGTTGTGATCCCTGTGTAATACCTGTAATTACCTTAACTAAGAAGATAGTTCCACCAGATCCAATCATATTGACTGCAGTACCAGTTAAGATAATGTTTGTCTTTAGATTGAATGCAAAGAATCCCATCAGTAAGCTAACGATAATACCTACAGCAATCGCCACAAGTAAACCTACAAACCAATTTCCAGAATAGTAAGCAAATAAGGAACCAAACAATGCAGAAATCATCATTGTACCTTCAAGGCCAATGTTGGATACTCCCGCCTTTTCACAGATAACAGCAGCCATGGTCGCAAATAAGATCGGAGCTGTAATACGGAAAATCGCAAAGAAGAATTCTGGTGTCATAATTAATGAAAACATCTTACTTCACGCTCCCTTCTACTGTCGCTCCAACTTGTTTTTCGCGTAACTCTTCTTCAGCACTCTTAACGACAAGTCTTTGACGATATTTGGATAGGAATTGGTCAGCCGCAAAGAACAAGAAGATAATAGCCTGAATAATATCAATTAACTGTGCAGGAACTGCAGCGTATGTTGACATTAAAGTACATCCCTTTTCAAGATATGCCATAAAGAATGCGGCGAGTGGAACAAATGCTGGGTTATTACCGGCCAAAATCGCTACTGTAATACCCGTCCAACCATACCCTGGTTGCGCTAACCAGTCGAAGTATTGGTTTCTTCCAAGCATCTCAATACCTCCACCCATACCTGCTAGTAATCCACCAATTACCTGTGAAAGGATGATGATCATCACAACATTCATACCAGAGTACATAGAGAACTTCTGGTTAATACCAATCATACGAATTGCATATCCCCAACGTGTACGATACATAAATAGTGCAATAATAATTGTCATTACAATTGCGATAGCAAAGCCAATAGATAGCTTAGAACCATTATCGATTAACTGAGGTAATGCAGCATTTGCCTGGAAGTTACTTGTCTGAACTGTACCCTTTGTCTTATCAGCGATAAAGGCATTCATCATAAACTTGATAACGTACATGATGACATAGTTTAACATTAAGGAGTTTACCATTTCACTAACGTTTAACTTTGCCTTTAATACTGCAGGGATTAACATCATCACACCAGTTACAACCGCACCTGCAAGAATAGCAACAATTGGTAGTAATGAACCAGGTAATGGAACATATACTGCAACTAAAGAGGTCACAAACGCCCCAAGTAAGATACCACCCTCAGAACCAAGGTTAAATTGGTTTGCCGAGAACATCACACAAGTTGCTAGACCCGTAAAGATAATAGGAATCATGCTTGCAAGTACATCAGTAAAACCCTTTACACTAAATGTACCGTTCGCACGGAATATCGGTTGAATCAACATTGCCTTCAAAGAACTGAATGTCGCAAGCAGTCTTGCGCCAAAACTATCTCCCTTTGAACTGATAAAGATTAGAATTGCCGCAACGAGTAACGCAATACCGATTGCCATCGCGCCACGTACAATACTAAATATCAAACTTCTTTTCTTATTCATGACAAACCCTCGCAATCTCTTCTGGTGTTTGTTTCTTAATACCCAACATGTATTGACCCATGATTTCATCATTTAACTGACTTGTATCCTCGAAGTACGCAACAATCTGACCACCATACATAACAATTAAACTATCAGATAATTCCATAACTTCATTTAAGTCTGCTGATACTAGTAATACACCAATTCCAGAACGTGATAATTCGACTAGTTTCTTGCGGATGAATTCCGTCGCACCAACGTCGATACCACGCGTTGGCTGGTCAGCAATAATCAAATCTGGTTCATTAGAGAATTCACGTGCAACAACGACCTTCTGGATGTTACCACCGGATAACATACCAACCTTCTGGTCACGGCTCTTGCACAATACTTTATATTCTTTGATGAGTGCATCTGTCTCTTCATGCATGTTCTTCATATTGAACATTAAACCATTGTTCATCTTCTTAGAATCTGCACGATCAGAGATAATATTTTCTTCAATTGACGCATTTGCGGCAATACCAAATAACATACGATCTTCTGGCACTAATGAAATATGCTTCTCACGTAACTGACGTTGGTTTAGGCCAATGATATTATCGCCCTTCATCGTGATTGTTCCCTCATTTGGTTTGTTTAAACCAAACAACATATCAACAAGTTCCTTCTGACCATTACCTTCAACACCCGCAATACCGAGGATTTCCCCTTTGCGAACGGATAGAGATACGCCATTGAGCATCTTCTTGCCCCAGTCATTGACATAGTGCAAATCTCTGACTCTTAAGATTTCTTCTGTTGGTTTTGCGGCATCCTTTTGAACTTGTAAGACAACGTCACGTCCTACCATTAAACGAGAAATCTTCTCAGGTGTAACGTCCTTTGTCTCATAGACACCCATAAACTTACCACCACGTAAGATACTTAAGCGATCAGTAATCTCCATGATTTCGTTTAGCTTATGAGAGATAAAGATTAAAGTATAACCCTGTTCTTTTAGATGCTTTAACTCCTTAAAGAGTTCTGTTGTTTCTTGGGTTGTTAAAACGGCAGTAGGCTCATCTAAAATCAAAATCTTAGCACCACGTACTAAAGCCTTTAAAATTTCTACCTTCTGCTTCATTCCAACTGGAATGTCGACAACGCGTGCATTTGGGTCAACTGCCAAGTTAAACTTCTTGGAGTATTCCTCAGTAATCTTGATTGCCTTTTGACGGTCGATGAAAATACCGTTCTTCTTTGGAGTCATACCTAATACGATGTTTTCAGCGACAGTTAAACTTGGCACCAACATAAAGTGTTGGTGAACCATTCCGATACCTTTCGAAATCGCTATGTTTGGTGATGATAGATGTACCTTTTCACCATTGACGTAAATTTCACCTTCTGTAGGTTGTTCCAAACCAAACAACATCTTCATCAGTGTTGATTTACCAGCACCATTTTCTCCCATCAGCGCATGAATTTCACCTTTGCGTACATTCAAGTCAACATCCTGGTTTGCCACGACACCGTTAGGATAAATCTTGCGGATGCCTTTCATTTGAATGACATATTCTTCGTTCATTTCTCTTACCTCGTTCCATTTTTATATAGATGATTTTACTTCAAAAGAAAATCCAGTTCCAACCACCATCCCAAGTTATTTTCAAAACTATTGAAAACTACACTTTTCGGCAGCTGAAACTGGATTCATAAATCACCAAAGATACTAATCAGATATATTGTTTTTTCGTGGTTGAATGAAACTATTAAATTTCTACGTAAAACAATTTATGAATCTTTTGCAACGCTACGATTAAGGACGTACCTTTTCACGTAATGTTTCTAAATCTTTAGATGTGTTTCCTAATGCTGTAGGAACTTCAACCTTACCGTCTAAGATAGCCTGAATAGCTTCGTTAACCTTGTCCTTAGTTGCTTGAGAAGCATACTTGTCAAAGTTCTTGTCAGTTACAACACCTACGCCATTTTCCTTCAAGCCTAAAGTAACTTCTGTTCCCCAGTGTTCTCTACCTGCATCCCATTCATCAAATACCCAAATGAGAGAGTTGCCAACATTCTTTAAACCAGATGTTAATGTAATCGCTGCTAAGTCAGGAGAGAAAGTAGCTTCCTGGTCTGAGTCAACACCGATGAACCATGCAGTATTCTTTTCAAGAGCTGCTTCAGCTGCACCATTACCAGCATTACCAGCAACACCCCAGATAATATCGGCCTTATTATCACTAATCATGGATAAACCATATTCCTTAGCAATCGCTGTATCTACATAGTCATTTGTATAACGTGTATCAACCTTGATTTCTGGGTCAACGTTCTGTGCACCTGTAATGTAACCATATAAGAAGTCGTTGATTACTGGGCTATCGATACCACCAACGAAACCGATTACCTTTTCAGGATTAATACGTTCAACAGATGTATCTGTTGTCATGCTTGCTGCAAATGTACCAATGATATAACCTAACTCATTCTGCTTGTATGTTAAGTTGAGGACATTCTTATTTTCGCCAGCATAAGTATTGTCATCAAAGATTGCATACTTCTGATCTGGATACTTTGTAGCAACTTCCTTTAAGAAGTCAGGCATCTGATATGTTCCACAGATAATTAAGTCATACTCTCCTAAATCAGATACTTCATACAATGTCTGTAGCCATCTTGGCTTATCAGCGTCTGTACCACCCATTTCAATTGTCTTTAATGTGATACGACCATCTTTTTCAAGAGTCTGTAAACCAGCTGCTGCTGAGTCAAAGAATGACTTGTCACCTAAGTTACCATTAACTAGGTATGCTACGTTGTACTTCTTTCCATGTGTCTCTGTTGCGTTGGAACCCTGCTTTTCAGATCCCTTAGGGCCACAACCAACGAGCGGTGTTAACAACAATGCAACCATTGCTGCCTTTAATAGATTTTTCATGTATTTTCCTCCCAAAATCTTTTCAAATCGCTAGTCATCTCTTAAAATAAAATAGTGAAAGCGATTTCATGTAAACTCATTTTATTATTGGGTTTTAAATAAGTCAACAAGTACATATCACCAGAAAGGACAAAAATTATGTTGAATCGTATACCTAAAATTAATCTTCACTTACATCTAGACGGATCATTCCGCATGGATACAATATGGAAACTTGCTCATGAACAAAATGTGCAAATGCCTGCAGATACAATCGAAGGCTATGAAGCATTTATTCGTAAGTGCGCAAATGCCAAGGATGTAAATGAATATCTTAAGATGTTTGATACCCCTCTTAAATGCATGCAAGATAAAGCATCCATTACACGTATTACTGAAGAGTTGATTGAAGATTTAGCTCGTCAAGGCTATATCTATGCAGAGATTCGTTTCGCACCACAACTCCACACACAAAAAGGTTTAACCCAAGCCGACGCAACAGAAGCTGTATTAGAAGGCAGAAACAACGCTCTCAAAAAATATCCAAATCTTCGCATTGGTATCCTTACATGCATGATGTGTGTTGGTGTTGATACATTAAACCAAAAAGAAAATATGGAAACTGTAGAAGTATGCAAGCAATACCTCGGTAAAGGTGTTGTCGGAATTGACCTTGCAGGTGCAGAAGGATTTGTACCACTTTCTAACTTTGGTCCATTATTTGCGAAAGCGAAAGAATATGGTCTACCTATGACCTGTCATGCAGGTGATAGCCAAGGTCCAGATACCGTCAAAGACGCAATGGATTTTGGTGTAACACGTATTGGTCATGGCCATCATGTATACTTTGACCAAGAACTTGTAGAGCGCGCAAAAGAAAACAAAGTACTCTTTGAAATCTGTCCAACATCTAATGTACAGTGTCAAACCGTACCATCGTACGCAAAACATCCAATGAAACCTCTATACGATCAAGGTGTACTCGTTTCTGTTAACACAGACAACGATACATTTGCAGGCGTACATATTACGGATGAATATGCACACTGTATCAATGATATGGGATTTACTGTTGATGATATCTTCCAAATGAATATTAACGCCGCAAATGCCGCATTTGTTACAGAAGAAGAAAGAAACGAATTACTTCATATTTTAGAAACAGCCAGAAAGGAATATGTACCATGCTAGAAGCACATATTCAATTAGATCAAAGTGTAAACGCAAAGTATGCAATCATGCCTGGAGATCCAGCCCGCATTGATCGCATCATCCCATTCCTTGAGGATGTAAAAGAACTCGCGTATAACCGAGAATTCAGAAGTATTTCTGGTTATTACAAAGGTGTAAAAGTCATTGCCATCTCAACTGGTATCGGTGGTTCCTCTGCTTCCATCGCAATTGAAGAGTTAAAACATATTGGCGTAGACACAATGATACGTATTGGCTCCTGTGGTGCCCTACAGAAAAACATCCAACTCGGAGATTTAATCTTCGCCGTTGGTGCAGTACGCGATGAAGGTACATCCAAAGCATACGCAGATATTCGTTACCCAGCAGTTGCGGATACAGAATTCCTACTCAAATGTATCGAAACCGCAAAAGAAAATCATTGGGACTATCATACAGGTATTGTTCATAGCCACGAAAGCTTCTACATCGATACAAACGCAGAAGAAGAAAAGAAATGGTCAGCCATGGGTGTTCTTGGTGCAGATATGGAAACAGCCGCTCTATTTACAGTAGGTCGTTTACGCAACATTCGCACAATGTCCATTCTCAATAATGTCGTCCTCTATGGGCAAGATACCGCTGACGCAATTGGTGATTACGCAGATCAAGCAACCAAAACAATGGAAGGTGAACGCAGAGAAATCCTTACAGCACTGGAAGCTATCTATAAGTTAGAAAAAAATGTCTGAGATTCAATTTCAGACATTTTTCATACTCTCTAATACTTGTTCTAATGTAGGGATACTCTTAGCAGCTCCTTCTTTGGTAACGGTAATACTGCTTGCCTTTGCGGCAATACGCAATGCATTACTTACCGTTTCCCCTCGCAAGATACTTGCTAGATAGAAACCCGTGAAGGTATCACCAGCAGCCGTTGTATCAACAGCCTCTACACGATACGCCTCTTGATGAATCACCGTCTCACCAGAAATATAGTAAGAACCCTGACTTCCCACTGTCAAAATAATATCTTTATTTGGATAAGCCTTTTGTAAACCTGCAATCACATCTTCTACCTGATCAGAAGAAACATTCGCCAGCCCCTTGCCCTCAACTTCATTCACCACAAAGATATCCACCAACTCTAAAGGATAACCAAAAATCTTTTCATCCATCGGTGCAGTATTGAAGGCAATACGTAAACCCTTCTCATGTGCCTTTGTGATTAAGTATGTTAAAGAAGATATTTCATTTTGAATCAGTAATAAATCTCCCTTTTCAAAATGTGTTAATACTTCGTCAATCTGAGCTTCATCAATCAACTGATTCGCACCGCCATAGAGAATAATACAGTTTTCACTATGACTTACCTGAATAATCGCATGTCCAGTCGCAGTTTCTTCATCCTTTTTTAGGTAATCTACCTTAACACCATATTCTTGTAAGTAATCGATAAATGGTTGTCCATCAAAACCAACACGTCCAGCATGATATACATCTAAACCTGATTTTGCTAATGCGATGGATTGGTTTAAACCTTTTCCACCAAATCCTCTACTATAGGACAAAGAAGATGTAGTCTCCTTTGGCATAACAAAATGATCCATCTGATACACATGATCAAAATTCAATGATCCAAAACTTAAAACTTTCATATGTAACCTCTCTTCTTGTAAATCTTATAAATTTAATATGACATACTTCTAAGATTTATCCAAATAAAATCTCCAGCAAATATTCCTATCTGTATAAATTTTTTCAAAAACCAGATAATATTTCTGTTCATTTCGTGCTGAATCGTATAGATTATTAGTATGAATATGCAAAACAAGCACTATAAAGCAGTCATGGATGAAGTAGAACGCTTAGAAAAAACAGGAAGATATAGTTTGGTAAAGAACTTTATTCAGCACGGAAAAACTACTGTATATGCACATTGTATCGACGTCGCACTTACAGCTTGTGAGTTAGCTGAAACTCACAATTTTGATGTAAACTATTCCGCTATGATTACAGGTGCTTTATTACATGATTATTTCTTGTATGATTGGCATATTCCACAGAAACACTTCGGATTACATGGATTTACACATCCTTATACTGCTGCTAATAATGCTAAGGATGATTATCATATCGGTCCTATCGAGGAAGATATTATTGTGCATCACATGTTTCCACTGACGATGTATCCACCACAATCTAAAGAAGCTTGGGTTGTATGTTGGGCTGATAAGCTATGTGCAGCACGCGAAACAGTCACAAATCGTCTCGTATTCTTAAAAAAAGCCTTTCAGCGCTAGGCTTTGCAAAAATTCATCAAAAAAGCAAAAAACATCTTGCAATGGAAAAATGACCATGGTAATATAGTAAAGCGCTGAACGGTTAGTCAGTATGCACTTGGCAATAGTTGAGGAAATACTCAAGAGGCCGAAGAGGTGCCCCTGCTAAGGGCATAGGTCGGGAAACCGGCGCGAGGGTTCAAATCCCTCTTTCCTCGCCATACATTGGTCCCGTGGAGTAGTGGTTTATCTCGTCTCCCTGTCACGGAGAAGATCGCGAGTTCGAATCTCGTCGGGACCGCCATTACGCGAGTGTAGTTCAATGGTAGAACGCCACCTTGCCAAGGTGGACACGGCGGTTCAATTCCGCTCACTCGCTCCATTAATTAGTCCTAGAAATAGGACTTTTTATTTTCCTTTCTATTTCTGTTAATTTAAACAGTATTAAAACTTCCTACTAGGGTTAGATTACGATATATAGGTCTTCTTGATATTTAATGAAAAAATAAATATAATCTGTTAGAGGAGATGGGCTTTTGCCCCTAGCTGTTATCACTTGGAAATCCACCATTTGATAAGTCTAGCAATCACTCCTGACAGGACACCGACGAGGAAATCACGTGCAAGGCGTTTTAACTCATCGGTTTTTATTTTTTTAAGATCTACTTCAGATACTATATAATTAATTCAGAGGAAATTATGGAGTTCGATATCTTTTATTATGAAAATGATATATCAACAATCAAGAATAACCCAAGAATCATTCTAAGCGACCCTTCTGTTTTGCATGTACTTTCAGATATCATTAATCAAACCCCAAATAGTATTGATATCAATCAATACTCAAAGAATGAAATCACAAACAGTTTATTAATGATTGATGCAATTAAACTTTGCAATAATAAACTGTCTTTAAATATCCCTATTTTTATCGAAAGGGATTTACCTATATTAAAGAAATACATTTCACTTGCCAGCAACAAAATTTGCCATTCAATAATACAGCAGTCTGATAATTTGATTAAAACCATCCATCAAATCCAAAATGGTTTCTCGGACCAAGTCAATCTCTATCACATGTTATGTGGATATGTTTTTGATGGAACAATATTTGATGAACTTGTAAGATATAACTTAATTACAACTCACAAGATTCATCCAGACCATTCAGATTATCTTATTATTATGTATGAGAAGAGTCATTCTTTAAGTACATATAGTAATAAACTACTATGTTCTTACAATCGTCTTCAAACAGAACACGGCACATTTAGTTCTTTTGGCGATTGTGATGGCAATCGAAATGACTTTTATCGTCAATTCATGTTACAGAAATACCATCAATTTGATACTACAATAAAATATTCTGCCGATGAATTAGGCATGGCATTCCATTCCTTAGTTGAAGGAAAGCACATATCAAAGGATTTTATTACAATCTTTAACCAAGTAGGTTATACAAAAGATGGAATAATAAATGTCCCAGTTTATTACCCTGATGATTTTAAAGTCGGTGATGAAGTTTCCAAAATTGTCATTGATGCATGCTCGCAAATCCTAATTGAATGCCTTAACCTATTAAGCAGAGAACAAAACTTATTATCAATTCAACACAATGTAGATATTCGTGATATTGCAAATGAAATTTATCATTTGATTTTTGGTACAGTAAATGAATTGTTAGTTCAACATAATATCGTTGCACAACCAGAGTACCACCCAAATGAAGGTAGATACTTAAAATCCTATGAAATATAGCCTATAGGATTTTTCATTATTGTCTCATCACCTTTTTCATTGTGTTCACTAAATGAAATTTTCATATTTGTTACAAAAATAATTGTTTCATAACTTGTTTTAACGCATAATCAATATCGTAGGGGAGATTGAACTATGTTTACAAAACTTACTAAGGCTGAAAAAGACTGGATTTTATATGATGTCGGTAACTCTGCCTTCATATTATTGGTATCAACAGTTATGCCGCTATACTTCAATAGTTTGGCGGAGAAAGATGGATTATCATCCGTTAGTTATCTAGCATATTGGGGATATGCCGCATCAGCCGCGACACTATGTGTTGCCTTCTTAGGACCAGTGATTGGTACAATTACAGATTTTAAAGGATTTAAGAAACCTATCTTCTTTGCATCTGTACTAGTCGGAACACTTCTATGCTTTATGATGGGATTTATCTCACATTGGTTGATGTTCCTAATATTCTTCATCATCGCTAAGGCAGTATACTCTTCTAGTATCATCTTCTATGATTCTATGTTAGGAGATATCACTACGGAAGAACGCCTCGATAGTGTGTCCTCATTAGGATATGCATGGGGACATATCGGTTCCTGTATTCCATTTGTATTATCACTTGCCGTAATTTTAGGTGGTAAAAAGATTGGAATCTCAGGAAGTCTAGCAATGACAATTGCCTTTACAATTACAGCTATTTGGTGGTTTGTATTCTCATTACCTTTATTAAAGACATATAAACAAACCCATTATATTGAAAATACGAAGAACGCTATTGCCGAAAGTTTTAAACGCTTAGGAAATACGCTCAAAAATGCAACAAAGCACAAGAAAATCTTCTTATTCTTGATTTCATTCTTCTTCTATATTGATGGTGTTTATACAATTATTGATTTAGCGACTGCGTATGGAACAGCGTTAGGACTAAGTAGCACAAGTTTATTACTTGCATTATTACTAACACAGATTGTCGCCTTCCCTGCTGCTCTTACATTTGGTCGATTAGCACAGAAATTTGATACAACACGATTAATTCTACTTTGTATCTTTGCATATCTTGGTATTGCTATCTTTGCAATCTTCTTAGATACACAAGTTGAATTCTGGATTCTTGCAGTATGTGTAGGATTATTCCAAGGTGGTATTCAAGCTCTATCCCGTTCTTATTTCACGAAGATTATTCCAGCTGAACAGTCTGGTGAGTACTTTGGATTGATGGATATCTGTGGCAAGGGTGCAGCTTTCTTAGGTACAGCATCTGTTTCGCTTGTATCACAGTTAACTGGTTCAATTAGTGCTGGTGTTGGTAGTATCGCATTCTTCTTTATATTAGGTATCTTCTTCTTTATCAAAACAATTAAGACAAACTAAAAGCCCACGTGAGTGGACTTTTTTCATTAGTGACTAAATGCGTCAGGTAAATCGTTTTCCAATAGAATTGTATCGGAAGGTAATGCATGTCGATAGATATGAGCAAAGGCCTCTTTAACTGTCTTTACAACAATAACACGATTCATATCAAACCCAACTTCTTGTAGACCTTCATAGATAGGCTTTGTTTGAATTTCACCAACAAGAATAACCTCATCTGCTCTATCCTTCATCTTACGACCAAATTCTTTATTTGCGTCATCTTGAATTGCGCCAAGATCAATCATACCTGGTGTTACAACATAACGTGTATTTGGCATCATGGATAGCACTTCTAAAGCCATTGCAGAACCAACTGGGTTAGAGTTAAATGCATCATCAATAAAGCGATAGCCATTGATTGTCTTTAATTCTAAGCGGTGCTCGACTTGTTTCATTGTCTTAGCTGCGCGTTGAATCGTTGACCATGGAACATTGAGATGTCTTGCAACACAGATTGCGGATAGAATATTGAGAATATTTAGTTCACCAAGAAGCTTTGTTTCGATACGTACACGTTCATCGCGATGAACAACCGTAAAGGATGAACCCATACGTGTGTATGTAATATCATCTGCGTAATAATCTACATCTCTGCTCTTTACCCCATAACTAACTGTCTTAACTGGATTCTTTAAGCAATAGTTGCGGATAAAGTCGTTATCATAGTTCAGAACTCCAAGACCATTCTTTGGTAATAGTTCCATCATTTGCATCTTTTCATTGATGATATTCTCTTGAGAGCCAAAAGTTGCTAGGTGTTGTGGTCCAATTGAAGTTACAACACCAATCGATGGTTGTACAAACTTCATCAAATTGGTAATTTCACCAACATGGTCAGCACCCATCTCACATACAAATACTTTATGAATCGGTTTTAATAAAGTACGAATCGTAATTGTAATACCCATTGGTGTATTGTAAGAAGCCGGTGTCATTAGTGTATTAAACTGCTCACCAATCATTGCCTGCATGACATTCTTGGTAGATGTTTTACCGTAGCTACCAGTAATACCAATCTTGATCAGATCTTTATCTTCACAAAGAATCTTCTTTGCTTGTCCAATAAACCACTGTTTAACAAGTGCCTCAATTGGTGAAGTAATCCATCCTACAAAGAAGATTAAAATCCAAGGCAGGATAATCACTAGTGTAGATATGCATGCATACTGTGGTAAGAATTTATGATTAAGAAGTATCAAACCAATTTGTAATAGAGCCATGACAACGATTTGACGTTTAACACGACCAGTATATACAAGTGGCTTTATATACTTTTTATTTTTCTCTCGAATAACATTAATACCCGTAACAAGAAGTAGCAGTACTAGCCATACCCATGCAAAAATTTTAAATCCTGCAAAGTATGTTAATAATCCTGCAACAACAATATAGCAAAGTGTTGTAACCAACATTTCTTGTATCATTTTTTGGTTTCCGGCAAGCCATTTACTATATCTGCCTATTTCATAGCGATTCTGTTGAAACATGTGTAATGCATGTTTTGTTGGTATCAACATTGCGACAATTGTCGCAACTGCAAGTATCCATCTTTCCATACTATGCCGTCTCCTTTAAGAATATATCCAGAACGCGATTAAAACGGTCTGCTTGGTGCCAATATGCCCAGTGGTCATCACCCGCAAATATCGCTAGGCCTGCATCTGGCATCATCTTCTCCATTTGTTGTCCCATCCATAATGGTGCAGCTGTATCTAAATCACCCCATACAAGTAATACCGGACACTTCACCAAAGGTAAAAGCTCCGTAACATCATCATTAACCACCTTTACGAAGGTAGGTCTCATAATGCCTTGGGCATTACGATAATCTTCCGAACCAGCATTCTTTTGTAGTTCTTCGAGTTTCTTTGTCTGACCAGTTAGCTTTAAAAACCATTTACCAGCCTTAAATATCTTGACACGTATCTTACTTTCAAGGGATTGCTTTGGACGTATACCTGCAGCACCTGTCAGACACATCTTCTTTACATTCTCTGGGTTCTTTGCACTGTAGCGAATTGCTACACGACAGCCAAATGAATGTCCGACGAGAATAGGATTTTGAATTTGATTCACGGCAATGAAGTCTTCTAAGAATGCCTCATAATCCGGAACACCCCAAGCAACAGGTGGATTATCGCTCTCACCAAAGCCAGGAAAATCAATCGCAAATACACGATAACGATCTTTGAAATGATCAAAGATTGCCTGCATCATTTCCTTATTCTGACCCCATCCGTGCAGAAGGATCATATCTGGCCCTTCTCCTTCTGTGATATATGTTGTTTTTACACCGTAAATCTGTTCTGTTTTTTTCATATGTCTTTCTATTTTAATCGATATTGATGAATTTTTCACCCATTTATACAAGTTTATGCTGGATGATTTTCATTTGCTTTCTTTGGTTTTTGTTTCCTAGCGTCATGCCAGATTCTAAAGCATACACCTTCGGTGAGGTTTTCTGCCGCTACGCGGTAACCATATGTCGTCACTACACGGTGAACAATGGACAAGCCTAAACCAAATTGGCCATCTGTTCCCTTTTCATAACGATGGAATAATGTACTCAAACGGTCTTTCGAAATATTCTTACCATCATTGATTACACATAGCTCATCTTCTTGTAATGTTACCTTGATATAACTCTTGGCATAACGTAAGGCATTATCAATTAGATTTTCTACAACAATACGCCAAGGTTCTTCTTCACCATGGAAGTAAACTTCTTCATCCAGTTCACAAATAAAACTAATTTCTGGACGAACAACCTTGAGTGATAGTAATGCTTTATCGATAATCTTATTCATGTTGAGGTGATTTCCTTCCTCAACTGTATCCTTTAGATAGTCCATCTTGTTGAGAATGATTAAACTCTTCACTTTCTTTTCCAAACGATTTGCATGCTCAATGATAACATCAACAGACTTCTCTAATGTTTCATATGGATAAATACCGTCTTTAATGGATTCTCCATATGACTTAATGGTCGCGATTGGTGTCTTTAAGTCATGAGAAATATTCTGAATCATTTCTTCCTTCTCACGATTTTGTTTCTTAAGCTGTGCATTCATATCACGAAGTGCATCCGCAACTTCACCAATCTCATCATTACGCTGTACTAATAATTCCGCGTCTTCCTCATTCTTGATTTTAGCAATATAGTACTTGATTTGCGATAACGGCAAAATCAAAGTTGTCACCCATATCAAAAGCATCACCATAAAGCCAATGACAAAGCTAACGTTTAACAGTACAACACCATTAATCAAACTATCACGTAAGCGTTGTTGAGCAGCGTTTGACATTACTGTAATTAGTTCACGTCCATCGTTCAATAATGTTTTGGAATATAAAACAATATTATCCCCTGGTGTATTTGTTCCATCTAACTGTGCCTCTGGTGTATAGTAAGAATCCATCGTACCAGAATATGGAACATTCGCATTTGCCTTCAGTCTTTCTTTTAAAGTCTGATCCATCTTACTTCCATAGATAACCGTGAAAGTATTCTTGTCATGATCAAATAAGTATGCACTGATTGCGCCATCCGTCTGTACAAAGTCCAAGGACTGACCTGGGTTTTGATCAGCGTATAAAATCAAACTTTCTTGTGCGCTGTGCAAACGATTATACATTTCTGCTTCGGTAAATCGTTCAATCGACGGGGAAAGAAAGATGATTACGAACATCGCAAAAATCATGATGAAAAGAAAGACCATGCTGAGTAATTGTTGCGACAAACTCAGCTCACGCAACCACATTCGTATGCGTTTCATTATCCGAGCCTATAACCGAATCCATAAATCGTATGAATACTTAAATTCGGCATTTTCTTTCTAAGTCTACGTAATGTATCATCTACAACACGGTCGCTACCAAAATAATTTTCTTCCCAAACTTGGGATAGAATCTGTTCACGTGGGAAGGCAGTACCGCGATTATTCACAAACATCATCAAGAGTTCAAACTCTTTCGTTGTTAGATCAATCTGCTTATCATCTTCGATGACAATTCTCTGTGCTTCATCGATTTCATATCCATCAACTTTGATATGTTCTGCTTCATCTTTATAAATACGACGAATCAAGTTATTGACACGTAACACAAGTTCTTTTGGAGAGAATGGCTTTGTAATATAGTCATCACTACCCTTTTCCAAGCCAATGATACGGTCAAATTCT
The DNA here is from genome assembly GCA_938041275.1 of uncultured Solobacterium sp. Lineage (GTDB taxonomy): Bacteria > Bacillota_I > Bacilli_A > Erysipelotrichales > Erysipelotrichaceae > Bulleidia. The sequence continues at coordinate 37,196 of CALISH010000013.1, forward strand.
TTATCACGTGCAGACATAAAGATAACAGGTACCTCAGAACGATAGGAACGGATAGCTTCAATGAGGTCAAAGCCACTCTTATCGCCTAGCATAATGTCAAGAATCCATAGATGCACATCTTCATCAGAAGTATGTGAATAAGCCTCATCAAAATCTAAATAGGAACGTACTTCATATTCTTCTTTCTCTAAATATCTTTTTACTAATTCATTTAAATCTTTTTCGTCTTCAACGATTGCGATTACTTTTTTCATATTATCACCGCCTCTATTTTATCACAGGTTGGTTTGTTAATGTATCTATGCCACTATTGTACTCCATCAAAGAAAAAAGGGCATTAGCCCCTAAGATATTATTTATATCCGTGTTTTCTCATCTTCTGATCGAAGATATCGTTGATGATTTTACTGAGTTGTTCTTTTAGTTCACCCTGCAATTCATCACATTGTTGCGCTTGGGCATATAGTTCTGGATATTCCTTAGCAATCTTTGCCACGGTATCCTTTGTCGCATGACCTCTTACAAAGAAAGGAATCTTATGCATAACTTCATCAGGTACTAATTCAATAATCATTTTGGCTGTCTTATCCATCTTTATTACACTCCTATCTATTTCAAGTGAAACTGTGGTTTATTATACTCTGATTCCACCCTCATGCACGTATACTGCCCAAAGGAAAAGCGGAATCATCCGCTTAGTTAAATCCATATAGTTTTTGTGCAAGTTTATAAATTGTTAGTAATGCACTCTGACCAAACTTACCAGGTAAGTTAACAGCTCTACCAACAAAGGAATAACGAACTTTATGATAGATTTCTTCATCAGTTTCCTGCATGTACTTCCATAAGTCTTCCTTCATCGCAAGATGTTCTGGTGTTCCAGATAATGTCGCTAGAACTGAAGTAATTGCAGAGATAATCTCTAAGTAGGAATACATGTATTCCGCACAATTCGGAATCGATTTATCATATGCACTTAACGTATCGATCATAATCTTATTGACACGTAACTGTTGGTCGAGTCGTTTGATCATAACCTTTTCGTTAACAGATTGATCATCACGACCAATAAAGTAATGGTAAAGATTAATATCTAAGTAGTACAACTTCTTCACATATGGTAAAGGCTTGAATACATAAATATTATCTACATAGAAGGTATGCTTCGGTAATACCAACTGGCTTTCACGCAATACTTCTGTACGATATACGCACGCATGCATGGTCATATACTTACCTGGAGGCATCTTTCTAACATCTTTCCAAGTAAATGTGCGATTGAGAGGCAAGTAACCCTTATAGTTAATTACCTTCTTATTCTTTACACCTACTTTGTCATAGATATAGTTACACAGTACTAAGTCAGGAACATTTACAGCATCTTCTCCACTATTGCTGAACATTTCTAACTTCTCAAGTAAAGTTGCAAGTGCTTCCTCACCAAGCCAATCATCACTATCAACAACCTTGAAGAATACACCAGTCGCATTCTTAATACCTGTATTGACAGCCTCACCATGTCCACCATTTTCTTGATGAACAGCTTTGATAATTGTTGGATATTTTTCCGCTAGACGATCAGCAATCTCTGCTGTACCATCCTTTGAACCATCATCTACGATAATAATTTCTACTTTTTCACCACCAGTTAATAACGTCTCCACACAGTGCTCCATGTAGTCCTGTGAGTTATAACATGGTACGGCAATACTCAATATTTTCATAATTACCACCTATCTATCGTTACTATTGTAATATGAAAAAAATAATTAGGCTACCACCCTATGTCACATGATCATTTAAAAACGGCATCAATCACGATGTCGTTTTTAAATTTATGCAATGGATACTACAATTTATAGCGCTGTTATGAACGTTAAGAATCCTAATACAACGCCAAAAACATTTGGAATAATTAAGATATAGTCCTTCTTTGGCTCCTTCGTCCAACCATAAATAACCCAAATTAAACAAGAAACAGCTGCAGTGAGTGGCTGGTGTGGTTGTCCCTTTACACCATTTAAGTTTGCGATAATCTGTGGGATATAAGTGATGAAAACGAAGATTCCAACAAACGCTCCAATTGATCCTACGATCGTATTTATTTTCTTTTTCATATCATTTAACTCCTTTCAACAATGTGCCCTATCCTAAAGGAAAATCCCGTATAACGTCAAATGATATGCGGTCATTTCACATAGTTTTCATGGATTAAAAATAAAAAATAACAACATCAATCACTGATGTCGCTATCTAAAGTTGTTGTAAATCGGTAATCAGGATAACGTTCCTGTATATCCTGAACAATGCGTTTATATAGTGCTTCACGATCATCGCAATTAAAGTCAATGACGATATCAAAACGTATCTCATTTCCCTGTACAAAGAATCCATGCATTTGGATAACATGCTCTACGGACATAACAATCTTTCGAATCTCTTTATACAAATGTTTTGCTTCATCATCCTTTGTGTTGTATGCATACACACTAATCGCTGTTACAAAGACATGTGTTTCATCATAAATCTTATCTTCGATTCTACGCTGTAATTCATCAATCTCATCCGCAGTCATCGTATCATCTACTTCAATATGTAAAGATGCCACATTCTTATTCGGTCCATAATTATTCAAGAATAAATCATATACACCATGTACTTCATGAAAAGTCATAACCAACTTTTTTATTTGATTCGTAAGTTCCTTATCTGGACGTTCACCCAAGATAGAAGATATCGTAGAAGCCGCAATCTCATAGCCAGCTTTGATAATCATAATGGATATCACAACCGCAAGATAAGAACTAATATCAATATTCGTCCAGATGAATAATAATGCGGCCACAAGCGTACTTGCGGAAATCATGGAGTCCATACGACTATCTTCACCAGAGGCGATAAGTGAACCAGAGTTTAGTCTTTCGCCTGTCTTTTTTACGTACATTCCCATCGAAAACTTTGCAAGCACCGCCACAAAGATGATGACTAGCCCAACCGTTGTATACGTTGGAATACTCGGATGAAATATACTCTTAACAGCTTCCACAAAAGAAGTAATACCTGCATATATGATTATCAAAGATATGACAAGTGCACTTAAGTATTCAACTCTACCATATCCATACGGATGCTTATGATCTGGTTTCTTTGAAGCAAGCTTTGTACTAATAATAGTAATAATAGATGAAAAAGCATCCGATACGTTATTGACCGCATCCAAGATGATTGCGATAGAACCAGATAAGAATCCAACTACAACCTTAAATCCCGCCAACATTAAATTCACGATAATTCCTAATACACTTGTGCGTATAATCTCTTGATTACGATTCATATTTTCACCTCGAATGTAGTTATTCTAACACCATTTTCAAAATGTGTTCTGAGTATGATGCATTCATTTTTTCATGTTGTAATAACCACTGTTTTCTCTCTATACCACCAGCGTATCCATGTAGACTACCATCTTTTCCAATTACGCGGTGACAGGGAATAATAATTGATATTGGGTTATGACCAATAGCCGTTCCAATTGCTTGATTTGACATGGAAGCTTTTCCTAATTTGGTGCAAACCAGTTCTTTGATATCACTATAGGTTCTTGTTTGACCATAAGGAATCGCTAATAAACATTCCCATACAGTTTGTTGAAATACAGTTCCTTTAGGAGAAATCTTCAAAGTCATTTCTGGGTTTTTACCCGAAAAATATTCATCGAGCCATTCGATTGTTTCCTTAGCCATCGTAGAAATCGAAGCAGAAAATTCTCCCTGTATATTTGCTCTATCAAATTTTTGACCATCAAACCATAAACCGATGAT
>CALISH010000014.1 GCA_938041275.1 uncultured Solobacterium sp.
ACTTTCAGTTGTAACTCTAATCTTAATTCCAATGAGTGCAGGCCTTATTGTTTTATCTAGGGAGATTATCTTATTTTTAGGTGGAATAAGTAATACGGTCAGGGTAGATAATCATATAAATAGTTTTGGCATATCTAATATTAAGGAGGAAGCATTAAAAAAAATAATAGACGGTCTAAAAGAAGAGTGTTTGAATAAGACATATATTGATAATTCAGAGATTATAGATAATAAAATCAATACTTTCCTAAGTAAAGTACATTTTGTAATTGATGATAAAGAAAAAAGTGAGTATGTAAAAAAAATAGTTAGATTGAACCCCACGATTATGCCTAAAGATGATGTTTTGATTGCGATTTTCAATGAAATAATGAATGCACAAGCTAGTAAGAAAAATAATAAAGTAGTTGAAGATATTACACTCACTTTACCAAATGAAGCTATTAGCTATGGAAGACATTTGTCTGTAACAGAAATTAAAATGTTAGTGTTAAATAGAATTTTAACTCAAGAAGTAGTGGGGGGAAAGCTTCCTCTGTCTTTTACTCCGATTTACAATTTATATCCTGAAGAAAAGAGAAAAAGTATGCTTGAAGACTGTCAACTAGATTTTTCAAAAGCTTTATTTGATTCATCATCTCAAGATGATTATTGGAAATTATTTGAAGGGGTATATGAATTAGTGAAGGATAATCCCGAAGATGATATAAATACAATTTTTAACAAATTGGACGTGGAGTTAAAAAACCGATGTCGCCATTTTAATGTATTATCTCTCAAGTACTTTATTTCGAAAATAAAGGATGGACTAGAACTATGATTATAAAATCAATTTTTGTTGGGAATGCAAAAGAAGCCTTTTTAGAGGATAAATTCAGCAAAGGAATTAATGTTCTTTATAGCGACGACAACAATAAGGGTAAAACAATAATTATCCAAGCAATATTGTATTGTATGGGAAATAAGCCAGTTTTTCCAGCTTCGTTTGCTTATGAAGAATATTATTTCATTTTGACATTAGAATTAGAAGGGAAGATTCGCGAGATATGTAGACACAATAACAATTTTGTTATTAAAGAAGATAATGAAATATACATATTTGATACTTTATCAGAGTATAAAAACTATTGGGATAAAAATATTCATAAACTTCCAATTATAATAAAAGATGGAAGAGAAAGGTTGACTGATTTAGAACTATTAATACAAGTCTTCTTTACAGGACAAGACAAAAAAATAACTCATGATATTCTTAATAGCGGTTGGCTAAAAAAAGCTGACTTTTATAATATGTTATGTTCAATGCATGGGATAGAAAATAGCTTTGATATGAATCAAAGTATTGAAGAATTAAAGAATAAAAAAATCAAGCTAATTACAGAAAAAGAAAGTCTATTAAAAAAGAATAAGATATTAAAGAAGAATAACTTAGCGGTAGAAACTCTAAGTGTTACTAATAGAAAACTAGTTTTGGGTGAAAAATTAAAAGTTATAGAGAAGGTGAAGGAGATGATTACTTCATTAAATAGTGATTTAAATAATGTAATTAAACGAAAAACGAAAAATGAATTAGTTTTAAAAGAATTGCGCTCTTTGAATAGAACTATGAAAGTTGGTCAAATTACATGCATGGATTGTGGGTCAAATCATATATCTTATGAAAGTTCAGAAGCAGGATTTAGTTTTGATATATCTACATCTTTGATGAGGTCTCATATTATAAAATCTATTGAAGAAAAAATCCAAATTTACAGTGAAGAGATTAACCGATTATCTGCAGAGATAACTATTCAACAAAAGAAAATGAATGATATTTTAGAAACAGAGGAGATATCTCTTGAAGAATTATTGATTGCAAAGATTAGTTTGAATGGTACTGAGGACGATGATCAAAGAATCAGTGAAATCATAAAAGAAATTGAGAGTATCGATGGAAAAATTGAATTGATGTCATTGAATGGTAAGTATATTGGTGAAAAATCTAAAATGCTATTGGAACAAATTGTTGATGAAATGAACTCATTTGAAACATATATCGATTCTTCAGTTACGAACAAGTATACAGATATTTTCACTACAAGAGACAAGACTTATTCTGGTAGTGAGGGAACTCAATTTCATTTAGCAAGAATGTATGCCTTTTCAAAAGTTTTAAGCCATGACTATCCAATAGTCGTAGACTCCTTTAGAGCGGAGGATCTTTCTACAGAAAGAGAAAAAAGGTTTTTGATAAATTTTTTGAACTTAAAAACCAAATTATTTTTACAACAACTCTTAAAGAAGAAGAGAATCTTAAATACGAAGTTATCAAAGGCGTAAATGGAATTAATTATAGTAATCATCAAAATTATAAAATTTTACAACAATCATATGTAGAAGAGTTCCTAAATAAATTAAACTCAATGTCAATTCAAATTATTCAATAATATCAATTTTTAGAAGAAAAAGGTGATGGCAAAGGCCTTTTTCTTATGTGCTGGGGAAGTATCAGAGTGAGAATACAAGTTTAGTGTTTTGATGTGATAGCCTGATAGGCTGTCAATCTATTTCCATAAACCCTAGGGAGTACGGAGTTATTACCATAGACTAGGCGTTAACGGGAATAAACGTATCCCCTATTAATGAAACTTAAGCAAGGTTTGATTCAGGGAGATAAGTAGAAGTTAGATGATACAATTTTATTTAGGGGTGTAGATAGATTTCAAGTTATAACGCTAAGACATGTCATCTTTCAAAAAATGTAATCGTTAAAATGCTATTAAATCATTAGATAGTTCGAATATACTTAGAGGTTAAATGTTAGCGCTTTCGTGATATAATACCATATGAAAAAATTATTGGAGAATCTGAATGAGAAACGATATTCAACCGGCTTTACAAACAATAAAATCTTATTTTGAAAAATCAGAATTTTATATTCCTACCTATCAGAGACCCTATGCTTGGCAAGTACCACAATGTGAACAACTCATTGAAGATATTAATCTTCATATGGAAAATTTCGATGATAGTTCCCAGGACAATTATTTTTTTGGAGCTGTTCTCATTGCTCAAGAATCTGGAGAAGAGCATGAAGTAACCTTGATTGATGGCCAGCAAAGAACAACGACATTTATGTTACTTCTTAAGGCAATCTTATTGAAGATTGATAAGGAGATTGAACTTCAACCGACTCTAGATACTGATGCACGCAGATTAGTGAAACGTCTTAATGGTCTTAAAGAGCAGATTGTCACAATGCTTTTCAATGTTTCAGATGACGAAAAAGATGATTTCGTTGATGGACTGTATTATCCTAGCGATGATAGAATAAAGTATCTAAATCATTCGATTTCAGAAAAATATGCTAGTGAGATGACTACTATCTTGCTAGGTAAAGATTTTATATCTATTAAAGATAGAGTTCACCAAATCTATCGTCGCCAGAAAGACAACCGCTATACCAACTTTTATAAAAACTTTAGATATTTTTACAATATGTGTAACGAATTGAATGTTTTTACTCTTATCAATTTTGCTAACCACTTTATTGATAATTGCCAAGTGATTACTATTACAAGTTATAATACTGATCAGGCAATAAATATTTTCAATTCTTTAAATGGGACCGGTGTTCCATTGACCCCAATTGAAGTAATCGTATCTAAGACCACCGCAAACGCATCAGATAGGAAAAACTTCGAAAAAAATTGGCAAGAGATTGTACAACGTACAGATTCATCTAGATTAGACTTAAATGCGTTAATTACTCACTATATTTTCGTAAAACTTTCAGAACAAAACAGTGCTGATCGAAGAAATCCTGGTATAAGAGCCTTTTTCTCAAAAAATAAACATCTATTGAATGATGCTGTTCTGTTTACTGCTGAGCTAAATACAATCTTAAATAAATTTGAACGAGTATCTGATACAATCAATGGTCAATTGATAAACAAATTAAACGGTAATTTACGACCTTTTGTTAGTAGTTATTTATTTTTCAGACAAGACAACACATATCTGGAATACTTACTTAGACTTGGAGTTTTGATTGAATTATCTGAACTCTCATATAGCCATAAACTTTTTAAAGGTTTCCTAGAAGAAATTAATCTGATGTACAGTCAAGTCGATTCAATTTCAATCGACGAACTTATATCAAAAATAAAGAACCATATTCATACTAATTTTGTTTATGAAGACGTTAAACAAACTTTGACTGAAAGTGGAGTTTCAAATTCTATTCTTTATGTAAATGAATTCCTATTTTCATTGGAAAAAGGTATGGACTTTAATTTAAATGGAAATATTGATATTGAACATATTATGCCGCAAAGTGGTTTGAATAGAGAAAATATTATGTCAGATGCTAGACTAGAAAGCCAGGAAGAATTTAGAGATTATGCTGAGAAGCTTGGAAATAAGATTCTCCTTGAATCCGAAATTAATCGTGGAATTGGAGATGCTTGGTTTAGAACAAAAAGAGAGAATACAATCACAAGTGGTCATGGATATATAGGTAGTAAGTTCCCAATAGCTAAATCTCTTGTTAATTATGTAAATGACACTTGGACTAAAACTGACATTGAAGTGGCAACAGAAAAAGCTGCTAAACGAATTGCTGATTTTATTTTTGAATAAACTAGAACGATAGAATTAAGAGGTAGGTTATAATTATGTCATTAAATCAAGTTACTATAGAAATTCCATTAAATATTCAGAAAGGATTAGACTCTGGAATTTGTAAAAGCATTCATGCAGTTCAGAATTTCTTATTTATAAACTAGAGTACAAAACCGATTACTGAAGAGTATTTAGAAAGCTAATTTTTACTATAGTTAATATTTATTTCCACATTAAAATTCTAAAATTACTTTTTATTACCTTATCCATTACTATAGAAGAACTCTATCACCACATGTGGAGAATGTTGTTTTGATGTTAAAGGTTGCACCCAAGAATTAAATAAAGTTTAGATGTTAAAGGCTTATTCTAAGACTATCGTTAAAAGGTATCGGTAGTCTGAAGTAGGCCTTGTTTTTGCAAAAAAATAACTGAGAGGGAATATATCAAAAGTACATGATATTAAACCTTTTCGGAACGTAGAAATTTTATTAAAAGTAATTTGATATTATTATGCAAATCATGTCATGTGAGAATTCATGTAGAAAGAGGAATCGTTAGAAAAAAATAACCACTCGTAAGGAATGATTATTTTATCAGTTCATCAATGTTTCGTTTTGAATATAGAAGCCTACGAACTTCCATAGTGTCATCAATTACTACATAAAAAATCGAAAAATTTCTTATATTGATTCTATAGTAGGGATGATTCCTAATCTTTGATGATCGATAGGGAGCAAAACTAAGAGGCATTTCAAGCCTTTTAACAATTGCCAGTTCTATATCATCAACTAAACGGTGAGCTGCACTGGGATTTTGAAGCGTATTGGTTATATAATCCGTGACTTTAAGTAAATCTTCTTCAAATAAAGGAAGAAAAGTTAATTTATAACTTTGTTTGTTCATCAATTCTGTTCCTTACTTTATCAAAGACATCAGATTTAGAAAGGCGAATAGAAGAGTTTGTTGTAAAAGCATCTGCTTCATCGAGCTTTCTTTCAACATCATCTGTAAGTGCAGAGTATTGTTCAATGCTCATAAGTACCATCGTTCCATAACCATTTTTAGTAAGGAACACTGGAGCGTTGGAACCTATAACAGTTTCTTCAATTTCTGGGAATTTGTTTCTTAAGTCAGAAACTGGGCGAATATTAATCATATTAACGACCTCCTTTAATTATCAATATAATATCATAATTTTATCTTAATTATAATAGATTAGGAGAGATGTGAATCTATATGAATCATTCCTTGGAGAACGGGGAGGGAATCTTATTTAGAATAATATAGTGTCTATTTGCTGATTAAAAATAACAAAATACATAACAATGATGGATATTTTTGGGTTGCATCACCTCTTCTATGTTATTATGTATATACAAATTGTATTTACAAAGGAGTAATTAGTATGGGCAGTACACAAGTAGTAAATTTTCGTGCAGATTCAATATCTTATCAAAAGACAAAAGAAATCTTAGCGGATGAGAAAATTACAGTTTCGGATGTGCTGAATGCAGCTCTTCGAAAAATCGCAAATGGGACAGTTGATGCGAAGGAATTTGTTTCTAGCGATTTAAAGGATACACAGTATCATGTAGCTTTTGAGGATCTAAAGAAAGAAATTTTAGCTGGACATCAAGAAATTTCCCAAGGAAAGATCGGTTCTCTAGCAGATGTGAGAAAGGAATTCAATCTTGACTAATTTAAAACGATATCCTGTTTTCCTTGCGGATAGTGCAAAGAAAGACTTACATGATATTCACAACTATATTGTTGTAAATTTTTATAGTCAGCAATCTGCTGATGGAAAAGTAGACTTAATTTTAAGTGCTTTGGAGACATTGGAAATGTTCCCAGAAGTATGTCCTTTGGTTTCAAGTAGAGGATATGGTGAGATTACTAGTGATGGTAAATCTTATCGATATATGCCAATAGAAAGTTATTTAGCATATTATTACATTGACAATCACAAAGTATTTGTAGCTCGTATCTTAAGCGCAAAACAAGATTGGGCTAAGATTTTCTATAAATAAAATTGTATTTTAAGATGAAGGAACGGATGTACTGTAAGAGTTATTAATGTGGGTGGTGATATATTGAAAGTTGAAATTAAAAAAGTGAATTCATATGATGATGAACATGCTGAAGTAAGTGTTGTTGAAGTGACAGATACAATTCAAAGTGCAATCGATACACTTGAGAATAACTGTCGTGTGATTGCTGCACGTTTAAATGATCAGACTGTCATGTGTCAGATTGATAAAATTTATTATATTGAATCTATAGACAAGAGAACATATATCTATACGAAGGATAATATGCTTGAAGTTTCATATCGACTATATGAACTTGAAAGTGAATTGACTCGAAATTTCTTCAGAGCCGCAAAGGCAATGATTATCAATATTCGAAAGATTAAATCTGTTAAATCTGAAATTAATGGAAGAATGACCGCAGAGCTATTAAATGGGGAACAGGTAATTATCGCAAGAAGTTATGTAAAAGAATTAAAAGAAAGGCTAGGAATCTGATATGCAAAAGGCAAAAATTATCTTTCACCAAACGGTTATGATTTCAGCTGCTATTCTTTTTGGAATTGGAGTACAGATGATTCTTCAACATTATATTGAAGGTGCAGAGTCATTAACTTTAAGTTGGAATGTTCCTATTTCAATATGTTTTACTGGATTTTTGTGTTCGCTTCCAACTTATTTTCTCTTAGATTTAGATAGTTTGAAGAAGAATGTAATGTGGATGAGGATAGTAATACATTTTATATCAGTTGGCGGAATTGTAGTTCTATGCGGTTATCTTTTTGACTGGTATGGAAACTTGTTTGATGTACGTAAGATTGTTGTTTTGTACAGTATTATCTATGTATTTATATGGTTTGTTACTGCCTGGATTGCAAAGTCAGATGAGATAAAAATCAATACGGCAATTAAAGATATACAAGATTTAGAATAAGAATTGAATAATAAATATAGATGATTTTAAAGGAAAAGTGCAACTCAGTAGCCTGTATATGCAGGTTGGTAGAGAAGCACTTTTTTTATTCATTCATGGTGATAAGATGCTTTCAGAAAGAAAAAGATTTAGGAGGAGTTATTACTATGAATGCAATTACAGTAAAAAACCTAACAAAGAAATATGATAAGACAACTGCAGTAGATCATATCTCGTTTGAAGTAAAAGAAGGAGAGTTCTTCGCCTTTCTTGGTGAGAATGGTGCAGGTAAATCTACCACGATTAATATGCTATGTACAATCTTCGATAAAACAGAAGGAGATGTACAGATATTTGATTATACACTTGGAAAAGATGATGATAAGATTCGCGAGAATATAGGTATTGTCTTCCAGAATTCGGTTCTAGATGGAAAATTAACTGTAAAAGAAAATCTTCTTACGAGAGCTTCCTACTATGGTATTAGTAAACAAGAAATTATGGAACGTTTAAATCCATTAATGCATGCTTTTGAATTAGAGAGTATTTGGAATCGTAATTATGAGAAATTATCTGGAGGGCAACGAAGAAGAGTCGATATCATTCGAGCACTTCTACATGATCCTAAGATTCTATTCCTGGATGAGCCAACAACTGGACTTGATCCTATGTCTAGAAAAGTAGTATGGGAGTATATTGATTTTCTTCGTAAGGAGAAGCACATGACAATATTCCTTACGACACACTACATGGAAGAAGTTAGAGATGCGGATAGAGTCGTCATACTAGATAAAGGACATATCGTCGCAAATGATACTCCAGCAGGTTTAAAGAATAAGTATACAAATACAAAATTGATTTGGTACACGCAACAGGATTGTGAAAATGAGAAGTTAATTAGTGACTTTGCATACAGATATGAAGTTGATCACTATATCGTGAAGTTAGAATCGCAAAAGGAATTTAATTTAACAGAATTTGTATATCATAATCGTCATCGAATTACGGATTATGAAATCGTAAAAGTAAGTATGGATGATGTATTCCTGAACTTAACAGGTAGAAAGCTTGGTGAATAACATGAGAGGATTTTTAGGACTAACAAAAAGAAATTTATTACTGTTCTTTAAGGATAAACAATCTATTATTTTTTCATTACTAACATCAATGATTGTACTGGCATTATATTTATTATTCTTGAAAGATACATTTGTAAATGTGATGGATAGTGCAATCAACCAATTCCCGGGGTTATCTTCACTTATTGATAAGAATGATAAAGACATGTTTGCAAATCTAATTTTGTTAACAGGTATTCTAGGTTCCGCAATGATAACTGTTCCTTATAACTGTTTGATTACTCTTGTAAAAGATAGAGAAAACAAGGTGGATTACGATATCCTTGCAACACCACTGAAAAGAGGGCAGATTATTTTGTCTTACTTTGTATCCGCTGCTTTATCTTCAGTGATTCTAACTGGTATTATTCTTGCGGTTGGCTTAGCTACCATTTGCATGCATGGTGATATATATTTAGGAACAATTGATATTCTAAAAGCATTTGGTGTTGTAGCGTTGGGTTCTATTTCGGCCACTTCAATTTTCATGATTATAGTACTGTTCCTTAAATCTGTTAGTGCTAGTGGAGCGTTCTTTGGTTTATTATCTGCAGTTTCGGGATTTATCATTGGTGCATATATTCCTATCTCACAGTTTTCTGAAGCTATACAAACTATATGCAATATCTTTCCTGCAAGTCAGATTACAATTGTATTGAGAAATGTCTTAATTAATGGATTACTAGAGCATATGAATACAACTTTAGATGGAGTTCATCAAGGAATGTTTGTGACAAGCATCAAAGAACTATTCTCATTTAAAGCTAGATTATTTGATGGTTATTTAGATATGACACAAATGTTGGCATACATCACAGTATTAATTCTTGTATGTGTCGTTGTACAAATTGTTGTCTATTCTAGAACATATAAAAAATCCTAGTTTTATATATTTATAACTTAGTATTGCTATAATGTGTCGAAAAATCTTGTATGAATAATAAATTCTCTACAGAATCCTAATTTTTATTTTGTATAATAATAGTGCAAAATTAAAATGTAAATTATTGTATTATAAAAATTATGTTAATAATAGAGGAATGGTATATGAATGAGATAATCAAAAAAGAAAAAGAAGAAATCCAGAAAACGCCAGTCAATGAAGGCTTACTTGCAGATGCATCTAAGTTATTAGAAGATACTAGACTTACGAATATACAAGAGAACACAATATGTGTTCCAATTGCAGAAATAAGTGCCTTAGGCACGGTAATATCTTCTATGATTCCAGTATTAAATAAAGTTACACAGAATATATCTTTCGCAACGGATGGCTTATATAGAGTTGTTAATGCTACAGAAGGTGATATTCTTAAACTTGCTAAAGATGGTAATTTCTGGGGTGCAATGACAACGTTGAAAGGTTCCTCTAAATTAGCAAAACTTGCTGAAGTTAGTTCTGTTTCCGGTACCATAGAGACAATTAATAAGCAAATTAATCCCTCTACAATGATGATGGCAGCTGCGTTATATTCTATTCAGAAAGAATTGTCTAAAATTGAAGAAATGGAGAGGCAAATTATTTCATTCTTACAATTTGAAAAAGAATCAGAAATAGAAGCAGATATTGAAACTTTAATTAATACGGCGAAAAAGTATACGTTGAACTGGGATAACGATCACTTTGTAACAAGTAATCATAAGCAAATGTTAGATATTCAAAGAGTAGCCAGGAAGAATATGCTCACTTATCAGAAACAAGTTGAAATGCTACTAGAAAAGAAAAAAATACTAGTAAGCCAAAGTGATATTAATAAAATTTATAATAATTTGGAGAAAAAATTTAAATATTATCGTCTATCGTTATACTGCTATTCTTTGTCATCGTTTATGGAGATTATGTTAAGTGGAAATTTTAAGGAAACATATATAAATGGGGTTAAAGCAGAGATATTGGACAGACAATTTCAATATAGAGATCTATTTGATAGAAGTTCAATCTATTTAGAAAAACTAGGTAGATTTGTAGTAGAGTCATATGTGCTTAAAGGAGTTGGAATAGCAGGTAAATCCCTTGGGAAAGTTATAGGGAACATTCCGTATGTAAAAGAAGGTAGAGTTGATGAATTTCTACAAGATAATGGTGAGAAGATCATAAATAATGGATCGGAGTTAAAAACAAAGTCAGTTTATGATTTTGCGTTATTAAATAATCCAGGAACTGGAATGATAATAAACAAATTAAATGAGATGAATCGTATTTATAATCATACTGCAGAAATTTGTTTTGATCAGGATAACATATATTTAGTTCAAAAATAGTATTAAAAGTTGTTTATGAATAATCTTAATTCAATTCTGGGAATTCTTGTGTAGAGGAAGTGTTGTACATAAATAAAAGGAACCCATTTAACCAAGAATGATTGCTAGGGTACCTTTCAAACACCTAAAATTTAAACTTTATATGGAGTGTTAATTATAGATTTGTTTACGCTAAATTGGTTATATATCATCAAGAAATAGATGGTGTAGTCCATCCGCTTTTTCTATACGCAAGTGGTGTACAACCATATTCTCTTAGGAATAGTCTATTGAAATAACTCTGGTCAAAGAAACCGCAACTTTGTGCTATTTCTGCAACACTATTTGTGGTAGAACGTAGTAAATGAAGACTGATTTCTAAGCGGTGTTTATTTAAGAAATTCATTGGGGATAGATGAGCATATTTCTTAAAGATCTTAGCACACTGGCTACGACTTACATTACCTGCGTGAGCGATATCATCTAAAATAATTTCTTCGTTAAAGTGATTGTAGATATATTCGATCATTTTTTGTTGGATAAATGCGTTATTTTCCATCGGTGGCTTTTTAGGCTCATTAACATATGTCAGATATATTTCATGGAATAAAAGATGTAGTAGAGCGATTAATCGTAACTCATAACCACTTGGTAAGGTATGCAGGAGTTCGTCAATATCTGTAATTAATTCCGCAATCTTAGCTGCTGCACCACTATTTCCATCAAAACTAATATGTGAGAAAGAGTTATCCTCTATCATAGGTTTGAGATATTTTTGATAGATGAGTGGATTTTGCATTAGAAGACTAACACCAACATTTAATACTTTATAAGCACATCTAGCCTCGCCATTTGCACAGATTCTATGCATTTGTTTATGGTTAATCAGACAAACATCTCCTGCCCGAAGTTCAAAGTTGTCTTCTCCTGCTGAACATATTACAGTCCCACTATTTATAACGATAATTTCAACATTATCGTGTAAATGAAGTATTTCACTATGCATTTCACGCAAAGCTACATTTTCAAGTTCTACCTGTACGGGTAAACTCTCATTTTGAAAAATAATCGTATCCATAGAATTTTCTCCTATTTTTATCGCAAATAATACAATGATTTATGTAAATTATAGCAGATAATATCATTAATCAAAGATACATGTTCAAAAATTATATGAAAGGAGAATTTGAATATGGAAGAAATTAGAGAAAGAATGCCTTTGATAGGAGAAGATGCTCCTGCGTTTAAGGCGATTACAACACAAGGGGAGATTAACTTCCCTGATGACTACAAAGGGAAATGGGTAATTCTATTTTCACATCCAGCCGACTTTACACCAGTATGTACAACAGAGTTTATGACATTTGCTTCAATGATTGATGAATTCAAGGCAATTAATACTGAATTGGTTGGTCTTTCGGTTGACTCGCTCTATGCACACATCGCATGGTTACGCAGAATTCAAGAACTTGAATGGAAGGATATGAAGCATGTGAATGTTACTTTCCCTCTTATTGAAGATATCCGCATGGAAGTTGCTAACAAATATGGCATGATTCAGCCAAATGCTTCTAATACACAAGCAGTTCGTGCAGTATTTGTAATTGACCCAAACGGTAAGATTCGTACAATTTTATACTACCCACTATCAACTGGAAGAAACTTTGATGAAATTAAGAGAATTATTCTCGCACTTCAAAAAGCAGATTCAGACCATTGTGCTACACCTGCAGACTGGCGTCCAGGTGATGATGTAATTGTTCCAACGGCTGGAAGCTGTGGTACTGCTAGAGAACGTATGGAAAATCAATCAGAAGATCAATACTGCTTGGATTGGTTCCTATGCTTCAAGAAGAGTAAGTAAAAAATAGATGTAAACAGAGTCATGTTATAAATACATGGCTCTTTTTTATGAATATAATGAATATCGTATTTTAAAGAAGTACACTGATAAATGATATTTGTAAAGTTTTATATAAAACAATATGAAGTGAAGTAGAATATAAGAAAGTTTATATGCACAAAAGTTTTTATTAGCAGGGAGGTTTCTTATGCCTTTGCAAATTGTTCGAAATGATATTACAAAAATGAAGGTTGATGCAATTGTCAATGCCGCAAGTTATATGGGTATCGATGAAAGCATAGCAGTTAATTTCAATTGTGATAGTGAAGTTACTGAGTTAAACTACGAAGTTTTAAATGATGCTATTGGTGTTTTAAGAAAATGCAGTTATGTAAGTGAGGATTGGAAAAGACGTATTGATAATGATTTTGAAAAGCGTGGAAAATCTCGTAATAGGTAATATTAGATAAAATCAGGTAAAAAGAAAAAATGTTATGTACTCTCTTATGTTTTGAAAAGTGTATAGCATTTTTTTGGCGATGTAATTAATATATATATAATGGTGACAAGGAGATGCGATAGATATGAGTAATCTATTTTTCTTGATAATAATGGTTCCTACTAGTCTTTTGTTTACATGTATTGGGATTTATGCCTGGATGAGAAAGAAACCGATGTGGTTTTGGGCTGGTGATACTGTACCTGAAGATGAGATTACAGATGTTTGTGCATATAATCGAGCAAATGGAATCATGTGGCTTTGTTTCTCATTGCCGCTCTGGATAGGGACAATAATTGGTGCATGTCATAGCATAATTCTAGGCGCAAATATTATACTTGCAGATAGTACAGTTGGATTAGTCCTTATGATGATAACGTATACATTCATTCGTAAAAAGTATAAAAAGATATAGCATTGAATAATAATGTTAATTGATATAAATATGCATGCATGTATGTATACTTTGATAATTATCTGATAAGGTTCTTTTAACTTGGAAAAAATCTATAAGATATCAATATGGCTACGGTGTAGTTAAGTGCTATAATGCATATAGTGAAAGTTATGAATTATGAGGTATTTAACTATAAGAAAATCAAGTGAAATTTTAAAAAATAGTGAGATTTAAAAAATCCAGATGAATCTCAAAAAAGATCTTTTAAATCGTGAATAGAGTACAGTTAAAACAACTACATTTGTAGCCTTGACTATGTGAATGATTATTGTAGGTTGATAAATCAATTATTGAATATGATTTTGATCATAGAGAGAATTTGTACTAAGAAGTTTGTATATCACACGGAGAAGTTTTCGTGCACAATGGCCCTGGGCGCATCTGTGAGATTTTCCTTGATTACGTTTTTTAGTATAATAGTCATGGAAGGTCGGAGAATATTTACAGACAGTGAATATGGCTTGATACAGTGCCTTGCGCATATATCTTGAACCGTGCTTGGATATAGGCATATGTGCAGCGTCATATTTGCCGGACTGGTATACAAGCGGATCCATTCCTGCAAAAGATATCAAATTTCCCGTGTTCTGAAATTGATTGATATCTCCGATTTCCGCAAGAATCGTCATTCCTGAAATATGAGAAATGCCAGGGATGGAAATGATAGGAGAGTTTAGCTTGTGACTGAATTCTTCTATTTTCTTTCCCAAAATACGAATCTGCTCTTCTCTGGTATTGATGATAGCGATGATAGATGTTACTTCCAAATCAATGGAGATGTTATCTTCGCCGACAGAGCACTTGGCAAGCTCTCTGATTTCTTCTGCGGTCACTTTGGATTGTCTGCCTTTTCCCTCTGTTTTGAGTGCCTTGCGAAGATTACGAATATCTTCTAAGGCAATTGA
>CALISH010000015.1 GCA_938041275.1 uncultured Solobacterium sp.
ACTGTACGCACAGTGTAACGGTGATGTAATAAATTTTATTCTAAACCCAAAGATACTTTCTATGAAAAATGGGGATAGACCTGGATTGGTCAACCCCATAGAATACTACTTAATAGGTCGTCAGAAACGATAATACAAGTGTAGCGCCGTATACGGAACCGTACGTACGGTGCGATGAGAGGGTCGATGATAATCAAATAAATTGATTATCATCACTCTACTCTATTGGTATGGTTCACCATTGAAGTTGATACGGAAGTCTTCTGGACTACGTGTATCAATTAACTGCTTTGCGAAGTTAACTGCTTTACCGTATAATTCTGGAAATGACGCATGAATCTCTTTTGTTAAGTCATAGCGAAGTGGATAAGATTTATGTTCAAGGTTTAATACCTTAAAATCATTTTTGTTATACAATACCATGCCGGATAAAACGGGTGGTATTTTAATTTGTTTCTCTAATGCACATAATAAATCATACTTTAACTTTGTTGGATATAAGAACTTTGTATAACGAACAATCTCTGTCGCAGATTCTGCACATAAACTAGGTTTGATTTCTAGATTAAATACATTTTGGAACATTCCTGCATACATTAATCCAAGTTTGGATTTAGATACCTTATCAATCTTCATAAAGTTGAAGACATCATAGCTTTGTTCGCTTCTTCCACGTTGGTGTAACATCCATACATCGATATTAGCTTCACTGATAACGTGAGCAGCACCTTCGTGTAATCCTGTTTGTATATGAGTATCTCTTGCGACTGCATTAATGAGTGGGTGCGCAGTCGAATCTAGAGCGTAGTGACATAAGAATCCATAGAAATAGCTTCTAAGATCAGAGTCATTTTCGCTATACTTATCAAAGTAATCAATAAACTCATCACACTTTTCATCATGCATTAAATCACCATATTTTTTAAGTGATCCTGGTAATAGGGAAGCTCTTGAGAAGAATAACATATCTGGGCCTTGAGAGCCTAGATAAAACATTCCCTTGTTTGTAATCATGCGTGCATGTGCTTCATCCATTGTACGAAGTACATCCTTTGCAAATTCAACATGTGTAGTTGCAGCTGGCATAGTTTTTCTACTTGAGGATATTGTCCTCAATCTCCTTCATTTTCTTTGCTAGACCATAAATCTTATGGCTTGGTAGGGAACATAAACCAACGCGAATACCGTGGTTTACTTTCACTGTATAAATATGATTCTCTAAGAATGCTTCATGAACTTTTTTGCATAAATCATTATCATAGATTTTTAATGTTACGAAGAAACCTTCACGATATGGATAATGTGGTAGGTTAACTTCATTTGCTTCTGTTAAGAAGATAGAAGAGCGTTCTCGCATTAAATCAATGTAAGATTGTTTTTCCTTAAGGAATTCTTCTCTATTTTCATTAACAACCCAACTGAAGTTTTCCATTGCAGCATTCGGAATATTAGACCAAGTAGCACGTGCTTTCTTTTCTAATACTGTTTTCATCTCTGTAACGGATTCTTCCTGTTGTGCAAGAATCACAGTAGCTCCACAACGTAAGCCATAGGAAGTCATTGTTTTGGAACAGGAGAAACAGACGATAATCATTGCGTTATCGCTAAGTTCATTCCAGGTTTCCATATACTTACGTGATGTATCTACATTGTAAGCATAATCGATATACGCAATATCATCCATTAAAATGATAGGATGGGTTTTAGATACTTCATTTACAAAGTCAATAACTTCTTTCCATTCCTCATGGCTCATTGTATATCCAGTAGGATTTTCGCAAGGGTCATTGATGAGTAATAGAATACGTTCTTGCGTCTTCATCACTTTCTGAACCGTTTCTTTGATGGAAGCGATATTGAAGTGATTATCTTCACTAAAGAGCTCATACTCAGCAATTTTTAAGTTATTCTCTGTAGCCATCAAACGATAACTACCCCAAGCAATATTTGGGATGATGACAGTTTCTCCTTCTTCTAATACAGAAGTAAAGGTAGAGCTGACAGCACCTGATCCACCTGGTGTTGCGACAACGTTATGTGCAAGTTTTAGGTTGTTACCTTGGGTTACCCATTCATATACATCTTTGCGAAAGTTAGGGTTACCATCAAAACTTGCGGCGTAGGAAGCTTTGATGCGGTGGTCAATTGTATCGTAGTGATCAAATACTGACTTGAGTGCAACGAGGTTTCCATCGTTATCACAGAGTGTACCAATCGTTGCGTCTATTACATTTTCTTCACCGTTGATACGCTTATCTTCCTTTGCTTTCGCAACGACAGTAAATACTGCATCAGCGATTGGAGTTAGATTTGCGCTCTTTTTTGTAAATGTCATAATTCATTCTCCTCAAATAAATATGTTCCAATCCGCAACATGGTACTACCATGTTCAATTGCGATTGGATAGTCATGACTCATACCCATAGAAAGAGTATGGAAGTATTGTTTACCAAATAATGCTTGAAGATGTTTGAAGATTTCATGTGCTTTGGCAAAGACTTCATGAATTCGAACTTCATCATCTGTATGTGGCCCCATGGTCATTAAACCTTGAATTGCAATATGTGGGCATTCTTGTAAGAGAAAGCTTGTAAATACCTCAACATCAGCTGGATCTAATCCACTCTTATTGGTATCTTCATCAGCTAAATGTAGTTCAATTAGCACATCAACTTTACGATTTTGTTTGGTCGCTTCTTTTTCAATAACTTTCGCAAGAGCGATATTATCAAGCGATTGAATACAGGATACAACAGGTAAGATATCTTTTACTTTATTACGCTGTAAATGTCCTATGTAATGCCAAGCGATATCTTTTGGTAGAACTGCTGCCTTTGAAACAAGTTCAGCAGTTCTATTTTCCGCAAAGATTCTTTCGCCTGCGTCGTAATAGGATTGTATTTCTTCGATACTGTGATGCTTGGAAACAACACATAAATCTATATTTAAGGCTGCTTGCTTAATCTTCCAGTAATGTTTTTCTATCATATTGCAATTATACACCAATGGTTTTGTGCATACAAAAAGAAAACCTGCTGATGTTACAGCAGGCGAGAATTAAAACCAAGGAATTGGAAATGTGTTGGATGAATCAATGAGCTTATAACGCTTGAGTACAGGTGCTAATGCATTGAATACAATGACTAGTAAAATGACTTCAATTGGGAATAAAAGAGAATTTTTAATGAAGCTCTTTGTAAAGTAGAAAATGTAACCTTTACCATACAACATAGAACTCCAAAGAGATCCAACCAGAACATTTACAAATAATGAATTGATGAGTTTTGCAATGATAATCTTAACAACAGTAATCTTTTGCTTGTATAGGAAACATGACCATACCAAACACGCTAGTACTGGGGTTAAGGTGTACCCTGCAAAGTAGACACCGCCACCACCTAAGAAGAAACCTAGGTTATCTGTAATAATTGCGGATAGTGCACCAGCAACTGGACCAAGAATGGATGACTCAATTGCAAGTAGTACAAAGCCAAATCCTACTTTTAAGTTTTCAGATACTGGAAAGTAAAGATTAGAAGCTACAATCTTGAGTGCAATAAATACACCCATTAACGCAAGATACTTTACTGATTTTAGTTTTGATGCGGATGAATTCCAAAATTCTTTTTTAAACATATAAAAAACCTTCCTTTCACATCCATTTGTGAAGAAAGGTTTTCGTTCACATAATGGGAGTTGTAATGACCGCAAGCTATGCTTTTCGTCTGTAGGGACCCGTTCCAAACAGCACTTAACGCCAATTACGTCTATAACATAGCATAAGTAGGTGCAATGTCAAATAGTGTGCTTGAAATCCATGTTATAATAGGGCGGTATGAAGAAAATATCAGTTACATGTGAAAGAAAAGAAGATATCGCACTGCTTAAAGAAGCTGGTGCTGATGAAGTAATCGTTGCACTCGAAGGAGGAGTATTTAGCTCGCTCCATACTTTTTCGATTGCGCATATTGAAGAACTATTAACGCAAGCACGTGTGGTGCAGATACAGCTATTTGTACTGATGAATCGCTTGTTTCCACAAAGTGAGATTAAATTAGCACAACAACAAATCCAACAGTTACTAGAGATGGGGATTGATGGTGTTATTATTGCTGATCCCGGTCTATATCAAGCAGCCAAGGAATTATCGTTAGAAGATAAGCTCATCTACAGCCCAGAAACCTTAGTAACCTCTGCAGAGGACGCAAAATTTTGGCTATCGACAGGAATGTATTCGGTGAATATTTCACCGCTTTTAACAGAGGAGGAAATCTTAAAGATTGCCTCAAGTGTACGTCATTGTGGTATCCAGGTATTTGGTTACCTACTTATGAGTATTTCCAAGCGTCCATTACTAACGGCATATCAAGAAGTCGCAAATATTGAAGAACCTTTACATCATAACCATCATCTATATCTTCGTGAACAGAAGCGTGAAGGTATGATGCCAGCTTATGAAAATGAAGCAGGTATGATGATCTATACAGATTTTGTACAGGAATCGTTTGCGTGGTTAGAGCCTTTTTCAAACGCAGGCATTCAGCGTTTTGAAATGTATGGAAACTATGTTCCGCAAGCAGCACTATTAGATGCGGTACGTATGTATCGTCGTGTGCTTAATGGGGAAGATGGCGAGAGTGTTAGAAAGGAATTTGTTCTAAAATATCCAGAATTACCAGTTTCAGATGGATATTATGGACAGAAGACGATCAGATAAAGTTATGATGAAGAAACCTGAATTATTAGCCCCGGCAGGGGATCTGAATCGTTGTAAGACAGCGATTCGTTATGGTGCTGATGCGGTCTATATTGGTGGACAATCCTATTCCTTACGCTCAAGAGCTTCCAACTTTACGATGGAAGATATCAAGGAGGCATGTGAATTTGCCCGTCAACATAACGCACATATCCATGTCACAACCAATGTGATTCCTCATGAAGAAGATTATGAGGGCTTACGTGAGTATTTAATGAAGTTAGAAGAGTATGGTGTTACAGCAATTATTGCTGCTTCACCATCGATTATGAAACTTGCACGTGAATGTGCACCAAAACTAGAGATACACTGTTCTACACAGATGAGTATTACCAATGTAGAAACAGCTAAGTTCTTACACGAACAGTTAGGACTAGACCGTGCAGTACTTGCACGTGAATGCTCGATCGAAGATATCTATGCAATCACAAAGGAATGTCCAGTAGATACAGAAGCCTTTATCCATGGTGGTATGTGTGTAAACTACTCTGGTAGATGTACACTATCCAACCGTATGACATTACGAGATGCTAACCGTGGTGGTTGTGCGCAAAGTTGTCGTTGGCAATATCATGTTTACCAAGATGATAAAGAATTAAATACAGATATTTTATATTCTATGGGTTCTAAAGACTTACTAGCAGCGGACTACATGTATGAATTAATGGATGCAGGTGTTAGTTCCTTAAAAATTGAAGGGCGTATGAAGACAGAGTATTATGTCGCATCTGTCGTTAGTGCATATCGTCATCTGATCGATGAGATTGCAGAGAATGATGGACCACTTTCACCAGAAAGATTGGCATATCACAAAAAGGAAATCTCTCGTGCTGAAAATCGTCAGACAACAACAGCGTTCTATCCTGGTGAGGCAGGATTAAATACATTGATTTATCATGCATACTCTGATGCGGACGTAAATCATGACTTTCTAGCCAAGGTTGCTGGATACGACCAAGACGCAAATGTAGCCTACTTAGAGACACGTAATGCATTTGATGTTGGTGAAATGTTAGAAGTGATTTCACCTGGCAAAGACAAGCGTACTTTCAAAGTTGAATGGATCAAAGACCCAAAGGGAGAGTATCTTGCAAGTTCTAGACGTCCAATGGTAGTGGTACAAGTTCCGATTCCATTTGAAATAGGTGAAAATGACCTAGTGCGGAGGGCACGCTAATGTTATTAGAAGGAAATGTTAGTGTAAAAGCTGCTATTCTTGGAAATCATCGCAAAGTAGAAAAACTTTACTATGATAAACATAAAAATGATAAGGACTTAAACTTTATCTTATATCGTGCAAAGGAAAAAGGAATTCCATGCATGCCATTAGAACGTGAAGAAATTAGCGCAATGGCAACTGGAAGAACACATGGTGGATTGATTGCGGAAGCCAGTCCTAGAGTCTATCAAGAACTATCCGAATGCATGCATGGTGAAACACCATTTCTTGTATTGCTAGAAGGAG
>CALISH010000016.1 GCA_938041275.1 uncultured Solobacterium sp.
ATCTTTATTGTATACTACACGGTAATCGGAGTCTTGTTCCATAGCTAATAATTGTGAATTCATATATGCTTTATCAGTATAAACGACTATCTCTGAATATTCAAAGTCTACAGGTTTAATTGTATTAATAACCATATCAGTCCAGTTGACGTCTATATCAACTATCTTATTATTATTAACTATCTTAAAGTCGATAAATACAGATGGACTAATGAACTTGGACTTGCAGTACTTTATTAATTTATTTATATAAGGGTCACCATCGAAGATGTCATTAATACTGATTTTTAATACTTTATCTTTCTTATCTTCGTAATCTAAAGTGAAGAATTGCTCCCAACCACGTTCATTCAATGTTGGTACATTAGCAAAATTAGCTACATAAGACTTAATATTACCAGACTTATCAGTAAATTCAATAAGATTAGTATGCTTAGCTGTAAAGTAGCAATATATCTTAGGTGCTGGCATTCTAATCTCTGTAGTAAACTCAATAAAGTAGTTAGAACTTACTTGTCCTTGACGTTCACCATCATCTATATTAATATCTGGTGTAGCTATATGAGTATACATAGCTTTGGCTCTAATGAAGAATTCATTTCTGCCATTAATAGCTCTAAGTTTATAGATAAATGGAACTTCAGACTTACTATTCAAGTACACTAGGAATTTGAATGGATCTTTGATTTCTTTCTTCTCTAGATCTACATCAAATCCTACATCCTGTGCTAACGCTAATAGCATTTCTTGTGGTACATGGATATCCATATCAAGATACTTACCAGACGTAGCACCAACTTTAAGAGCCATCTTAAGATATTTCATAATATCTATTTGCTTAGCTTTAGTATTGACTTTAATACGTACTTGGAAGTTCATAAGCATTTGCTCAAATGCTATAGCAATATACTTATCACGTTCTCTATCTTTAAAAAATGTATCTCTATAATTAAACGTTCTAGCATAATAAGTCAAGTCATAGTTATTAGCATCAATACCATCACGATTAAAGTCTGTATCTAATTGAGGGATAATAGCAATAGCTGGTTTACCACGTTTAATCATATCATTGATATTCAACTTAGCCCAATCATCGAAGAGATGTTTTCCTTCAATATAGACTGTCTTAAAGAATGATGGACTAAACTGTGATAAGATATAATTCTTAAAGAACTCTACACATACTGAGTATGCATGTACATGAGACGGAACACAGAGATTACGATATATCTTCTTTTCCATTCGCTCTACTATATCTATTGGAATAAACTTGTCTGGTTCTGCATATATCTTAGCTAACGCATCTCTATTAACCACTTCAAAGTCTTTACCAGGTACTACTTTTAGTTGTATATCATCAGTAGTCAATGGGATATCTTTATCAGATCTAGGTAGCTGTTCTCTATCTTTCTTTATTTCAGATATAGTATGAATACCAGGATCATCATCACGTTTTATATCAAGCTCAATCAGAGGTATATTACCATCATTATCTGGGCCCACTGGAGTGACTATACGGTACTCATAAAAAGGTTTCTTAGCCATAATACCTCCTTAAATGACAAAAAATTATATAAATGTTTGGGGTAGCCCTTAAGACTACCCCTTACATATATTAATTATTAGAAGCCACCATAAGTTGTACCACCCATAATAATATCCTCCTATTTATCAATAATAACGCAATGGAAGTTTCCAATGCGTTGATCAAATTTATCATTCAAATCCGAATAATCTGATACAAGATAGTATGTATTGTACCCTTGCATCGGATCATTCGGTTCTATTAAGGCTACACGACATGGAATATCAATATCGTGTAACTCAGATTTTACTACTACTGCTTCACCTAGTTGTAATACTTCGGATCTAGCTGCAAAGTAATTGTTACCAGAGTACATTACTTTCCTCCCATAAGAGCTTTGATATCATCAATCTCATCTTTAGTATAAGTATCAAAACCTAGATTACAGAAGCTATTCAAGTTTACAATAGTATCCTTGAAGTAGTTCATGAATGAATTGAATCGTCCATTGTTCTTAGAAATCATCATAGTATTTCTAGGATTCAAAGACTCTTCGCATCTAGCTACGAATTCCTTATTGATAAGATAAGTGATATTTAAACAGTCACCATCAAAGTCTGCATTCATACCTGGAAGTACTTGTAATGGAACTCTCATAGTGAAACTGTCTACCAATACATCAATACAATACATTTGTAACACAGAACCATAGTTAATAGTTGGGTTGCGATTGATGATGAATGGGATACCTCTAGGGTAGGATTTAATGATACCTTTGATGATATCTAATATAACTGGATCTACATAAGTTTGGGCTTTCCACCATTTCTTATGAGCATCACTGTATGTGATATTATAAGATCTAGCTAAGATATTAATGATAGTTTGTTCCAATAAAACTAGTAATGAGTTATATGGAAGCTTAATCTCATCAATACGTAATGTCGCATCTGGAATAATTACATTACGACCAGTAAAGTTATACCGACCAGCTAATGCAGATTGGATTGCACCTTTCTTATGTGCTAATTCTTCGATGACAGAATCATACAAAGAATCATTAGACCCAGCATATAGATACTGGATATTCAAGAGAGCCTCATCTTTAAATTGGTCTCTTGTTTGAATTACTGTACGGTTACCGTTTACTAATGCTGCATACTTAGCAATGTTATTGTAAATAGCATTAGCTCCTTTGAAAGAGAACTTATCTCCTTGAAGATTAACCATACGTAAGAATAGAGAATATACTGGAATAGAATGCGTAAGCAATCTGTCCCTATATTTTAGTAGCAACTCATAGTTAGCTATCTTGTCTTTCTTGGACTTGTTCTTACGAGCAAAGTATTCCATTATCTCATCTATTCTTTTACAGAATTCTATCATACCAATGCCATGATACTCACCAGATTCTTTTCTGACTTTCTCATTAACTTTAGATACTTCGAATCCATTTTCATCTAGCTCTACATCTAGAGTCAGGATGTCCTTAAGAACTGCTGGAGTGATTAACTTCTCTAGGTTCTTAAATAAGTTTGGATGGATGATTACATGCTCTTGTAATACAACCCACCCTGTAATATTAAGATCATCATCTACATACTTAACCTTAGTATTACAGTAAGGGCAGATTTCGTTGTTATATAGTCTACCAGTATAGTGGCCACATTCACAACGATATCTATCCTTATAAGCATCTTTATCATCAGATATAGATGCCCCGTACTTTGAAGAGAAGATGGAAGAATCTGACTTTAAATCTTTCTTTACTGTCTGTGGTTCAGAAATGATAAAGTCTCTACCTTTAGATATACCTTCGATACGAAGCTTATCCAGATCTAGAATTTCCATAGTTGTCTTCCATGATTCATTTGGTGAATGATGGAGACGTATGTTCATATTCAATTTGCGTTCTTCCATATTAACTCCTCCTTAATTGAAACGTGCAAGATAAACCTCTGCACAGATCTTTTTAATAGCCTCTTTGATATCATCCATAGGAATAACTCTATCAGATAATTCCTTATAGATTTCCTCAAGCATTATACCTACATCACCTTTAGTGATGTCATACTTAGAGCATACATCATCGAGACTCAACCCAAATATGATTAAATCCATAAACACATCATTGTGTGTTGGCATATAGTGTTGTGGTATAGATTCTTGCTCTGTAGGTATAACTGATAGAATGATATCACCAGGTACTTGTTCTTGTATTTCAGTGTTATCTGGAGTATCAAAATCTACACTAGAGATTTCTGTAGTGATTTCTTCACTACCGCTTTCGATAATGATATCTACTAATTCTTCAGCACTGATTTTATATTTCTTAGCGATGTCCGCTAATATCATGCCATTAGCATGATCTTTTAAGATACTTTCTTTCATTATATTGCTCCTTTGTTTGGCTTAACTAATGCTTTGATTGGAACCATTCTGTCTAACCAATCAATAAATTTCTCTTTAGATTCTAACCCATAGCTCTCTAAATCATATTTATAAAAGATATGCTTCCAATCACTATCACCGTTCAAATCATCTACAATATCTCTGTAACGTGAGATTAGACTACGATATCTCTTATAGAATGCAATTAGAGTCTTATATCTGATTTCAGACATAGCTTCTTTAATACCATTAGACTCCAAGAACTCACTATATAACATGTCTTCTTTTCTATCAATAACTAGCATCATTAACTTACCTGTAAGATAAATAGATGCTTCGATATTTAAGTTATCATGCTGGAAGAACTCATTTCTAATATTAGAGAATCTGGTGAATAGTATATGTGTAGCGGATGCCTTTTTAAATGCATACTCATTATCATATTCAATATTAGAAAGCATTTTAGTATTCTTACCAAAGCTATAAGCTCGTTCTATAGCCTTAAGTTGAGTATCCTTATAGTTGAAGAATGTCTTAACCCCAGGTTTAGTTAGCCCATTAACTTGAAATGTCTCATAATACTCATATAGTTTCTCAGTTAACTTAGGATTATAGAATCTGAAGAATACATTAGCTAGATAGCTAGAGTGTCTCATAGCACCAGCATTTCTTAAGTTAAAATATCGTTTTATATCTAACTTCATAAACTTATCTAGAGTGATACCTAGGTTTTCTAAATAGCTTTCGAAGTTGCGATATTTAACCTGTAACTGTGTGCTATTAGGACATAGTTGATTTAGGCTCCATTTAGATTTATTATCTCTAGCCATGAAGTCAAATCCGCCTAAGGACTCAGCAATATAAGCAAAGTCTGCTATTTGCTTATACGTATAACTATTTGGAATTATAATCGGTTTTTCCATATTCACCCATCCCTTCCAAGAAAGTTAACGCTCCAAGTTCGTAGAATACAAAGAATACAAAACTATGTTTCTTTACCATATCATAGATGTCTTCTTTTGTAATGCCGTACCTACGAGCCACTCGTTCAATTTCACGACCTTCGGCAATCTCTTTACCAATCTTAGGCATGATTAGGAACGTAGCCTTATTGTCAATATAATCACTTGCAAACTTAGTAAGAATATCATTCTTATTATCTAGAGTATATTCTTGTCTATAGTCTTTATTGACAATATCAATAATAGCCTTTTCCGGATTAGGCTCATCATTGTCTATAAGCTCCATAAACTTATAGGATGCTGCTATAGAAGCTTTAGCAGACTTGATATTACGTTTTGCTAATAGCATAGTACCACCTACTACGATATTATGCCATCTTCTGTCACCTCCTTTTTTATAGTATGGTGTACCATCTTTATGGCTCTTCTTTTTATTTTTACTGCCATGGGTGATGATAGTACCCTTAATAGTTTTGCCACCAACTATTGACTTCTTAATATCACATAGTTGAGGCTCTTCAGTACG
The DNA here is from genome assembly GCA_938041275.1 of uncultured Solobacterium sp. Classification (GTDB taxonomy): domain Bacteria; phylum Bacillota_I; class Bacilli_A; order Erysipelotrichales; family Erysipelotrichaceae; genus Bulleidia. Next base: position 5,405 of record CALISH010000016.1, read on the forward strand.
ACGTACGTAACTTGGAATATCTTTACGTACTTGATCGTACCATAATGAGATAGAGTCTTGATTTAAACGCTCTTTCTCATATAGTTTAGCGACCGTTTGTACTGCCTTTTCTTTATTTAGTTTTGATTCGATGAGGAATCTTAGATCCCTCTTTACATCGTCTATAATTTTCACGATGATCCTCCTTAATTAAATACACTGTAGGATTCTAAAATACTATTTGGTTTTCTTTCATATATCACCTCCTAAACCTTGCTCAATATCATAGAAAACGGAAAAGAAAAATGGGTATTTAAGGACCCCTAGGAATTAGAGATCAAGATACATATAGTATTTGTCACTCTAACTCCTAGAGGTCCTAAGATAATACCTTATAACTACAATTATAGTATACAACTATAATAGTCGAGTTTTACGATTCTATAATTTTATCCAATTTATAGAATGCGTAAAGCTCAGCTAGGGAGTTGATAGCTACCATTACTGCTTGTAGTATAATAGCAGTATTGATATCTAATCCATTCCCAATAAGAAAACCTATACCGCCACCCAATAGAGATCCGAATAAGCAACAAGACTTATTCAAACTATTGAATGATGTAAGGTCGTCACCATGGATAGCATTATTAATACTATCCAATAACATAACTCCCCAGATAGTAGCAAGAGTACCATTGGAGATTGCTATACCGATAACCCGTATAGTTGGATCGTCTACCGAGAATAGCACAATAGCGGCATATATTACCGCATCAAGTAAGCCCACTATAGGAGCATACTTCTTAAATAACTTCCTAAATGAATTCTTGCTTAGGAAGCTATTTATTGTACCAGCAAATCCAGCATCTAATAAGTTTGCCATACTTAATGTACTGGCACTTACTAGAGACATAAAGTATATTTGTATTGTGGGGCTGGTAAATCCAAATACAATATTTTGGAAAGTTGCGACTATAATTATAATCGCTTTAATCTTAGTCAGCATATAAAACCTCCTTTTGAAAATATAGCTGACTATTGATTACAATTATAATATACAACTCAAATCCTTAAGTTTGCAAAAAAGAAAATAGCCTACAATGGTCAATGACCATTGTAGAACTTCTTTTCTTATATAAACTATTTTACAATAGTGCCATAGCTATCACGAGTATTATTTTTATTAACGTACACGTTCAACTTTATCAGACATATGATCTACTAGCATATTAATTTTTTCATTTTGTGCTGCTACAATTTCACGAAGCTCTTGGATTTCTTTAGCCATCGCTGCTTGTTTATTGGCATTCATTTTAGAAGATTTACCAAACTTCATAGATACACCAGCACCAAACATAGTATCACTACCAATAGTAGAAGATACAGAAATCATGATGTTTTCGTTAGGTTGGTAAGCTATGCCTAATGCGCCAGCATTTTGACCTTTATAGTGACCATAACCTGCAGCGAAGCTCCATTTATCATCAGCATTGAAGTCTTGATAATGTAAGTTAGCCATAGCTGCAGCACGTGCACCGACTTTAGCTGTTTGTAAATCAGTATAATGATTTGCCATATTTACTGCAACATCACTTGCACTACTAATAGTATTGCGAATATTGGTTTCAGAGTCACGTAATTGGCTTACGTTAACTGCATCATTATCATTAACGCCTTTTGCTACATTTGTAATAGTTTGATTGCCAGCATCGATACCATCCGTAGTGAATGCTACATGACGATTGTTGGAACTAGCTGTTACACCATTAACATCATGTGTTGCACTAGTAAAATTACTACGGTTTTCAATATATACACCATTAGCGTTATAATTAGCCACCACATCGCGAGCAGATGTAATCATACCATTTTTATTTACATAATTATGTACTGGGTCTGTAGCATTATTGAATTTAACACTGTCTACAGCAATATCTTTCTTAAGAGATACAGTATATTCTTTACTACCATTAGCATTTGTATTAGTCGATACATTGATATTATCACCAGCAGCTACAGTGGTATGCTTTTTAGCTTCAGTCATAGCGTCAGTAGCCAATTTTGTATTATCAGCAATTGCTGTATTGTGTTCATGCACAATATCACCAAGATCATGTAGATCTCTAGTTGTATCTACAATATCTTTATGATTCTTATCAATAGCATTAATTGTAGCCTGTAATTGACTACCATTAATTGCATCTGTAGATGTATCAGATACACGACCAGCTGCTACATTAGTAATAGTTCTTTCTTTACTAGCAGTACCGATAGATACAGTACCGATAGGGGTGTTGCCTGCAAAGTTATATGTTTTATCTGCAATACTCGCAGATGCTGTGCCTGTAACTGTATCTGCTTTGGCTTCGTGTCCAATAGCAACTGATTTATTTACACTTACAGTTGTATCATTACCGATAGCAACAGCATAATCGGCGTTATCGATACGATTGTTTTTACCAATAGCTACACCATAATATCCATCTTGGATAGTGTTACTAGTACCTACAACTACATCACCATCAGGGTCTACCATATGGTCTGTATGATCGATATTATTATTAGACCCTACAATTGTGGTGTGTGCAGATGCACCATAATTTTGGATACCAATATTAACAGCAGCCCAACCTTCGGCTTTGATATCAGAACCGATTGCTACAGCCCGTGTACCAGATGCTGTTACTGTATTTCCAATAGCGGTGGATTTTTCTCCTGTTGCTTTAGTAGTTTTACCTATAGCTATTGTATCTGTATTTTCAGCATACGAACCATTACCAAAGGCTACTGCATTTTCGCCATTTGCTCTAGCTTGGGATCCGATTGCAAAATTATTATCTTTTAGAGCTTGTGCAGAAGAGCCGATAGCCACACTATTACGGCCTGCAGCTTTACTGTATTCGCCACCAGCAATAGAATTGATACCAGATGCTGTATTAGAATTGCCATATATGATTGCATTGCTACCTGATACAGTATTATTATAACCAGCTGCAAATGCACTAGATCCTGCAACATTGTTTGATTTACCTACAGCATCAGCACCAAATGGCCCTTGAATAGTATTATTTACACCACCAGCAAAACATGTGGCGGATAAACTTAACGCAATAATCGTAGAAAAGATTGCTTGTTTTTTCATTTTTAGATCTCCTTAATAAAATAAACTCTTTTATACCAAATAAAAAATATGGGTACACTTTTATTGGCGTACCCATATATAAAACACTTATTATGCTTTCTATAAAACATCCTTACTTAATTAATAATTTGAAATGGTTAAATTGCATAATATACTTATACCCAATAGACATACTTCTTGGATACATATTTATATTATATAACCAAATTTCTATTAGCTTATCGTTTTTCGAATACTTCGGCTATTTCAGACCATCTAATAACTAATACACCACTAACGCTGTCTATAGCGACGCTTTGTAGTTTAGATTCTTTATTTTCTGGATCTTTAGGGACACGTATGCTATCATTAAAGACATCTAGCATATCTTTATCTACGTCTTTTAAGTGCTTACGTATTTGGCTAATCTTTACTACCAATTCACCATCAGAAAGATCACCAATGTCTAAGTTGGATAGCTCTTCAATAGCATATTCCTTGCTAGGATAAACATATGGTTCATACCCAACCACGCTACAAAGCTTCTCAACTACACCTATTTTTAATACGATTATAACGTAGCTCTTTAGTTATAATTAAATATTTTACATTCATAAGTACCCTCCTACTGATTGTCTTCTAAACTTGGTGTAACACAAGGGATGATTCTCCAATGTACTACACGATGTCCTTCTTTCATGGCTCTACCATTACCTTCGTTATCCAGTTTACATTGTAATTTAAAACCTAAGAATTCTTCATGAGGATCATTACATGGTATATCAACCGTAGTCAGATACTCAGGTTTAGCATTAGTCTCAATAAAGTCTACTGCTTCTTTCATAGTTAATCCATTAGCAACTACATTTTCAATACCACCAGGGATTAATTCAAATTCTTTTGTTTCTTGATTGTACTCATATACTTCTTTAGAAATAGCGTACTCCATAATAAACCTCCTTGATAAAATATATACTTTGATAGACTTATCTATCTACAGTTATAGTATATAACTCAAATTATTAATACAAAAAAAATAAAATGTAGTATACGGGAAAAGACCCAGTATACTACACCATTCTTAATATCATGTGATACTAATATTAAGAATATATTATTTATTCTTTATCATCCGAATCAGTTTGTTCTTCTTCGTCATCTTCTTCTAGTTCAAAGAGATACCATTGATAAATTTTGTCTTTACCACGGAATACAAAGTTCCCAGGTAAGTCATCACTATTAGTTAAGATGTCTTCTAATTCGTCCATTTCTTTAGTACGGATTTTATCTTCTTCAGTTTCAGGTTCATCTTTGAGCTCTGTTTGTTCATATAAAGCATTGTACTCATTTTGGATGACTTTCTTACCTGTATCAAAGCTATAGATCTTATTATCTATTTCTGTTTCATAATCGTCAGTAGTGATTACTTGTTCTTTGTAATCATATTCGAATGTGTTCTTTACAACAATGTATTTATCAGACATATTATCATCCTCCTAATTAATATCTACAGAAGTTTTGTTGTATTTAGAAATATACCAATGATGCAGTATATTACCTTGAATATAGAATTCGTGGTGTGGTAATGTACCATGGTCATTAGCATATTCTTTTTCTAGCTTTTCTTTACGTTCAGTTAAAACCTTAGTAACTTCAGATTCTACTTCAATATAGTTAGCTGAATAATTTTCGATGGATACTCTAGAAGATGCCCATAATAGGCGTTCAGCTTCGTCTAGAGATAAATGGAGCCCAATGAACTCCATAGTTACATACCCACCAATACCTTGTGTAGATGGGTCATAAGCAAATACCTCTTTTACTACATTATATAACTCTGGCATAATATAGCCTCCTTATTTTTCGGTTTTTCTAACATAGTCTCTTTCTATTTCATCTATACTCTTAACAACTTTAGCTTTAATCGTATAGTTATACATGATTACACATTGTCCCTCTACAACTTTCATTATCAATATATAAGCATTATGGTTATTCTTTTTTATTGAATCTAAAGCATATTCTACTTTGCTTTTCAACGCTGTATCATCTATACTATTGACGATATTGTCGATTTCTTTATCAGACAAAGATGAACGTTTTGCTGCATAGTCTGCAATTTTTTTACCATAATATATTTTATTATAGGCTTCTACAAAATCTGCACCAGTATTTTCATTAGCTTTTACAAACCATACCAATTGCTGTAAAATATAATAACTCATAGTTATACCTCGAAAGTTACAAATATATGAACTACACGGTCTGGACCAACATATGTTATACTATGTGGCCTATCTAAATACTCAATATGTTCCAAAAGTTCATTAATCTCAGCATTAAGATCAGAATCTGGATTAGGATATTCTTCATCTCCATAAAGTCTTATCAATTTATCTTTTTCAAATTGAACGGCATAATCAATATCATCAACATCATCTATCAAGTAGTTTTTTCTAAATGGATCCTGATCCATTAGACTATCTTCATGATTAAATAAGTATGTATCAGTTATAATTCTATAACGTTGCATAAATAAACGCCTCCTAATGTTTATTTGTAATAGTAATAGTATCGATCGCTATTGCCTTAATAAGGAAATCATATATAATTACACATGTATCCTCATCTAATGTCAGTATTGCTATAATGGCAGAATTAGGGTACATTTCTTTGATTTGATTTAATGTATCAACCACAATATCTTTCAAATCTGTATTCTTAATTGTATTTATAATATTACTAATTTCATCATTAGTTTTAAATCCAATATTCAAATAATATTCTGCTACATCTTTACCAATAAATATCTGATCATAAGCTGTTAAATACTGTGTCTCAGTTTCTTCATTAGGCGCTACAGCCCACATCGCTTGTTGCATAATATAGTAATCCATAATATCTAACCTCCTTAGTTAGAAAAATAATATAAGCCAGTGATACGGTCATCACTATACAATTATAATATATAGCTGTAGTTATCGTTATACAAAAGAAATCCCAGTATAGTCAATGACTATACTGGGAATAACTTATTCAAAAATAACAGAGATATTTTCTTTTGGTGTAGTGTATGTAGCATTTAAGAAAGTCTTAATAGCTTCGATAGATTCAGTTGTATTTGGTATAGAAGTGTACGAACTAATAAGTTTAACTACAATAGTAGTTGGTAATTTATAAGTACTTGAATCTGGCTTATAAGAGCTTAAAAAATTACCACATACGGAGTCGTCAGTTGTAGCCTTCTTTAATTCATCTAAAGATTGTATATTTATTGGTAGTTGTCTAAATACCAATTTACCAACACCATTTGTACCACACTGACTTAGTGTAAATTGCCTAATGTAATATTCATTAATAACCGCGTTATTAAATATTGGTACCTCTAATTCTTTAAATGTGGCATCCCGCGCAAAACCTATATAACCCACTCTTTCTTTCAATTTCTGATAAAATATATGAATCGTCAAGAGCTGCCATAAATAGTTCATAAATACTAAAGAAAGGAATACCTTTAACACCATACATCATAGTGGACATATCTATTCTAGGATGTGCTTTGATTTTTTCTAATAATTTTACTTTCTTTACTAGAAAGCCCCATAGGTCGAATGATATATCGCGATCTATATACGTTGTAAACATTGACTCTAAACTTAGTTTATCTGAATTAACCTTGGTAGTTATATAACTACTATCTGCAAAACTATCCATGGTTATATTATCCAAATCTATACTATAGAATAGTGATGAAAAATTAGTACAACTAGTCAAATCGATATTCTTTGGAAATTTGCCATTAAAATCTTTAAACGCACCAGTAAAGTCCTTAATTGTGGATGTATTTAACGTGATATCACTTAAATCTGCAGTCGAGCCTATAGCAAAGTTAACCATAGTTGTCGGTGCTAATGTAGCAACTCCTAAATAGTTTTTTGTAGCATAATTAAATATGCCATTAAACTTGCGCTCTGCTATACCGGAGTTATCTACTATATGCACGTTCTGTACTTTACCAAAACTGCTAGAAACTATAGGAGCTAATGTATATGGTTCATCTTTAACATTAGTTACATCTATAGATACATTATCTATAGATTTATCTAATAATGGTACTATACCAACGAGCGAATTAGTTGTATAATCCTTAGGTACTACATATTTTACATATGCCTTGGATTGGTCGTATGTAACCCATGGTTTAAATATCTTAACTTTTTTATTCCTTAAAGCATTATCACCAGGATATGTTATAAATAGTCGTTCATTAATACCAATATTCTTTGCAGTAGATGGGTTTATATATAACCCTAACGACACATACCATCTATAATCTAGCTCTTTAGGAACTCTAAAGTTTAATACACCATTTGCATCTAAAGCTTTGTTGTAGTTTAATTTAACTTTAGGTAGAATGTATTCGCCATCTGTGTTATCAAAACTAAATGCGTAATTTATTTTATTAGCATTCTTAAATATAAACGTATGCTCTTTATCACTATAAGTTTCTCTACCGGTTATTATGCTTCTGTGTAGATTGCTTTCAACTAAATATTCAGTTAGATTAGATACTAGGTCTTCAGCTATACCCATTTTAATACTATCGTAATCGCTTATAAAATTATGGAATAAAAATTTATCATTAGCTTTTCCTATATCATAACCAAATAAGTTAACAGTATAGCCACCTCTTATTGGTAAATTATGTACATTTTGGAGTCTACTAGAGTAGTATATATTTATATTTTTACTATTAGCCATACCATCGACAAATTTAAGTCTACTATCATTAGTATTTACTTTCGATCTATTATATGAAAATACATCTTGTGCTGACATGTCAATATCACCAGAGTAGTTATCATCCCTGATCATAAAATATTTATTATAAGAATCACGACTCATAGGGTCTAACATAAGCATTTGATTATATTGGTCTGGTGTTAAAGAATTAATATGGTCGTTAAAATAGTTGTCAATATCATCTACATCTTTAAAGTCCCCTTCGAGTTCTAGGATGCAAATACCATCAGCCTCACGGTCATGGAAGTATTTGTTCAATTTAAATCCCATATCTTCAGTATATAGTTTACCATGAGTGCCAACTTTGATGACTATATTTTCACCAGGTGATACATCCCAAGTACCAGTTAATTCTTGACCATCTAATGGGTCTGGAACTATATTACCACTTAATGGGTTGAATATCTTGGTGAATTCTTCAGCTCTGTAAATATCTATATCTTCGATGTCATAACAATAAGCATCATCAAAGTATTTATCCCACCCTAAGACAAGAGAACCACCATATTTGACTGATAATTGTCTAGTTTGGTTGTCTAAACATTGAATATCGAATATGACTTCTCTAGCACCTAAGCACGTTTCTGTTAATTTAGGTGCAGTATAACGGCCTTTATTGAAATCATATGCACCATCAACTAAATCCATATTAGATAATATTGTTGAGTTAATAATGCTGTCTAATGTACCAGATTCTTTAAGCTGCATTATATAATCATAGTCGAATATAGTCCCACTTAAGAATCTTCTACGCGCGTAGTACGTTGCATTATCATATCTTTGCTTATAAGTATTAGGTTTAGCTTTATATTGGTTAAATGCTGAATTGTATGAAGACTGAATTGAAGAATCTGTTTTAGATGGTGGTGTAGATCCATCTCTATACATAGCAATACCAGCAGAATATAAGTCATCAACATCAAATGAGCCGTATGTATTATAGATATAGGCTTGTATGATGAACGTAAATATCATATATATATTATTTTCATCATGGTATATATCTTTATCTACAAGATTAACCTTATACTTAGCCATTGTTTCATTAACAAACTTAGCTACACCCATAACCGTTACCATATCAGACATAGGGTATACATTATATAACGCTCTAAAGCCTTTATTGTATACAGTAAATGTAGTATTTTCGCTTACAGCAGATATTCTTACATATTCACCCTCGTTTTCTACTGTTCCAGTTGATGGTGGCATAGTTATTCCTGCAGTTATATCTTTAGCTAATTTATCATAATTAATATCATCTTTAATATCAGGATTTATCATAGTTGGAGCTATAACAACTTCTTTTTTGGTTACAACTGGCGTAATATTGATATTCTGTACTATATTATCATATGCTTTAGTATCAGCTTGATATACGGAGAACCCCTTAGATTTACCATCAGTTGTTTGTTTAATCCAATGGTTGTCGCCTATAAGATAACTATCATTACTATATCGTCTATTAGCAGTGTTTACAGTTCTTGTACTATCGTTAGTTATATAATAGTCGTTAGAATCATCGTCATATTCTTTTGTCTCTACATACATAGACGTAGGTTTACCCATTATTGCTTCACCCATAAGCGGTATTGCGGCATACATAGGTTCATTAACTTTACGAACCATCATTATACTCTTAGCATTAGTTACCCCATCTTTCTCTATAGTATCTAATATAGGGGCATTCACGGATATAATACCATTACCACCACCACAAATAGTATAGCGTAATTTCTTAGCCCAGAATGGTACTTTAAATCTATGCTCACCAGCTTTAAAGATATATACTTTCCTAATTTTATCTTTCTTCTTTTCAGACTCAGTTAATGCTGCATATTCCTTACCACCTATCTTAAATCTCTTTTTAGATGCAAATTTAGATGTGGTATCACCGATAGCATAGTATACTGTAGACCCATCATTAAGTTTAATAGCTTTAGCCATTCCGCCTATTTCTTCTTTACTAGTATATAGAGCCAAGTCTTGTGTTGTGCCATCTGAAGACTTAATTCTATATACCATATTGGTTAGTTTAGCCATATATAAGACTCCTTAAGATTTAACAATCCATTCTTCAGAACCATCTGGATATACAATATGGCCATCAGAATTGAATACTGGAATCTTATTATACGTGGAACTTACCAATTTATCTGTGGTAATAAATGAAGAAGTAGATAGTCCACCAACTGTATCAGCATTACCACCATTAGCTCTAGCTGTAATGGTATTATTACCACCAATAGTTAATGTTTGACCATTAACTGTCGTAGTAGGGAAAGTTTGTGTGCTTTGTAGGTCAATATTAGTATTAGTATCGTAAGCTACACCATTAATTGTAATAGATTGGTGTAGTATTCTACCAACATCGGCTATTGATGGTGCTTTACTAATAGCTAATGTCTCAGACTGACGTTGTGCTAATGGTACACTAGTCATAAATGATGGTATTTTGCTATTATATTTAATATATGCAAGACAATCACCATATATAACTAAGTTTGTGGATAATGTTGATAGATCTATTGCAATATCATTGTCGTATTTAAATATTCTAGGATTTTGTACATTAGTCAAATTACAATATCCCAATATAGCATGAGATGATCCACCAACACGTAGAACTATTTTATTAGTTAAATCATACACAATAAAAGTCGCACTACTTCTAATACCTGGTATTGA
>CALISH010000017.1 GCA_938041275.1 uncultured Solobacterium sp.
GGAAGCAAACGATACCTGAACATGCAGCATTTATTCGATCAGGAGCTTCAAGCTGAAACTGATCGCGAAGCTGCCGTTTAACTTGTGCACAGCCGATGTCAAATGAATTTGCGAAAGATTATTGACACAACCCATCTACGTTATCTAATCCAGTTATAGAAATCTAGATTAGGCTATTTGAAGACATTAAATATATACGCCTTCTATGTTTAATATATCGTTAATACTACTTAGTTCATTTTCTATTTGCTTTTTATTTTCCTCTTTAAACCCATGAGTCCATAATGACCTATAAGAATAATTACATAATAGCAATCTGACAATAATATAACTACCTAAACTAAAATTTTTTCTAATTTCTTCTTCACCAAGTTTTATAAATTCCTCATATTTCTTTTCGTTAAATTCTTCAAACAATGAAGACCACATCCATTTAATAAATTTCTCAAATATAAAATGAGAAACATATGAATTTGAAATTTCACTACACAAATCATCTATAAATTTTGATTTTATTAAACAATTAATATCCTTTCTTACTGTAAGTTTATTGATGGCATTTCTCCAAACTTTAAATTCATCAATTGTCATTATTTTTCTACCAGAACGTTCTGAATAAGCGAGTCTAAAAATCAATACAACAATAATATCTTCTAATTGCATAAAATCTAAAAGATACTCCAAAATGTTATTTGCAATCAAATTTCCACTCAATAATATATTTTTACTAACCTCCTTTCTTTCACTAATGAGATATTCTGGCAAGTACTTATTTTTCATACTATCATAAAATAATTTAACAAAATCATCTTCGTTACTTCTTTCATCAATAATATGTTCAAATAAAATTTTAAATATTGGCGAAAAATATTTCTTGTCTTTAGTTTGGCTATCTACCCTATTTAAAACATCAAATAATTTCATCAACCTATCTATATCATTATACTGATTTAGGAAATTAATATCTCTAAACTTTTCTTCTAGAATTTCACATATTCTTGAAATGCACAAATTACTTTTTGTCTTATCTTCGATAAAATAATATTTTTTTCCACAAATTCCCCAGAATATTTTTTTATATTCTCCGTTTTGATGTAATTGCATCTCTATTTGCAACAATCTATTTAAATCTTGAATTGCAATATTCACAATCCCTGACGGTAACACATGTAATTTAGTTATCGTATTCCATTTTATATGATAGTACAGTTGAAGTTGTTTCAAAATACTGCTAAGCATATAAGTATCAATAAAAATTTTTATCTTTTTATCTTCTTTACATTTTGCATATTTATATATTTTGTTTAGTAGTTCATCTATCTTATTTCCTTCACATTCAAACGCAATGTTATAAAATTCTATAATTTCAGAATCACTTGCACTAACTGCATTCCCCTTATTAACAATGTAATTAATGACTCTTTCAACATTGCTATAAAAATTATTTTCTAATCCTAATCTGTTTTTAATATTGAAAATATTATTAAATATTTCTTTAAAATCCTGCTCTATCTCAATTTTAATTTTGTGCCTTTCAAAGTTATTAGTTGTTTTATACAAATAACTTTGAGAGAAATTTTTTCTTGATAAATCTACTGACTCTATCAAAAGTGCGGTGCAATAACATGAGCTAACTATAAATGCAGCAAGCCATATTGAATCTATGTATTTAATATGTGCAACCATTATTTCAACCATCTCATTTAATATTCTAGATCTGTATTCTAATTCAACACAAATTGTGATAATCGGAATAATAGCAATTGCCCAAAACAGAAGTTTAACTGGAAGTTCATTAAATCTTTTAATCCAAAAATTATTATGAAATTTCATTTTTTTTATATTATATCCTAAGTAGAAATTATCTTTATTATCAATATCAATCGTCTGCTTCTCTAAAAAATTCGATATAAATGTAATTATTGATACCAATCCAACAGACATCAAAAACATATCTTTTCCTTTTATTTCTATAGATAGATTTCCATAAATCAGTAGCGCCAACAATCCTACTAACCATATTGAAATATTTTTTATCGGATGCCTTATGATTTCATAAGCAAAAAATAAAATATCCATAACTTTTCTAAAACATACGATAAATGAATACACTAATTTATATTTTAAGTTTTTCATCATAATTTGATACCTCTCTTCGAACTATATTTCTTTCTCTTTCTTCTAGCCTTTCCGTCTTCCCCAATTTCAATATTGCTACGAAGTTCCATTTCAAGCTGAACTGCCTCAAACTGTTCTTTGGATATTATTCCTTCGTGATGGTCCTTGTTTAAATATCGATTATCAGAACCACCAGAATCTGCAATTGCCACATCACCAGTATATTTTTCTCGTGTTAACATAGATTCAATCGCTCTTTTACTCCATCGATCTTTCCCTTTAGATGTTTTTATTTTCTTCTCTGCCAGTTTATCGGTTATTCCACCAATACTGTAACCCTCAAGATACCAGTCAAAAATATACCTAACAGCTTTTGCCTCTTCTTCATCTATAATAAGCATTCCATTTTTATCTTTTTTGTATCCATAGCATACTCTGTTATAGAGTCCCGAGGTTTTATCTTCATCCCTATATTTCAAGCCCAAACGTATATTTTCACTTCTCCAGTCATTTTCGGCTTGGTCACACGCTTCAATTATACTAATCAGAAGCTCATTTTTTACGGTTTCTGTATCTATCTTATCTTTCTCAAATATAATTCTTTTCCCTGCTGCTCGTATTTTTCTGATGGCTTCCAATCCCTCTTTAGCATCACATCCAAAGCGACTAAGACTTTTAGTAAGGATAATATCTAAATCCCCTTTTTCACACTCACTTATCATTCTATTAAATTCTGATCTTGTTGTACCTGTTTTGGCAGATGCTACATCAATAAAAATATCCGCAACAAACCATGTTCTATGTGCCGCGGCTAGTCTCGTCAATCCCGATACTTGTGCAGCTAAACTATCCATTTGTGCTTTATGGCTTGTACTTACACGAGCATATATCCCAACTGTATAATCTTTTATAACTCTCTGCTTTTGAATTACTGTTACATTTTCAGCTATATCTTTTCTTCCATTCATAGAGATTCTCCAACAATATTTTAGTATACTTACTTCTTAATTGTGTTGTAATGTTAATTAGACCATTTTACAATTTTTAAATTACAGGTGGGTGCAAGTGGATGCATTTTTTCTTGTTATCCATTCCCTATGTCTATGGATATGTTCCCACTCAACCTTATTTTCTCTCAAATAAAATAGCTTACTCCAAGCTACCGATATCCTTTAACGATAGCCTTAGAATAAGCCTTTATTTCCTACACTTTATTTACTCACTGGGTGCAACTTTTGACATCAATACTACCGTCTCCGTATGTATTGTATTTGGAAACATATCTACACATGATATCTCTTTTAATATATATCCA
>CALISH010000018.1 GCA_938041275.1 uncultured Solobacterium sp.
AAAGAGATGACCAAAGTCATCTCGTAAAAAGTCTAACTTTTAGGGGTCACCTCAAAGTTGTTGTCCAACTTTTGGGGTTCACTTCAATTCACTCCTTTTTTGTTGTTTTTATCTACTGATATTTAATGCAAGTGCTCCATATATGCCAGCTTTATTGCCAAGCTTTGCTTGATGAATTTGTACACCATCAAAGCTTGGAATTACATATTTTTGATATGCTTTCTTAATATTGTTAAATACATATTCTTGTTCAAGAATACCACCACCAAGAATGAATAGAGGTACGTTATATACGTGTGTTAAAGAACATAAACCAATCGCAATCTGCTCAATCCATGCATCTAAGACTGCTTTGATTTCAGACTCGTTGAAATGCTCAAATAGTACTCTTCCATTTGTAATGCATGGATTAACTTTCTGTGCATTTTGGATGAGTGCGGTTGTGGATGCCAGGGATTCGTAACTGCCATCCCATGGTTTGTTGACTGTTGATGATTGCGATATCATTCCACCTAACATAACACCTGCAGATTTCCCTGCACCGTAGTATGGTTGACCATTTAGATATATACCTCCACCAATACCAGTGCCATAGGTTAGGCAGATGAAATCTTTATAGCCTTTGCCTGCGCCGTATTGATTTTCACCGCGGGCAGCGGCGTATACATCATTTTCAACTGTGACTTTGACGTTGAATTCCTCTTCGAATATCTTCTTTACTTGCATGCCTGTATAACCTGGCATGTTTTCATTTGCGTAGTGGATAGAACCATCATTGTTATTCACTTGTCCACAGGTACTAATGCCGATACCATCGCATGGCATGTATTGCTTAATAAAAGTAATACAGCGGTCAATCACAGCTTTTGCGCCTTGTTTGGCAAGTGTTGGGATTTCTGCTTCTTGGACAAGTAGTTCATCTTCGAAAATACCAACTTTGATATTTGTGCCGCCGATGTCTAGAGTAATGATCTTACGCATCGAGTGCCGCCTTGAACTTCTTGGTAATTTCAAGTGGTCTTGTGATTGCGGAACCTACGACAACTGCATGGACACCAATATCCATCGCATGACGGCATTGTTCAGGGGTGGAGATGTTTCCTTCCGCAATAACAGGCTTACCACACTGTTCTACAAGTGTCTTAATCATTCTGTATGGAGGTAAGCTGCATCCTTTTGTATATTCTGTGTAGCCTGCCATTGTGGTACCAATTAAATCAAAACCAATTTCGGCCGCATGCATGCCTTCTTCTATGTTGGAACAATCTGCCATGAATAACTGCTCAGGATATTTTTCACGTACGGCTTTGAAGAAGGTATCAAGGTCTAATTGGCCAGGACGTGTACGCTTTGTGGCATCCATTGCGATGACTTCAACTCCAATTTCTACTAACGCATCAACTTCTTTCATCGTTGGTGTAATGTACACATCCGGTGCATCTTCATAATCAATCTTGATAATACCGATGACTGGTAAATCTACCGTCTTTTTAATCTCTAGAATATCTTCGACACTATTGGCACGGATTCCTTTAGAACCACCTAAATAAGCCGCATAAGCCATTCTGGACATGATATAACTACTGTGCAATGGTTCGCTAGGTAATGCTTGGCAAGAGACAATCAATTGTCCTTTGATTGCGTCTAAAATTTGTTTATTTTTTTCATTCATATGTTTTTACTCCTGTTGGTTTTATTGTATACACTTCAAAGAGTATTTGACAATCTGTTCTTTTTGGGGCATAACTAAAAACAAATACAAGGATGGAAAATTATGCAAACAAAAATTCAATATGGCTCAAGAGAGATAAAGGTTTTAAAGACCTATGATACTGTCATTGTCGGTGGAGGTAGTGCGGGTAGTTCTGCAGGCTATACTTCAGCTAAGAATGGCTTTTCAACTTTAATCATTGATAAGGCGATTCGCCTTGGTGGTAGTGCCACAAACGCACTTGTGACACCGATGATGCGCTCGTTTACAAATCATCATCAAAATTTCTATGATTTGGAAAATGAGATGAAGAAGTATGGCGAGACACGTGACCAACACGGAACTGCACAAAGATGGTTCTCGGCTGAAGCGATGGCAGATGCGTGGGAAAATCTTTATACAAGTTGTGGTGGTGAGTTACTTTATGATGCGTCTGTCTGTGATGTGATTTTAGAAGATCAAAAGATTAAATATGTTATCGCCAATACGATAGAAGGCTTAGTAGCGATTGGCGGAAGACAGTTTGTGGATGCTAGTGGTGATGCGGTGTTATCACGCTTATCTGGTGTAGAGGTATTGTGTGGTGATGAAGAGGGTAATAATCAGATTACTTCGTTGCGTTTTGAAGTGGGTGGTATTGATATTGAGAAATATCGTGAATATGTTTTCTCGCTGAATGATACTTACAGTATTCATCGTATTAAGGGTGACCAGTTTGAATCGGCGATGGTAGCTGGCAAGAATTTTGCGATGGAGCCACTATTCCGAAAGGGTGTAGAAGCAGGTATCCTGATTCCACAGGACTTACACTACTTCCAAAACTTTACAATTCCTGATAAGACAGGTGTCATGTCATTTAACTGTCCACACTTAGTGAATTTAAAGAACAATACGCATGCGTTAGAGCGTTCTGCTGCTATCGTATATGGGCACCAGTGTATTCGCCGTCTGGTTCGTTTCTTGAAGGAAATGATGCCTGGATTTGAAAATTGTTATTTGGTGCAGGTAGCGAATATGCTAGGTGTACGTGAATCATGGCAGATCGTAGGCAAGCTTTTGATGCATGAAGAAGACTATCCAAGAAAGGCTAGATACGAAGATGCAGTTGCACGTGGTGACTGGTATATCGATGTCCATTCCGCAAATAAGAGTTTGGTACACCAGATTTCCTATCAACCAGGTGATTATTATGAAATTCCATATCGTGCGATGGTCACCAATGAAGTGGAAAACCTCGTTGTGGCAGGTAGATGTATCTCTACAACATTCTTGATGCAGGCAAGTGTTAGAATTATTCCAACCTGCATTGACATGGGTGAAGTAGCAGGTATGGCTACAGTACTGGCAAACCAAACGAATACGGCACTCAATGCATTAGATGGCAAAGATATCGCGGAAAAGTTAGGTGAATATCGCTAATTAATATCAAGTACTCTATCACAGGAGTACTTTTTAAATATGAAAGCAGAAAGCGTTTACAAATTTATATTGCAATTATCGAAAGTTAGGTGTATTTTAGAAGTACGATTTATTTCGGAGTCCGAATTAAAGGAGCTTGCATGGGTAAGAAGGGTTTAAAAGACATTAAAAATCAGAATACCAATTTAGTCATGCAACAGATCATGCAAGCAAGGAGTATTTCACGTATTGAGCTTGCACAAGAAACGGGCTTATCACCAAGTACAGTCAGTTCAATTGTTGGAGATTTGCTAGGCAAAGGTGTCATTGTGGAAACAGGCACACAGACAGTTGAAAAGGGTAGAAGTCGTAAAGATTTATCTATCGCTGCAGAATTTGGAAGTGTTGCGGTATTTGAAATCAGTCGACGTTCAGTCTTCTTCTGTTTATTCGATATGTGTTTGGAAACTCTTGTCTCAACATGCATTACGAAACAGAGAATAACGGGGAATGACTTGTTTGAACTCTTAGTAGAAACTGTAAATACACACGCAGAACAAAATATACGTGGAATTGGTTTATTACTGCATGATGATGTACAGCCAAGTGACTTAAATACGATTTACGATACAGGATATGCATCAGCAACAATCAGTTTACAAGGAGCACTCAACAGCCAACTACACATTCCTGTTAGTGAAGAAACATGCAGTAGTTTTACAATCACCAATGCATTCAATGAAGAAACACTACATGAAAAAGTAAACTGTGCACACGTGATGGTAGGTGAGAAAGTATTTACAACGGTTACGATTGATGGACAGAAAGTTCCACTACGATCAGAATTCTGTAAAGAGCTGCTCTCAGAAAACACAGGCACAAAGGAAGTTAGTCAGTTATTGAATACGCTATGTACGATGTTTGATATCAAAAAAATCTTTATGATGGGTACGGATTTTCAGTTCTATCAAAAACTAAAGCTTCAGAATAAAGATGTGGAACTCATACAGGTACACGCAGAAGAAACGGATACTTTATCGCCACGTATGGCAGAGAAAGTAAGAAATGAATTGTTATTTATTTAGGAACTAACGACAATTGTCGTGTTCATATAGGAAAGGGGAATTTGAATATGCTTCAAGGTATTTTAATTATTTTAGCCTTCGTTATCATCGCAGCATTGATGATGACAAAAAAGATTCCTACATTACTAGCGTTACCTTTAATGGCAGTTGTAATCTGCTTGATTGCTGGTGTTCCAGCAATTGGTGTAAACGCTGATGGTGTAGCAATCGGATGGTTGCAGGCAGTTCTAGAAGCTGGAACTGTTCGTATGGGCGCAGCTATCATGGCGGTTATTTTCGGTTCATGGTTAGGTCAATTAATGAACAAGACAGGTATTACAGAAAATATCATTAAGAAATCCGCCGAATTAGGTGGCGATAAGCCATTAGTTGTAACACTGATTCTCTGTGTTGCGGTAGCATTACTCTTCACAACATTAAATGGGCTTGGTTCCATCATCATGGTTGGTTCTATCGTATTACCAATCTTGATCTCTATCGGTGTTCCTGCTTTATCAGCAGCATCAATCTTCTTAATGTCATTCACAACAGGTTTAACATTCAACATCGCAAACTGGAAGATGTTTGCAGGTATCTTCTCACTTGAAATCGATCAGATTCGTAACTTTGAGATGTACCTCATGGTTGCTACAGCAGTAGCTACATTAATCTTGATTTTCGTTGAATTCAAGAAGAACGGTATCAAGTTTGCATTCTCAGCTCCAACTAAGCAAGAGGCTAAGACAACACAACTAACTGGTGTTAGAGGTGGACTAGCAATGTTTACACCATTAATCCCAATCGTTCTTGTTGCAGGTCTTAAGGTTCCAGTATGTCCTGCATTCATGGTTGGTATTGCATGGGCGTTAATCTTCACATCAACATCTTTCGCAAAGGCAATGAACACACTTACAAAGACATGCTACGACGGTATCACAGATGCTGGTCCAGCAGTAATCTTAATGGTAGGTATCGGTATTCTATACTTAGCAGTTACACACCCAATGGTAAAAGAAGTTCTCAATCCATTCTTATTAGCTGTAACACCTAAGTCTATGGTTACATACATCCTATTCTTCTCACTCCTTGCGCCATTAGCACTTTACCGTGGACCAATGAACTTATTCGGTTTAGGTTCTGGTATCGCAGCGTTAATTATCGGTTTAGGAACATTATCTCCACTAGCAGTTATGGGTGCATTCTTATCTGCAGAACGTATCCAGGGTTGTGGTGACCCAACAAATACACAGAACGTTTGGACAGCAAACTTCTGTGAAGTAGATGTCAACAGCATTACACGTAAATTACTACCTTACCTATGGGTAATCGCAGTATTTGGTGTAGTATTATCAGCCGTATTATTTTTCAATTAAATAAAACTGAAGGGTGCTTATTTTTTAAGTACCCTCAGTTATTTAAAATGAGTACAAGTTTAACTTGTGTTGATTTTAGATAGTCATATGAGGAGGGTATATGAAAGTTCGTATAGGTATTGACGTTGGTGGTACATTTACAGATGCGGTTGCAATTAACAACGAAACATATGAGTTGATTGGAACTGTTAAGATTCCTACAACACACTTTGCACCAGAGGGTGTAGCTGCAGGTATCGTTCAAGTATTACATAAAATCATGGATGAATATAACATCAAACCAGATGATGTTGTATTTATTGCCCATGGTACTACACAGGCAACGAATGCCTTGCTAGAAGGTGATGTTGTAAAGGTAGGTGTTATAACACTTGGTAAAGGATTACAAGGTGCAAAATCAAAGAGTGATACAGCAATTGACAACATTGAATTAGCAAAAGGAAAGTATCTCTACTCTGAAAATGAGTTTGTAGATACATCAGATTCATCAAAGATTGATGAAGCAATTATCGCAGCAATCAAATCCCTACAAGAAAAGGGATGTAAGAGTATCGTAGCAGCTGAGGCGTTCTCTGTTGATGATCCAACAAATGAAAATTTGGTTATCAAGCATTGTACAGAACAGAATATTCCTTCAACTGCCACAAATGATATCTCCAAGTTATATGGCTTAAAGATTAGAACACGTACAGCAGTTGTAAACGCTAGTATCATGCCTAAGATGTTAGAAGCTGCTACAATGACAGATGAATCAATCAAGAAGGCAAACATTAAGAATCCACTCATGGTTATGCGTTGTGATGGTGGTGTTATGACGGTTGAGGAAGTAAGAAATCGTCCAATCCTAACAATTCTATCAGGACCAGCAGCTGGTGTTGCGGGTGCTTTGATGTATGAGAAATTAACAGATGGTATCTTCTTTGAAGTAGGTGGAACATCAACTGATATTTCATGCGTAAAAGATGGTAAGGTTATGATCAAGTACGCTGAAGTTGGTGGACATAAGACATATTTAAATTCTCTTGATGTACGTACCGTAGGTATCGGTGGTGGATCAATGGTAGAAATTAAAGATGGTAAGGCTATTAATATCGGACCAAGATCTGCTCATATCGCAAACCTTGAATATGAAGTATATACAGATCCAAGTTTAATCGTAGATCCTGTATTAAAAACAATTCAACCAATGAATGGTGACCCTGAGTATGCATACATTGAATGTAGTAATGGTACAAAGGTATCCTTAACAATGGCAGGAGCTGCCAACATTGCAGGTTATGTACATCCAGAAGATTATGCATATGGTAATGTAGAGGCTGCACGTAAAGCATGGCAACCACTCGCAGATAACATGGGATTATCTGTGGAAGAAACTGCGAAGAAGGTAATGGCATACGCAGCAGAAAAGAATGGTAAGGTAGTCAAAGACTTAATGCATGACTATCAGATGGATCCACGTACAACATTATTCGTTGGAGGTGGAGGAGGTGCAGCTAGCATTGTGCCACATCTAGCTGAAACAATGAATCATCAATTCAAGATTGCAAAGAACGCTCCAGTTATCTCAACAATTGGTGTCGCACTAGCGATGGTTCGTGATATGGTAGAACGTTCCGTATCCAATCCAACTGAAGAAGATATCATCAGTGTACGTCGTGAAGCAGAACTTAAAGCAATTCAAAACGGCGCATCACCAGACACAGTTGAAGTATCTGTCGAAGTTGATACACAACGTAATATCGTTCGTGCAATTGCGGTAGGTGCTACTGAATTACGTAGTAAAGATCGTCTTAAGAAACAACTAACAAAAGAAGAGTTACTCGATGTAGTTGCACATAACTTAAATGTTGATAAATCAACATTAGAAATTTCTGCAGAAAATGGCAGTATGTACACAGTACAAGCAACCATCACAGAAAAGAAACTCTTTGGTCTTGTTAAGAAGACAACAAAACCACTACGCTTAATTGATGATGAAGGTGTTATTCGTCTTCAAAAGAAGAATGCATGGTCACGTCAATCTTCAGCCGCAAGCTGGCAAGCAGATGTGGATTGGATGATTGAAGAACTAACAGAATATAACGATGGTGGTGCAAACCTACCAAACCTATATATCGTATTAGGAAAGCGTGTCATTGACCTATCTGGTTTACAAAATGCAGAACAGATAAAGTCGATCGGTGGTGTTGAATTAAGCGGTATCGCTGCAGACACAAAACTGATTGTGATTGCGACAAAGAGAGTTGATGGCTAATATGCCAGGATTTACATATCCTTTCCCAACCAAAGATCTTGCATATCAAGAACTTACGTATGATTATTGTTATAACAAGATTAAGAAAGAAGATAAGGAGCGTATTGTAGATGAGGCTTGGAAAAAGGGTGAGGAAACCGCAAAGGAAGTATTCGCAAAGTTTAATGGTAGTTATGACTTCCGCAAGATTTGCGCTGAATCAGGACTACAGTTAAATGACAAAGATACCGACTACGTTGTCGGTAATCAGAGATACTTCAGTGATTATGTGTCCGGAACCAATCAAATTAACCTCTATTTAAAGTCCATTGCACAATGGGCAGAAGAGAATCAGTTATCTATGGATGATGCAATCAATCTCATCCTTAGCCATGAATATTTTCACTTCATGGAGATGAATGTGATAGGACAACTCAGTAAATCCTATGAAGTGCCAATGTTAGTGATTGGTAAATTTAAACTAGGGAAAACAGGTATCCATGCATTATCCGAAATCGGAGCTCATGGTTTTGCCCATCAGTATTATCTTTTAGCAACTAAATAATAAAGAGGCATTATCGATATTGTGATAATGCCTTTATTCATCTTTATCAAATGGACACTTGATATTATTTGATTTGGACCAGTCTATGATTACTTCTTTTAATCCATCATATTTACTTATACGCTGATTGCCGATAGATCGAGCTTGAACAATCGCATGATTAAATACTTCGATTGATGCAATAAACTTACTATTTTGTTTTACGATAACGACACCACTATCACAATCACCCCAACTTTGTAAGCAGTTTTGTAGTGCTTCTCCAGCGTAATAACACTCGGCTGTGTTATTTAATGCAATAAATTGATACCCACGAATAGTAGCATTCACATTACTAGATAATCGATGAATCAAAGGCAGTGAATATGGTGTTGAAATCATATCGTTAAAGAAGCAAAAACCTTTCTTCCATTTCTTTTGTTCAGACTTTTGTTCGATATGATTTAGTGAACAGTAATTGATAACGTAATTTTGAAAATCGTACCAGTTAAAGTTAGTTGAAGAAAATTTATGTGATAGTACAGAAGTACCCTTTACTTTACAACAGTCTCTAAAGAAGATGTGTGTATTAGGGTGAAGATGAAACAACATCAAGATATCAAATATATATTTACTAGCTAGGATATTACAAAATACATTTACATCATGAATTGTATTGTACAAAACAGCACATTCATGGAGATAAAATAGTAAACCTTGATTTTTAAAAATAAGTGTTCGTATCGATTTCTTCTTTGAAAATGTAAAAGACTTAAGATACTCTAACGCAGTCTTTTGGTTATGCAATCTTTTGAGATTTGTGAAGTGTTCATGGAACATATATGTAGTTTTATGGTATGGCATAGCCATATAAAATGATGCATCAAATCCTACAAAGCGAGAGAAAAATACATAGTTTTCTAAAGTGTTTGATAAATCTACAGCTAAGGTTATTTTTGTGATATTTTGCAAGCTTTCTTTTATTATTTGTTTTATGATATCGAATTGATCGAACCATTCTTTCAGAAAGCAATTTGATAGAATGGTAGGTTTATTTGTTATGTCTTGTATATATAATAGAGTGCCATCTTTTCCAATATAGCGTATGCATGAATGTCCATTATGAATATTGAATTCAACTTGTTCATACATAGGAACATTGAATATGTAATTTAAGTCAACTAGATAAGATCCATGTTTTTTGGCATGTAGAATGTTAATTTCGTGTTTGATTGTTAACTTATATTTCTCTTGTTTAATAGTAGTAGTGGAACTCTGATGCATATCATTTGATACTTTATAGCAGTAAGGACAAGTGAAGTGATGTATCCCTAACGATTGAAATGTTGTTTCTGTTTCTTCTTCGTTTGAGACTATAACGGTTAATTCTGGATTAGACCAATCACATATTAGATTTACTTGTGATTGATTCCGATTATAGATACACCGAATTGGATGTAAATATCCACAATATGGACATACAACATATGCACTAATTAGTGTGAGTGATTGATCGTTGTGATAAATAATAGCAAAATCTTTAATATTCTCACGGCA
>CALISH010000019.1 GCA_938041275.1 uncultured Solobacterium sp.
CAAACGATTACTCATTGAGCCAAATTGGTATTACAACACATTTAAGCAGTTTGATGATGATAAAGCACTTGCAATTCAGAAAGATTTAGAACTTGTATTAGCAAAGGCTCTTGTGAGAGTTGATGATATTGAAATTGTCCATGAGGATAAAGTGTATTTGTGTATGCAAACATTCCGTCATTACGTGACACAATTAGAGAATGAATACGATGATTACAAAGAATTCATAGAGTACTATGACAAAAACAAGTTAGAACTCGCTAGGTTAATTACGGATCATTTCCATTGAACCTGATATTTTGTTATAATAAACTAGTAAATATAAGAGGTGAATAACATGGCACAAGATTATGTTGTTTTAAATGAAAAGAACGAAAATGGCTTAATAGCTATTAACAAGACAGTATTTAAGTCAATTGCAGAAATCAGCATTGATGATATTGAAAATGCAATTCGTGTCCCACAGGCACGCTTTACAAAGCCTTTAACTGTAAAGGTAGATGATAACCAATTACACATCACTGCAGATATTAAAGTGAAGTATGGCGCTAATGTAGCTGCTACATGTGAATTAGTACAGAATAAGATTTATGAGAATATCGTTTTCATGACAGGATTTAAGCCTGCAGATGTGACGGTAAATGTCATTGATTTTGAAATCTAGTATTGACATTTATAAGGAAATTTAGTTAAATAGTATAGGAATTTGAAAAACGGAAAGAAGGAGCACCGCTTCTCACCTGATATCCTACGGATTTGGGTATATGCCGAGATGATCAAAGTGATTATTTTAGCAGGTGCAATCTTCGTACCTGCTTTTAAATTTATAGGAGGTTTACTTGGGTAAAATTAAGAATAACAAAAACAGAAGACCAGAGTCCCACGACATGGTTAATGACGACATTCATTTCAAAGAAGTACTTGTAATTGGTCCTGATGGGGAACAACTTGGCACAATGTTACGCCGTGAGGCTTTAGAAAAAGCATACAGTATGGAACTTGATTTGATGTGTGTTGCACCAAATGCGCCAGTTCCGGTATGTAAGATTCTTGACTATGGCCGTTACCACTTCGAAGATCAAAAGAAGCAAAGGGAAGCTAAGAAGAATCAACATGTTACAGAGGTTAAGGCGTTACGTCTTTCTCCGGTTATTGATCAACACGATTTTGAAACAAAGTTAAAGCGTTCAAGAGAATGGATTGAAGCTGGACAAAAAGTTCGTATCGATATGCGCTTCCGTGGGCGTATGATTACAAGACAGGAAGTTGGTCGTGATGTTTTAAACAAGTTTACTGAGCAGATTTCAGATATAGCAGATGTTAGTAAATCCGCCACTATGGAAGGTAATACATTATCTGTTGTATATTCACCAAAAAAAGGTAAGTAAAGGAGAATACTATGAAAGCAAAAGCAAGAAAGCCAAAGAAGATCAAAATGAAAACAAAGAAGACCTTCGCTAAGCGTAGCAAGCTTACAGCAACAGGCAAGTTGAAGGTACAGCACAACTTCGTATCACACTTTGCAGCAAACAAGACACATAAGCAGAAGATGCATTTAGCTAAGTCTACAACTGCACACAGTTCCGACTTAAAGCGTACTAGACAGTTGTTGCAAGGTTAATTAGGAGGTAAAGAAGATGAGAGTAAAGGGATCAACACCTACACGTAATAGACGTAAAAAAGTATTAAAACTAGCTAAGGGTTATTTTGGAAGCAAACACTTACTTTACAGAACAGCCCATGAGCAAGTGATGCGTTCTCTCCGTTATGCATATATCGGAAGAAGACAGACTAAGCGTGAAATGCGTAAGCTTTGGATTGCTCGTATCAACGCAGCAACAAGACAGTATGATTTATCATACAGCCAGTTCATGCATGGTCTTAAGTTAGCAGAAATCAATGTAAATCGTAAGATGCTTTCTGAAATCGCTATTCATGATGAAAAGGGATTTGAAGCATTGGTTGATGCAGCTAAGAAGGCATTAGCTAAGTAAGAACTTTAACCGATTTCTATGAAGTCGGTTTTTTTGTATGAGAAAAGGGATGGTATCACTTGGATATCATCCCTTTAATGAATTATTGTTCAAGTTGCTTAATTGATAATTCTAGACGGCGAAGAGTTTCTTCTTTGCCAAGGATAGAACTGATTTCAATTGCACCACCTGGTGTAAACTGCATACCTGTAATTGCTAGACGTAATGGGAATAGAACTTGTCCATTCTTCATTTCTAACTTGGCAGGTAGTGCAAGTAATGTTGTATGTAAGGCTTCCTCAGACCAATCTTCTTGGTTCTTTAAAGCTTCATAAGATGCCTGTAAAGACTTTAGAGCGATAGTTGGATCTGTCTTCATCTTCTTATTAATGAATAATTCATTGGAATAAGAAGGGAAGTTATCAAAGAATGTTAACATCTCTGGAATTTCAGCTAAAGTTTGAGCACGTTGTTGTAAGATAGCAGCAATTTGTCTACGATTAAAGTTACCTTTTACTGCTTCATCAATATATGGGGTTACTAACTTCTCGTAAGAATCTAGGTCCATATTTCTTAACCACATACCATTAACCCATTTAAGTTTTTCGGGATCAAAGATAGCACCAGAAGTACCAATATGTTTTACATCAAATGCTTGTACTAGCTCATCAAGTGTGAAGATTTCACGATCTTCCGATGGAGACCAACCTAATAAAGCAATGTAGTTTAAGATAGCACCTGGTAAATAACCTTTAGCCACTAAATCCTGGAAGGATGCGTCACCATTACGCTTGGATAACTTGGAATGTTCGTCCTTCATAACTGGTGGACAGTGAATATATCTTGGTATATCCCAATCAAATGCGTTATAGATTAAGTTATACTTTGGAGTTGATGACAGATACTCCATACCACGTACAACATCTGTAATGCCCATTAAATGGTCATCAATAACGTTAGCAAAGTTATAAGTAGGGAAGCCATCACTCTTAATTAATACCTGTTCATCTAATGTATTATTTTCAACAGTGATACGTCCAAATACTTCGTCATCAAAGTATGTAGTTCCTGCTTCTGGGATTGTTTGACGAATAACGAACTTTTCGCCAGCTTCAATTCTGGCTTCACATTCTTCGGCGGTTAATAACTTACATGGGTCATCAAACTTAAAGGATTCACCACGAGCCTCCTGTAGTTCACGTTGCGCTGCAATTAATTCTTCATCGCAGAAGCAATAATGCGCTCCACCACGTTGAATGAGTTCCTTTGCATATTTGAGATATAGACCGCTACGTACACGTTCAGATTGTACGTATGGTCCAAAGTTACCACCATTATCTGGTCCTTCATCATGTTTTAGACCGCAAGCTTCTAATGTGTCATAAATAATATCTGTTGCACCTTCTACCAAACGACCTTGGTCAGTATCTTCGATACGAAGAATATAAACGCCTTCAGGGTCTTTTTTTGCCACTAAGTATGCATATAATGCAGTACGTAAATTACCGATATGCATATAGCCGGTAGGACTTGGTGCAAATCTTGTTCTAATAGCCATTGTAATACTCCTTTTATTCTTATTTATTTTACGCTTTTTATGTACTTATAACAATGCAGAAAGATAATATTAAATGCGTAATTAAACGTTTCTTGCTAAAATACTATAGGAAATGAGGATAAATATGAAGGAAATCGATTTAACAAAATCAGTTTATGAACTAGCAACAACAATTCCTGAGTTCTTAGATATTATGGAAACCTTAGGATTTGGCGGTATGCGTCATTGCGTAGAGGAGAATCCGCATACGAAGGTTATGACACCATTAATGGCAGCAGCTAACCATGGTGTTGACCCATCTATTATCGTAAATGCATTCCAGGATGCTGGATTTACAGTTACAAACCAATAAGTTTATTTTGATGTAACGATTCGCAATAACTAAATTGTCTTTGAAAAAAGTCTTTGCATATGAGAGGTTTTTCGCTATAATAGTTATTGCGCTATTGGGATATAGCCAAGCGGTAAGGCAGCTGGCTCTGAACCAGCCATTTCGGGAGTTCGAATCTCTCTATCCCAGCCTAATTAGACCTGTTAATCAGGTCTTTTATTTTATATAATAATAGTCATGAATGAATTGCAAAGTTTATATAAAAAAGACTATCCTGTATTTATCGAACCATATCTTTATTCAAAGTCCATGCAGCGATTAAAAGGAGTGGATATGAACTGTGGTCTACAGTTTACATCACACTCAGGATTTTCTAGCTATGGCTCTTACTCGCGCTATGATCATAGTGTTGGTGTAGCGTGTATCATATGGCATTTTACACATGATAAAAAACAGACGTTGGCAGGTCTATTTCACGATATCTCAACACGTGTGTTTTCACATGTGATAGATTTTGTTAAGAATGATTATTTAGTACAAGAATCTACTGAAGATGAAACAAGAAAAATCTTATTACAAGATGTTGGAATTATGAATCAATTGTTGTGTGATGGAATATCCGTTGATGAAGTTTCTGATTATCATGTATATCCGATTGCGGATAATGACTCTCCAAGATTATCTTCTGATCGTTTAGAATATACTCTTGGAAATTTATTAAATTATCGTAAACGTAAAATCAAAGAAATAGAGAAATATTATAATGATCTTGTAATTGGTGTTCTTGAAGATGGCAGTAAGGAAATTATGTTTCAGAATCCTGAGATTGCGGAAGAGTTTGCCTTTGGTGCTCTATCTTGTGGGATGATATATTCTTGCGACTTTGACCGCTATGGGATGGAAAAACTTGCTGAAATATTACGTAAGGCATTGAAAGATAATATCCTTGTGGAATCAGATTTATATCTGTCAGAAATTGAAGTGGTCAATAAGATATTGCATAGTGGTTTACGTAATACTTGGGATGAATATACAAGACTTTATGATGTTGTGAAAGATACTTCTGGTGACATCATGGTTAATGCGAAAAAGAGATATATTGATCCATATGTATGCAAGCATGGACGAGTTACAACAAGTAGTACTGCATTTAAAAATGCTGTGAATGAATTTAAGAATACAGATTATCATTATCTTATGAAAGGAATCTATCGAAATGGATAAAGTAATTGTAGTTGCTAGCAAGAATGCTGGTAAGATTAAAGAATTTAAAGAGATGTTAGAACCTAAAGGATTTGAAGTTAAGAGCTTAGCTGATTTTCCGGATATTGGAGAAATTGATGAAACGGGTACAACATTCTCAGCTAATGCAGTTATCAAAGCACAGGCAATAACAGATAAGTACAACATCATGGCGATTTCTGATGACTCAGGATTAGAAATTGATGCTTTTGATAAACAACCAGGTGTGCAGAGCGCACGTTGGTTAGGCCATGATACACCATATTCTTATAAGAATCGGGTGGTATTGGACCGTATGAAAGATGAAACTAATCGTAATTGTCGTTATGTATGTGCAATTGCGGTTACAAGACCAAATCAAGAACCGGTTGTATTTGAGGATACTGTGGAATGTGTTATCGCTACTGAACCAGCTGGTACGAATGGCTTTGGATATGATCCAATTGTGTTCTATGAACCATTTGGAAAAACAATGTCAGAGATGACAAATGAAGAAAAGAATAGTATTTCTCATCGCGGTAAAGCTGTTGTACGTTTAGAAGCGTGGATGGAACATGAAGGGTTATAAATTTTTATCTGCAATTGCTGGTCTTGCTTTGTTTTTATCACTATTATTAACATCAATTGATTTATTATGCTTTAATCGTTCTTTCTTTCGCTTTCAATATTCCATAAATCATACAGCTGCAAGCATTGGTATTTCTGAAGATGGACTCATGAATGCGACAAATGCATTACTTGATTATATGCAAGATAAAAGGGATGATATAAAAGTTATTGAAAAGGTAAATGGTAGTGAACGTGAGGTCTTTGATGAGCGTGAAACACTGCATATGGTAGATGTTAAGAATTTATATCTAAACGCAATGACCACAAGAACGATTCTATTTGTTGGCAGTGTTATGTTATTAACATTTTTGGTGCTAACGCATCGAAATGAAAGTTATATGATACTAGCAAATGCGTATAGAAATGGTCTACTATTCTTGGGCTCACTACTTTTGTTTGTGGGGATTTATGCAATCGTGGACTTTAATGGCTTTTGGATGAATTTCCATTACATTTTTTTCGATAATGATTTATTTTTACTAGATCCAAATGTTTCAATTATGATCAATATGTTTCCATCAAATTTCTTCTTTGCAGTTGTTTTTGGAATTATAGTATTGTTTATAAGTATGATAGTTTTATTAAAGATCTTACTAGTGTTGTTAAAACACAGAATTGAAAGAAGGTTAGTATGATTAATGTTGTTTTATATGAGCCAGAGATTCCACAGAATACTGGTAATATTATGCGTACTTGTATGGCGATGAATTGTCGTTTGCATTTGATTGAGCCAATGGGTTTTAAAATTACGGACAAGTCGTTGAAACGTGCAGGCATGGATTATGTAAAGGAATTGGATTATAAAATCTATCCTGATTGGCAGACATTTTATAACATGCATGAAGGTTCCTATTATTACATCACTCGATATGGTGAAAAGACACCTTCAGAGTTTAACTATAAGGAAGATGAAGGGAAGGATATATATCTTGTCTTTGGTAAAGAAAGTACTGGGATTGATAAACATATTCTTCATGATAATTATGACCGCTGTGTGCGTATTCCAATGGTGGCAGAAGCACGTAGCTTAAATCTATCTAACTGTGTCGCAATATGCGTTTATGAAGTTTTAGATCAACTTGGATTTCCAGAACTATCACACACAGAGGTAATTAAAGGGAAAGATTTTTTACAACAGTTTGAATAGGCATATATTTGGACAACCTCATTATTCATAGGTATACTTACAAGGAAAGATGGTGATTACATGTTAGAAACCTTTGATGATTTCATTTCGTTAGCTGTCATTATGGTTATGTTAGTTCTAACTATGTATTGTTGTCTTGTGATGTCGAGTAAAAAACATTTGAAGTTGATGCAGAGAAGACAAGCGAAACATCGTGATTTTCTTGCGACACTTTCTGATGACTCGGAATGTAATAGTGAGGAGTAAACAATGATTCAAGAAACGATTAGTTCAAACAACGCCCCTGTAGCGGTAGGGCCTTATTCGCCCGCTGTTCGTGCAGGAGACTTTATATACATCTCTGGACAGTTACCAATTGATCCTATAACTGGGCAACTTGTTTCAGATGACATTCGTATTCAAACTGAGCAAGTACTGAAAAATATTGAAGCCTTATTAGCAGAGGCCGGTTTAAATATGTCATATGTTTTAAAGACAACTGTATTTGTTAAGAATATGGAAGAGTTTGCGGCAATGAATGAAGTATATTCTCGTTTCTTTCAAAAGCCGTTTCCAGCAAGAAGTGCTGTCGCAGTAAAAGATATTGCATTTAATGCGAAGGTAGAGATTGAAGCATTTGCGATGGATACCCGCGCACTTGAAGTACTATGTGCGGAAGATGGTTGCCATACATGTAATGATTATTGTTGCGAAACAAAGTTAGATATTCAATAAGACCCTAGGGTCTTTTTATTTTTCTATGGTATGATATAGCATGTACATAGTGGAGATTAAGTTCGTATGTCTATTCATAAACTAAACATGACTTTTTCAAAGAAAGATATTCAATATATTCTGACAATCGCATTGTCCGCTCTTGTGTATGCGTTTGGTATTGAATCGTTCGTAAGTTCTGGTAATTTATTCCCTGGTGGGTTTGCGGGTATTTCACGACTAGTTGTAATGCTAGTGGAAAGACATCTTGGTTTCGTAATTCCATTTGGTGTCATCTACTGGGTAATGAATTTTACGGTTGTGCTATTTATCTGGAATCGTATTGGGCATAAGTTTGTTTTATATTCTGTTCTTTGGTTCTCATTAAGTTCTCTATTTTCAATTATTATCAATGTGCCTATTGTTACACAGGATATGTTATTGATTGCAGTTTTTGGAGGTCTCATTAATGGGTTTTCGATTGGACTTGCTCTTCGCTCAAATGCGAGTAGTGGTGGTACGGACTTTATCGCAATTGATTTATCGGTACGTTTAAAAAGGCCTACTTGGAATTATTTGCTTGGTTTAAATGCATTTGTCTTAGTACTTGCAGGCTTAGCGTTTGGTTGGGATAAAGCTTTATACTCGATTATCTTTCAATATGTTTCTACACAGGTAGTCAATACAATGCACCAACGTTATAAGATTACACGTATTCAAGTCATCACTGACTATGCAGATAAAGTATGTGATGCTGTTTTTAATACAGTACGTCATGGTATTACGAAAATTAATGTTGAGGGTGCTTTTAAGCATCAATCGCATACAATGTTGTTAATTACTGTCAATAACTATCAGTTACCGGAAGTAATTAGTTGTATACGTAAGGCAGATGAACATGCATTCATGACTTTAAATGCGGTTGAAAAGATTATCGGTAACTACTATCAGAAACCTTTAGAGTGAATCAGCACTCTTTTTCTTTTATATAAAAAGATGTGTATTGTTTGATACACATCCTATGTTTAAAGAATTTCCATTCCGATTGCTTTTTGAACTTTGTTAAGTTTTTCAGACGCAATTACACTTGCTTTTTTAGCTCCGTTTGCTAATGTTGTTTCAATTAAATCACTGTTGATGATTTCATTGTATCGTGTTTGTATCTCTTCAAGTTTAGCGCATACTGCATCCGCAACTGCTTTCTTGAAATCACCATAGCCTTTACCTTCAAATTCTTTTTCAATATCTTCAAATGAACGTTCATTTGATAGGGAGGATAAAATTTGCATTAAGTTAGAGATACCTGGTTGGTTTTCTGGGTTGTAATGTACTTTACCTAAACTGTCTGTAACGGCAGACATAACCTTTTTACGCGCAACTTTAAGATCATCTAATAAGTAGATACATCCTTTATTTGTTTCATCTGACTTAGACATCTTCTTTGTTGGATCACTAAGGGACATAATTCTTGCGCCAACTTTGGCTACTAGTGGCTCTGGAACTGTAAAGAGTTGGCCATAGCGATTGTTCATTCTTTCTGCAACATCTCGTGTCAACTCAACGTGTTGTTTTTGGTCTTCACCAACTGGGACATAATCTGGGCTATATAGTAGAATATCCGCAGCCATTAATGCGGGGTAGGTATATAGACCGCCAGAGAGGTTTTTTTCACCTTTGGCTTGTTTGTCTTTGAACTGAGTCATACGATTTAGTTCACCCATATAGGTATGACAACACATGATAAATCCAAGTTGTGCATGTTCCTTAACATCAGTTTGTAGGAAGATTGTTGCTTTGTTTGGGTCAAGACCACAAGCAAGATATAATGCTACACAATCCTTCAGATTCTTTTGTAGTTCTTTTGGGTCCTGTGGAACTGTAATGCAGTGTAAGTTTGCGATAAATGCAAACATTTCATATTCATTCTGTGATTCTACAAAGTGTCGTAACGCACCAATATAGTTTCCTAGGTGTAATTGTCCGGTTGGTTTAATACCGCTTAACATTCTTTTCATAGTGAATTCTCCTTGCAATTAAAAACGCCTCTTCAAATCATATTGAAGGGACGCATGAGACGATATGCGCGGTACCACCCGACTTATCCAAAAGGATCACTTAATTTGGGATAACGGACCTCCGGTATTCTATAAGTGGAACTCCAAACATACTTTGTCGAAATATCAGTTTACACCAAACACTGACTCTCTGGGAAATCAACGCGTAATTGCATTCCGAATACACGATGATTCTAACATAAATCAATATAATTGGTAAGTTCTTTTTGATTGTACATTTGCGAAGCATAATTTTTGCATGTTATACTCGTAGAGTAAGCGTAATTTTATATACATGACAATTAATCTTTCATGCATGTTAATAGGGGGATTTAACGATATGTTAGAGATTAACAATTTAACAAAGAAATATAAGAAGGTAGCAGCAGTTGATCAGATTAGTTTTATAGTACCTAGTGGAAAAGTTGGCATCTTATTAGGACCTAATGGTGCTGGCAAATCTACAACAATCAAGAGTATTGCAGGTTTACTGCGTTATGAGGGTGAAATTAAGATTAATGGTTTACCGTCAAAGTCCGTTGATGCTAAGAAGATATTTGCGTATGTACCTGAAATTCCAGCGATGTTTGGAGCTTTAACTGTGATGGAGCATATTGAATATGTTCGTCGTGCATACCATTCTCATATTACAGATGAAGAAGTAGAAAAACTTTTGATTCGATTTGAAATGTTAGATAAGAAAGATAAACTTGGCGACGAGTTATCGAAAGGTATGATGCAGAAGGTAAGCATTATCTGTGCTTTATGTATTAAGCCTGAAGTTATTTTGTTTGATGAACCTATGGTAGGCTTAGATCCAGCCGCAATCAAGGAACTCAAAAAAGTTATCTTTGAAATGAAGGATAAAGGTGTAACTATTCTTCTAAGCACACATATGCTAGAGATGGTTCAGGAATTGTGGGATATTCTTTATATTATGGACCATGGTAAAGTTATTGGTACTTACGAAAACGATGGAACACAGAATCAAAATATTGAAGACTTGTTCTTTTCTTTAACAGATAAAGAAGATGAAAAGGAGTCTCAAGAATGAATGCCTTATTCTACTTACATAAACGCATATTGATTAATGGATTTAAGCGCTCAATTCGAAAACCGGCTTTTGTTTTAATGTTAATTGCAGCGATTGCTTATTTTGTATTACTTACTGCCGGATATAAAAGTTTTTTCAATAAGATTGGTATCACAAACGCATCAGAATTTATTGTGTTAATTATGGTGATACAACTGTATTTAGGTGTTCCAGGCTTGATACAGTACTTCAAGCGAAAAGGACTGTTGTTTAGAAAAGCAGATGTTCAATTTGTTTTTCAAGCTCCGATTCATCCAAAAGAAATTTTGTTGTTTAGTGGTCTGAGAAGTATTTTGGTTTCATCAATTTTCATGATTGTTTTCTGTATTTTTGGTTGCATTTTGTATCCGGCAAGTACATTACAGTTTTTATTGTATGTAGTTGTTTATTTGGGTTTTGATTTCTTTATTGAAATGAGTTTAATTATTTTATGCTATGGCAATGAAACTATTCCTAATAAATATATACGTTATATTTCTTATCTTTTATATATCGTATTGGCTGCTTTAGCGGTTGGATTCATTTTACTTGTAATCGATCATGGCTATAGTATGGCAATTGTTGTAGAGTATCTAAAGTCTCCATTTATTAAAATGGTTCCCATTTTTGGATGGAGTATAGGACTATTGCAATGGATATTTTATGGCTATGATTGGAGTAACGTTCTTGGTACAGTGTTATTTATTCTATCCACAATTCTTCTACCGTTTCTAGCGTATAAGTCAAAATGTGAAGGTGAGTATTATGAAGAGGCAGAGAAGTTCTCGGATGAATATGAACAAGCAATAGAAAATGCAAAAGCTGGCGAAGTATCTATTGTAGGTGCAAAGCCTAAGAAGTATATGCACGCTTCGATAAAGTATAAAGGGTACAATGCAAAAGCTATCTTTTATCGTCAATTTTTAGAATATAAGAAGAATCGTTTCTTTATCTTTTCGTTTAGAACATTTTTATTCTTGCTAGCAGGTGTTGCTTTACATTTCTTATCTCGTAAGGATAATGTCATGCATGATTTGATGAATGTTCGTTTGTTTGTTATCCCAATTATCGTTACGTATTACATTACATTCTTTGGTGTTATACGCTCTAAATGGATGAAAGAATTACAGAATTACTATACATTTTTACTTCCAGATACTAAGATTCATAAGACATGGAATGCTACAAAGATCGAACATATTCGTGCTTTTATCGATACGATGATTCTTGCCTTAATTGGTGGAGCGGTACTAGGCCTTACACCTTTACAGATTCTTTTGACTGGGCTTGTAGGGGTAAGTGTCAATGCTAGTCGTATCTACATTAATATGATGGTACAGACTATTATTTCACCAGCAATCGGGGATTTTAAACTCTTCGCGCAGTTTATTGATCTGTTATTAATGCTAGTAAGTACGGGTGCTTCAGTATTTGTTGCGCTTGCTTCAATGATTGTATTTAACAATCTAGAGGCCGCATTTTTAGGTATGATTTTGACCAGTGGTGTGATGGCATGTTTTGCATTCTTGTTATCATCGATCGCCTTTGAAAAGATGGAGGCTATGGAATAAGGAGTCTATA
>CALISH010000020.1 GCA_938041275.1 uncultured Solobacterium sp.
CGTATATATCCCGATTTTTACAGTAAGTATATTTGCATTGGGAACTTCTAATATACTCGCATGCATGCTAAAAGCTATTCCATTCTTACTATATGCATGTTCGATTAGTATTTTGATTTCTATCCTAATTGGATTATCCGCTTTCTATTTCACAGAAATATGGGGACTAAAAGCATTTATCTCATTCATATCTTACGTTTTATCCGGATCATTATTCCCTTTTGATTTAACTCTTAAATCAATTCAAAAAATACTTTTATTGACACCATTCCCATACATTAGCTATATACCAACAAAAATTATTACCGATTCCAATTTCTTAATTGAGCCATTTATGTTCATAATTCCACTTATTTATATCATAATTTTTTTAATCATCTCCATCTTTATTTGGATGGATGGAATAAAAAAATATCAAAGTTGCGGAGTGTAATATGTTTCAATATATAGTAGCGTGCTTACGATTTTCATGGAAAAAAGCCATCGTTTATAAAGCTAACTTAGCAAGCTGGGTGTTTGCTGATTTAGGTATGTATCTTTCTACTATCTTTGTATACCTTTTATTAGGAGGTACTGTTTTCCTTTTTGCTGGCTACAACAACTCCCAGATGCTCTTATATATTAGCAACAGTTTCCTCATTAACAATATCTATTCAATTTTATTTTCGGAGGCCATTGATACTATATCTATTGATATTCGCAATGGCAAAATGTATTATTCACTTTTAAAGCCTTTACCTTTAGTAGTATTTTATATTGCGAAAAATCTGAATTTAAAGTCTCTTGTTATCACTCCATTTTTAATAGTTTTTAATGTATATTGCCTTTACCTAAATCACCTTTCGCTTCATATAATGAATTTCTTTGTGCTTCTGGTAGCAGTATACTCAATGGGTGTCATATTTCTATTAATTATTTGTCTTGATTTTATAGGACTTCGATCGGAAGCCATTAATCCAATTATGGTAGAACTACTAGAATTACGAGATAGACCAGATAAAATTTTTAATACTTTGATTCGTAATATTTTCATCTATATCATCCCTATTTATTTAACAAGTGCTATCCCTACTAAGATTATGATCCAAAACTGTAATCTGCCTGAAATCATTTACTTTTTCCTTTTCCCTGTGGTTGGAACTATTTTATCAACACTGTGTATTAAAAAATCAATTAAGTACTATACTTTCGGAACCGAGGAGGTATAATTCTCCACTAGAAATTAAACCAGAAATTCACTATAAAAGATCATCTATGAAAATAAACGTTATCTCAATAATCTGTTAATTTAAAGAACGAAATACTATGCATATTTCGTTCTTAAACTTAATTTTAATTGTTTCTATACTATTTTCACGTAATCTTTTTTACTTCATTAAAATATCAGCGTTAACCTCATTGTGAATCTGTTCGGAGATATCACGCATTGTGATAATCGTTACTGGGATTAGATAGAGTACTGCTCCAAGCCATGCGCTTTGATCTGCCCACGTAATCGCATTATAGCCAAAGCCTGTTACTAAGAGTACACAGACAGCTGTTCGACAAATCATCTCAACAACGCCACAATAGATTGCACGCATCGCATATCCTAATCCTTGAATACTCATACGTACAACATTCAAGATACCTAATAACCACCAAGCATATCCCATTCTTCTTAGATATAAATCTGCCGCAGCTAATACTGTTTCATCACCCGTAATAAATAATGTACCGAGCACTTTGCCAAATAGAATCATAAAGATTCCTGATAGTACTCCATACGCAACACCAACATAGGTGCCCTTCCGTAAACCTTCTTTGATACGGTCTTCCTTCTTTGCGCCGTAGTTTTGTGATACAAAGGTAGACACCGCAGTAGCCAAGGCATCAAATGGACATAACAAGAACTGCTTAATCTTAATACCGGCAGTAAACGCAGAAACATACACTGTTCCTAGGGAGTTATTGGCTGACTGCATAATCATTGAACCGATGGCTGTGATTGAATATTGTAAACCCATCGGAATTCCCATTATCAATAATCGTTTTGATAGTTCTGAATCAAACTTTCTTTCATCTGAGTGAATATGCAAGATTGGAAATTTAATCAAAATTAAAATTAAGCATAAAACACCTGATACTGCTTGTGAGAATACTGTCGCAATCGCTGCACCCGCAACACCCCACTTCAAGTTAATAATGCAAAAGATATCCAAAAAAATATTAAGTACAGCCGAGATTGCCAAGAAGATAAATGGTGTTTTAGAGTCTCCGATTGCACGCAAGATACTCGATAAGTAATTATATAAAAGTGTAAACGGCAAGCCGATAAAAATAACAATAATATAGTTATATGTATCCTGATAGATTTCAGATGGAACACGTAATAAATCTAGAATCAGCGGACAGAAGAAACAGGTTGCAGCAGTTAGGATAACCGCAATAATGAAAGTCCAAACACAACCTTGGAATTCAAA
Source organism: uncultured Solobacterium sp. (assembly GCA_938041275.1). GTDB lineage: Bacteria > Bacillota_I > Bacilli_A > Erysipelotrichales > Erysipelotrichaceae > Bulleidia. The sequence goes on from CALISH010000020.1 coordinate 2,463, forward strand.
TCTCTGCATTCCCTTTTGATCATTTGCGCCAAAGCGTTGGGCAATCGGTACCGCAAAGCCTGCCATTGTGCCAATACAAAATCCTAATACCAAAAACTGGACACTGCTAGTCGCACCAACAGCTGCTAAGGCTGCAGGTCCTAGTGTTTGTCCTACGATTGCGGCATCTGCCACATTATACGTTTGTTGGAATAGATTTCCTAATAAGAGCGGGATTGCAAATTGTAATATCAGTTTTAAAGAGTTTCCCTCTATCATACTTTTTCTCATTACACTTTCCTCCCTTCAAATAATCTTGTTCATTATATATCAATTCATCACAAAAAGAAGAGTAGATTTTGAATTTCTACTCTTCTGTTTCTGCTTCGACTTCTTTGATAACGCATTCATCACCTTTTACAAGGTATGTCTCTTCACTACCGCAATATGGACATATTCTTCCATGTTTTACTGTCTCATATTCTTGTTTACACGATTCACAAAATGTCACAGCAGGAATTGTTTCAAGCTTTAACTCACACTCTAGTAATAGAGGATATTTTACTTTGAAATAATTCCAACAATCCACGAAGTAATCCGTCATAATACCCGATACTTCGCCAACCTCTAGGGTTACTGATCCATATTTTGTGACCTTGTTTTCTTCTGCCATTTCAGTAAGAGATTTCGCAAGGTGTGTAACGATCCCCATTTCATGCATGGTTATTTACTCTTCTTCTTAAATAAAATCTTGAGTTTACGTTTTGCGGCGTAAGGAAGAACAGCCTTGATCTTATCTTCACAACGATACATTCTTGACGCATCAGGTAAATCTCTTTGTAGATGAATCGCATCAAATTCACAACGTGTTGTACATAGACCACAACCGATACACTTATTAAGGTCAACGAATGTCGCACCACAACCTAAACAACGTTTCGCTTCTGTACGAACTTGTTCATCTGTAAATGCTAGGCGCATATCATTGAATGTCGCCTTTGGATTTCCTTGTTTATGTCCAGGAATTTGGCGCTTGGCTGTATCAAATTCTTCTAATACAACGTCATCCTTATTTAATTCAATAAAGTGACGTAGATCACGGTTAATTGTCATCGATTGTCCTGGATGAACGAAACGATTAATGGAATTCTCTACAATTCTACCAGCCGCAATCGCATCAATCACAAATCTTGGACCCGTATATACATCACCACCCACAAAGATATCTGGGTCAGCAGTCTGTAATGTGACTGGGTCAGCCTTAGCAGTATTGTTGCGGTTGAGTTCAACCTTTGTTCCTTCTAAGAGTTTGCCCCATTCAATCGATTGACCAATCGATAGTAATACATTCTTGCATGGAACTGTGATAGTTTCATTTTCATCGTATTGAGGATTAAACTTACCATCCGCATCCTTCACAGATAAGCACTTCTTAAATACAACGCCTGTAACATTTCCATTTTCAGTTAGGATTTCCTTTGGACCCCAACCATTCATAACAGCGATATCTTCTTCCTTGGCTTCTAGTACTTCATCAGCAGCGGCAGGCATTTCCTTTTCACCTTCAAGACATAACATTGTGACTTTGCCTTCTGTTAAACGAACAGCAGTACGTGCTACGTCAACCGCAACATTACCACCACCGATAACGACTACATCCCCTTCTAATGCATGTCTTAAAGCTTCATTATTTACCTTACGCAAGAACTCTACACCTGTTTGAACACCAATTGCATCTTCACCAGGAACACCTGTCTTACGTCCACCTTGGGCACCAATCGCAATATAGAATGCTTTATAGCCTTCACTACGTAATGCAGGGATTGTTGTGTCCTTACCAATTTCAATGTTGTATTTAAACTCAACACCCATCTGACGTAGTACATCGATTTCAGCTTCGATAATATCTTTTTCTAAGCGGAAAGATGGAATACCATTCAGTAACATACCACCTGCACGGCTTTCCTTTTCAAATACTGTTACAGGATATCCATGCATGCGGAGATAGTAGGCTGCTGAAAGCCCAGCAGGGCCAGCACCGATAATCGCAATCTTATATTTATCAGACCACATTCCACCATCATCCTTTTCACATAAAGGAATGAAACGTGTCTCTGCATTTAATTCTTGCGCCGCAATGTACTTCTTGATTTCATCAATTGCGATAGGTTGGTCAACCTTACCACGTGTACATGTGTCTTCACAACGACGATTACAGATTGCACCACATACCGCAGGGAATGGATTATCCTGCTTGATTAGTTTGAGGGCATCCATGAATCTTCCTTCAGAAGCCATCTTTACATATCCTTGTACTGCTAAGTGCGCAGGACAAGCAGTCTTACATGGTGCTGTACCAGTTTCATAACAGTTAATCTTAGAAGTTTCACGATAATCTGGATTCCAATGATCCTCGCCCCATTCTGTCTCATCAGGCAGTAATGTTGTCGGATATTTGATTGCACCTAAACTTGTACATAACTTCTGACCAAGCTTCGCAGCTCCAACTGGGCAAACTTCTACACACTTACCGCAGGCAACACACTTTTCTTTCTCAACATGTGCACGATATGCGGAACGTGATAAGTTTGGTGTATTGTACAACTGTGATGTACGTAACGCATTACATACACCAGGTGCACAGTTACAGATACCTACAATCTTGCCTTCACCATCAATATTAGTAATTTGGTGTACAAAGCCATGACGTTCACCACGTTTCAAGATTTCTAAGACTTCATCATAGGAAACATAATGCGCTCTTCCACGGTCAACCTGGTATTCGGCCATATCTCCGACACCGATACAGAATTCACCATTGATTTCACCAGAACCTTCACCACGCATCTCTTGTTGGCGACGGCATGTACATTGGCTGATTGCGTACTTATCATACTTGTCTAACCAATGACTCAAGTGTTCTACAGATACGGATTGATTAACATGTTCAATCGCCTTTTCTACAGGAATAACATGCATACCAATTCCACCACCTCCAAGTGGAACCATTGGTGTTACAGGTTCTAGCGGCATCTGTGTCATTAAGTTAAAGAACGTCGCAAGATTTGGATGTGCTTCTGTTAGTTCATCATTCATCATCATAAACTCAGCAGAACCTGGAACGAAAATAGGCACATTATATTGCTTTTCATTCTCTGGATTTTCACGGTTCATCTCAATCAAACCAATCCAACATAGATGATCAATCATCTTCTGTGTTTCTTCTAGCGTCATATTATTTTTCTTCGCTAGAACTTCTGGTTTGTATCCAACACGTGTCTTCTTGAACGATAACATGAACTTCACTTCTTCTTTTGTAAGTAGTTCATCTAACATCCAATATTCAGGATCTTCTGTTTTTACAGAGTGTGTTAATTTCGCCTTGATACGGTTGGTAATCATGCATGCAAGGTCTAGTAGTAGTTTTTCCTTTTCTGGATCTGCAGCTACATAATTTGGATCTGGAACGAAATCTCGTTCATTTGTCATTCTCTTTTTTGGGGCAGTTGTCATAATTATCTTGTCACCTTCCACTCACCTGTTTCTTCTTGTAACCAGTTGAGCCACTCTTTCATACCCTCTTTGGTTTTAGCACTTAGAGGGAAAATTTTAATATTTGGGTTCAAACGCTTTACACGTTTGATACATGTTTCTAAATCAAAATCAAAATATGGTAATGCATCAATCTTACTGATGATTAGGACATCACTCTTTTCAAACATCAATGGATATTTGAGAGGTTTATCATCACCTTCTGTCACGCTTAGAATCATGACATTATACCTAGCACCAGTATCATATTCCGCAGGACAAATTAGATTTCCTACATTCTCTAAGAATGCTAGGTCAATGTCGTGTCCCTTCATCGCATCAATACCCGTCTTTGTCATCCCTGCATCCATATGACACATACCATCTGTATGTACCTGTACCGCAACAGCACCTAACTGTTCAATTCTTTCCGCATCAACTGCAGATTCAATATCTGCTTCAAGAACCGCTATCTTAATTTTCTCCAACATTTGTATTGTTGAACTTAGAAGTGTTGTCTTCCCTGAGCCTGGAGAACTCATTAGGTTGATGAGTAGCGTTCCTTGAAATTTCATTTCCCAGCGTAGTGCATCCGCATCCTTTTCATTTGATGCGGTAATACTCTTATGGAGTTCTATAACTTTCATTTCGAATTCCTCCACACTTCGATACGCTTACGTATCGCATTCATCATGTCATCAAATCCTTCCCCACTCTTTGCACTGATTGGATAGAATTCCATATCTGGATTCAGTTTACGAACATGTTCTTTACAGCGTTCTTCATCGAAATCAAAGATGGCTTTTGTATCAATCTTATTAAAAAGTAGGATATCACCCACCTGAAACATCAATGGATATTTCAGGGGCTTATCATCACCCTCTGGAATACTTAAGATTACTAGTTTTAAATTCGCACCAGTATCAAACTCAGCTGGACATACCAAGTTACCAATATTCTCTAAGATTACGACATCTAAATCTTCAATATTCAGCCTTTCCATTCCACGAGCAGTCATGTCTGCTGTCATATGACAGCTTCCACCTGTATGTATTTGGATTACCTTAACACCTAACTTAGAAATTGTCTTTGCGTCCACATCAGAATCGACATCCGCTTCCATCACACCTACACGGTAATCCTTCTTCAACTCCTCAATCATTCTCACAAGTGTTATTGTCTTACCCGCACCTGGCGAAGCCATCAAATTGATTAGATATACATGATGATCTTTTAATGTATTACGTACTTTTTGGGCTTCCAAGGTATTATCTGCACTCAATCGTTCTTTTGTTTCAAAAATCTCGTACATGTTTACTCCTTGTTGTTTATTTTTATTTATTTTAATATTTAATTAGTTTTTTCACAATATAACACAGCACTACAAAATCCCATAAAAGTATAAAAAAGAACGTCATTAACTGACATTCTTTTCTTGTATGCATGGTTTGACAAAACCAACTAAAAAGATATCGATGAATTTCACCGATATCTAGTTATTATTCAATTCCTGTAACTGTATAATCCTCTGCTTCGACAGCTTTACGTAACTCTTCATTTGGTACTTCTTTATTAAGTGTTACGACAGCCTGCTTAGTAACATGTGATACTTCAGCAGATGTTACACCATCAATCTTTTCTAGTGCACTCTTGACTGCCTTCTCACAATGACCACACATCATACCTTCAATTTTAATCTTCTTTTCCATTTGTTTTTCCTCTTTTCTTTCTATATGTTTTTCTCTTTGAATATGTTTTTCTTCCATATCTTCATCAATCTTAAATAGATTTAATCTTAAAGCATTCATGCATACTGTAACACTTGATAGAGCCATCGCAGCTGCGCCAAACATTGGATTCATTGATAAGCCAAATAAACCAGCTGCTAATGGAATACAAATCAAGTTATAGAAGAATGCCCAGAATAGATTCTCTTTAACATTACGTAATGTTGCACGACTGAGTCTGACTGCTCTTACGACATCTGTTAATGTTGAGTTAGACAATACAATATCTGCGGAATCAATCGCAACATCTGTACCTGCACCGATTGCGATACCGATATCTGCTTTTGTAAGTGCTGGCGCATCATTGATGCCATCACCAACCATCGCAACTTTTCCTTGTTTTTGAAGTTCAGAGATAACTGCTTCTTTTCCATCTGGTTTTACACCAGCCACAACGCGGTCAACACCAGCAACCTTCGCAATTGCACTAGCAGTACGCTCATTATCACCCGTTAACATAACCACCTGCATACCCAACTTCTTTAGCTTTGTGATTGCGTTGTAAGAATCTTCCTTGATTGTATCTGCAGCGCTAATCATACCAATGAGTTTTCCATCTTGCGCAAAGAATAATGGTGTCTTACCTTCACTTGCGTATCCATCTGCTTTTGCTTGAATATCAGATGAGATATCTGCGATTGTACGAATATAACTCATCGAACCTGCTTGTATCAAATGATTATTGAGTGTCGCTTCAATACCGCTACCGACGACATTCTTAAACTGTTCTGTTGGTAATACTTGAATATTTTCTTGTTGTGCTTTTTCAACGATTGCTTTCGCAAATGGATGTTCTGATTTCTGCTCTACAGAATATGCAATCTGAAGTAAATTATTTTCACTCATATCTCCAATTGGATAGATATCTTTTACTGTTGGTTGTCCTGTTGTAATGGTTCCTGTCTTATCTAATGCAATGATATTCATCTTACCCATTTCTTCCAATGCTTCAGAAGTCTTAAATAAGATACCATGTTGGAAGCCCAAACCATTTCCAACCATAATCGCCACTGGCGTTGCAAGTCCTAATGCACATGGGCAAGAAATAACTAATACAGAGATTGCACGTTCTAGTGCATATACAAAGCTAGTTCCTGCAAGTAACCAACCAATCATCACAATAATGGAAATGACAATAACCGTAGGCACAAATACTGCTGAAATCTGATCGGCTATCTTAGCGATAGGAGCCTTTGTGGCAGCCGCATCACTAACCATCTGAATAATTTTAGAAAGCGTAGTATCTTTACCTACATGCGTAGCCTTCGCCTGTAAATATCCAGAAATATTTAAGGTACCTGCACTAACAGTGTCATTGACGCTCTTATCCACCGGTACTGACTCACCTGTCAAAGCAGATTCATTGATAGAACTATCACCTGAGATAATCACACCATCTACCGGAATACTTTCGCCAGGCTTTACAACGAAGATATCATCTAATTTCACTTCATCGATATTGATGATTGTCTCAACACCATCACGAATGATAGTTGCCTTCTTTGGTGCTAACTTCATCAAGCTCTTCAACGCATCTGTTGTCTTACCCTTGGATTTTGCTTCTAACATCTTACCAATTGTAATGAATACCAGTATCATTGCGGCAGATTCAAAATACAACTGACTATGATACAGTGGCATTAATTCCATGTTCGCTACACCATCTGTAATCTGCACTGTCATCACATACAATACATAGACTGACCACATAAAGGATACAGAAGAACCCAATGCGACTAATGTATCCATATTTGGAGAACCATGCATGAATGACTTAAATCCACTGATAAAGAACTTCTTATTAATTACCATCACAATCAATGTTAAAAACATCTGTGTTAATCCTAAACCAATATGATTGTGATTCAAGAAGGATGGTAGTGGTAAGCCTAACATACCATGGCCCATCGTAATATACATCAGTACCACTAAGAAACCCAGTGAGTACCATAGACGCTTCTTTAACTTTGGAGTCTCATGGTCCTCTAAAGCTTCCTCTTCAGCAGAAATACTATTCGTATCTGCCTTTTCAGTATTTGTTTCTGACTGTAACTTTGCACTATAACCTGCATCCTGGACCGCCTTCATAATCGCTTTTGGATCTGCGCTACCTTCAACACCCATTGAATTTGTTAGTAGGCTAACTGCACGGGACTGCATACCATCCACCTTGGATACTGCTTTTTCAACTCTTGCTTGGCAAGCCGCACAAGTCATGCCTTCTACAATATATTTTTCCATAAAACCTCATTTCTAATCACTTCATTAACTTCTGAAGTACTGTTACGAGTTCATCAATCGACTCATCATTTCCTTGTCGTATATCAGTCGCAACACAACCACGAATGTGACATGCCAATAATTCTTTATTAAAACTATTTAGTGCACTTGTGACAGCGGATACCTGAACTAAGATCTCTGGACAATATAAATCATCCTCCACCATCTTCTGTATTCCACGTACCTGACCTTCAATACGCTTTAATCTAGTAACAAGCTTCTTTTGCTCATCTGCAGTTCTTTTTTTGTGTTTTACTTCACATTGATGCATCTCAAACCTCCGTTTTACACATTTGTTATATACCCCTATAGGGTATAAGTCAAGAGGAATACATCATGAAAAAAACAGGGTATTTGATACCCTGCAGAAAATATTTCTATTTTTTTATCGTAGTTCAACAACATCCAGCATCACTTCTGGATCTTCTTTAAAAGCTGTATCAATGAGGTGATGAATTACTTTCAAGTCTTTCTGTGCTTCTGGAATAATTGGAATCATGACCCATGTATGCACAACATTATTTCGTAGAAATAGACTGACTGGCACATGATCATTCTTTAGTTTCTGATACATCAAGATACTATCATCAAATAAAGTCTCTGTTCTTGAAGCGAATAAATAGATTGGCGTACAGCCACTAAAGTCACCATAGAGTGGAGCCGCGAATGGATTTTTTACATCTTCCTCTTTATCCGAACAAATATAGACTGCTTTTACCTCATCCGAAAGATTCGTAACCATACCTTCTGTATTTTGATTTGTAATGTAGCTACCTAACTCTTTGTTATATTGTACACATGGTGAAAACGCAAAACTAGCTTTTGGATAATCATATCCTCTTTCTTTGATCTTCAACAAGGTCACAAGCACAAGATTCGCACCTGCACTTTCACCCAAAAGAATCACATTCTTCGCACCATATTTCTGTATCACTTCTGCGTATACATCGATACAATCATTTACACCTGCCAGAAACGGATGCTCAGGTGCCAAGCGATAATCAATCGATATGAAATTATATCCAAACTTATCCACCACATGATACGTAAACATTGTTCTACTATCAGAAGAACCTGTCACAAATCCACCACCGTGAATATATAGGATGATCTTATCCTGCGGATTTTCCGGTTTAGAGATTTGATGTACAGTGACGCCTGCTATTGTTGTTACTTCATCTACTACATTCTTCGGTTTACGAATAAATCGAAGCTGTCGGATTTCTTCTTTGCGAATCTCTACGTAGTCTTTTGAATCCATACTGCGAAAATAACGTTTCTTCTTTAGACCATTCTTCAAAATTAGATTATTTATAAAGCTCATGATTTTAAATTTCCCTGAAACTGATATGTACCTGCGGTTAGATTCATTTCTTCTTTTCCTGCAAGTTTTACAGTAGCGCTTGTATTTGGCGGGATGACGATTGTATATACAACCTCTCCATTTGAGACATTCTATGAGGAGGAAACACTTCCATACACACTATCATATTTCATGCTTGCATGTGTAAAGTGACCCCCAACTTCAGGAGCGATAAGAAAATGATTTTTACCATCTACAGAAATTCCACACATTCTATCGAAAACCCACTCACAAACTGCACCTTTTGAGTAATGATTCAGTGAGGCGATACCCCCACCTGTCCCATTATCTGAGTTAGGTCCTGCCCAGTCTTCCCAGATTGTTGTAGCATTTGCCTTAGGCATGCATAACCATCCAGGATTCTCTTCATTTTCCAATAGTTTATATGCATACTTACTATCGATATCACTTAATACATACAAGATAAATGGAGTAGACAAGAACCCTGTTCCTACACGCCACTTATAATCTTCTAGCGCCTGAATCAAGCGTTTTCTTGCGAATTCTGTATCCTTTTCATCCAACAGATTCATGTAGAGTGGTCTTACAAGTTGTGCCTGTCGGTTTGTATCGAGTGTGTAGTTTGGTTGTTTTCTCAGTTTTTGATATGTTGCCTTTGCGCCATCACGATACTCTTTATATAGTGCAATATCCTCTGTCTTTCCTAATGCTTGTGCAATTTCCACCATCATCGACATGACATAAGATAAATACGCAGTAGACTCTTCTGGTTTTGTAGATATAAAGTCCTTAAAGCTTGTTACATATACATCAGATGGCTCTGCCCATTCCCCATAGTGTTGACCAGTATTATAGAGATACTTTTGATCAACTTTAAGTAATCCTGTTTTCTGCGATCTTAAAAATTCTGATTTTCCCGTACGCTTTATCATATACTTAGCATAACGTTTCATATTGTCATAGTAGCGTGAAATAATACCCTGATCTCCATACTTCTTCCATAAGCGATAAGGAATCATAATTCCTGCATCAGACCAACCTACTGAGCCATTCATACCACGCATATAGAAGTCTGTTCCACCTTCTGGCGCAATCTGTGGGAAATTACCATCTTTATCTTGGCTTTGCCAATCACATAAATCTGTTTCATACTTTAACGCAAATGGCGCAAAGTTAACCATGTAACTAGCTGTATTGATAAATATCTGGGCATCGCCAGACCAACCGTGTCTTTCTCTGGTTGGACAATCTGTTGGTAAATCCGCAGAATTATTCTTTAGTGACCATAATGTATTCTTTACGAATTGATTTAAAAGTGGATTAGAGCTTTCAAATTGAAAGGTTGTCTGAAAGTCTGAGTATACTGCGATAGCTTCAACCTCTAATGAATCTACGTCGATTTCTGTATCCACTTCGATATATTGATAGCCAAATATCGCAAATCTTGTCTTATATTCATTTAACCCGTCTTTACAGAAATATTCTACCTGCTGTAAAGGTGTTCTATATTCTTTCTTTACGCATTGAATATTCTTCTGTGTAAATTCTCCATCTTTGATGAGTTCCCCAAATCGCATGAAGATACGTTGACCTTCTTTCGCATTTACTTTAAAGGAAACGATACCTGCGATGTTTTGTCCAAAATCAAGCACATGCTTACCACTTGGTGTGATGATATGTTTTGGATTTGTTAGATGTTCATGTTCTGTTAAATCAAAGTTATTGGAAGCTGATGGAACCACTGAATGCTTTGTCAGTTTTGGGGCTTGCCAGTGTGCATGATGGAAATCTTCTAATCTAGCATCATAGATTTCACCATCTTTATTATCCGCAAAGCGGATTGGACCATCATTTGTCCATGTAAAACTCTCATCTGTTGTGATGAGTTCTACAACATTATCATCATATGTAATCTCAAGTTGTGCTAAAAGTTTTGTCTCAGTACCATAATAATTCTTTAGTCCCCAAGCCCCAACAGAGCCACGATACCAACCATCTGCCAACATGAACGTCAGTGTATTTTCACCATTTGCAAGTTGATTTGTAATATCCACTGTCTGATATTGAACACGTTTGCGATAATCAGTAATACCTGGCGCTAGTACAAAACGTCCGATCTTTTGACCATTTAGATTTCCTTCATACACGCCACACGCACTCATATAGATACGTGCTTTGCGAATTGATTTGTTATCGATGACAAATGTTTTACGGAAACAGTCCACTGGATATCTGTGTTTTTTCTTAGGACTGTAATTCCCTGTAATCCACTTTGCTTTCCAATCTGCCTTTTCTAAAAGGCCCATCTCAAAGCTTGCTGAATCACTGACAGTAACAGAATCATTTTCATCCCAAATCATCACAGACCAAGTAACAACTGTGCGGCTCTTTAGTTCTTCTCCACCCCATGGAATTAAATGCATTTGGGATGAATTTACTTTACCGCTATCCCACAAAACATGATTGTATTCATCTTTTGCGATAATTTGGTATGCATGTTGTTGGATACCACTATCTAAAGTCCAACTTAGACGAGGTTTTCTTATATCAATTCCTATAGGATTTGTTAGGTATTCTACATTTAAATTAACTGCTTGCATGTTCAGCCTCCTAATGTACTTCTTTCTTGTTAAGAGCATTTATCATACGAAGAATTCTTGTCACATTTACTTCGAGTTGTTTTCTCGTAAGCGAACCATTTTTTAATGCTTCTAAAACATTTTCATAGTCCTTCTTTGAACCAGGCATAAATAGGTCTCCACCAGCTTTGGCAACTTCACTTGCGATGGAGTTACGATATGCAGAGCGACTATCTGAGAATGCATCTACAATCCAGTCTGTCATGACAATCCCATCAAAGCCAAACTCTCTTCGCAAGATGTCTTCAATTAGTCCACGATGCTCCGCAGTGTGTATACCATTTAACAAGTTATAACTTGTCATAACTGCCTTTGGATTTGCTTTCTTAACGCAGATTTCAAAACCACGTAAATAGATTTCACGCATTGCTCTTTCGCTAACTTGGCTATTATTACAGTAGCGATTTGTCTCCGCATTATTTGCGGCATAATGCTTAATTGTCACACCACAACCAGGATGTTGTTGAACACCTTCTGTAATTGCGGCTGCCATCAAACCTGATACTAGTGGATCTTCAGAGTAATATTCAAAATTTCTACCACATAAGATATTACGATGAATATTTAAAGCAGGAGCTAACCATAAATGAATACCCATCATTTCCATCTCTGCACCAACAATATCACCAAATGCTTTTGCAAGTTCAACGTTAAAACTTTGTGCAACTGCAGTACCAATCGGTATCATTGTGGCCGCATGTTCCTTTAGAACTGCATTCTTTGGAACCTTCTTTGAACCAGTCACAAGCCTTACAATAAACCGCATGACTGGCCCAACATATTCCAACATACTATCAGGACAGATACCAGTTCCAGAGGCATTATGTGCACCCGTTTCATCTTCGTAGTATTTCTTCGCAACACGAATACCCGCAGGACCATCTGCCATAATCAAGGAACCAATCCCCTTATCTTTTAGTAGCGTTGTTGTTTCACCAGCTGCACCTGCAACCTGGCTAGACGCATTACCAATTGTCCCAAAGAACTTCACGTTTGGATCAAAATTACCAATGCTTAAGTATGCAAGCTCCTCATCTGTCAGTTTCATAACAGTATCGTCAATGATATCTTCACGATTATATTGAATTGTTTCACTTTCAATATCGCTTGCATGCATGTTTAGGTGGACTACATCATTTGAAATTGAATCTACTTGCTTTTGCGATTTAATGTCTTCAAAATCAGGAGTCCCTAAACAATTTTTAACTTGTGTAACGCATACTGTTTGATCAAGTGTTACAACAGCCGCTATCTTTGTATCTTGTGAACTATTACCAACACGAACAATGTAATCACCAGACTCCAAGATATATTGTTCAGCTTCCACATCATACGACGCAAAGTCAGCTAGTCTAAATGATAGATGTAATGTTGTCTCTTCATTTGGCTGTAATAACTTTGTCTTTGCATAGGCAACCAAATCTTGATATGGCTTATCCAGTTTCCCTGCAGGCATGGATACATACACCTGTACAACCTCCTTGCCTGCATAAGATCCAATATTTTTAACCTGTACATCTATAGAAATTGTATCTTTCTCTAGAGATACCGATTTTGTTTGAAGTTGGAAATCCGTATAGGATAATCCATATCCAAACGGGAATAGTGATTGTTTTGAGAATGTATCGAAATAGCGATATCCAACATAAATACCCTCTTTATATCGATTGTCATTCCAATCCCCAAAACTTCCTTCATAGCTATATTCAGACCACTCAGCCCATGTCGTAGCTAATTTACCGGAAGGGTTTTGTTTCCCTGTTAAAATATCCGCAAGAATCTGACCATTATCAACACCAAGTTGAGATAATACTAGAATATTTCCCACTTCTTTAACTGGTGTTAAGTCAATCACGCCCCCAACATTGAGAACCAACATAAAGCGGTCATACTTTTGATTCAGTTCTAAAATATCGCGTATTTCGGAAGACGTTAACTTTACATCACCCGCAATAACTTGTCTATCACTACCTTCACCAGAAATACGACTTACGATGTAGATTGCTGTATCACCTTCAAATGTGAGTGGGTAATCATAGTCAGGCTCTGGCATATTCTTACCCATCGCATAGATAATAATGTTGACGCCTGCCTTCTTAGCTTCTGTACGGAGTTGTTTACCATATGCCTTCCTGGCTTTCTTTCTGAGCTGGTCATATGCATTCAACCATGCCTTTGTGGTAATGATGAATCCTGCTTTCTCTAAGCCTTGTTCAATTGTATAAGAAACCCTTGTATTTACTTCACCAGAGCCAGTACCACCCTTGATGGTATAACGAGCCCCCGAGCCAAATACTGCAAGTTTTCCAGGCTTAACTAGCGGAAACTTCCCATTCTTCTTTAGAAGTACAGTACATTCACCTGCATGTTCAAGAACATAATTTAGATGATTTGTTTCATATTGTTTCATAATTACCTCCACATCTTTCACTTACATTTACTGCGCTTGATCCTGTGCTTTTCTAGCTTCAATCTCCTCACGCATTGCTGGAAGCTTAGCTTCTAGGTCAAACATCATTGTGATAGCATACATAATGATGAATAGAATTAACGGAATATAGATACCAAATGTAAAGACTGCTTGTTTTACTTCTGGTGTAACGATTGTCGCACTTGCATCATATGCCGCAAATGCCAAACACCATCCAACTAAAGAGGCACCAATACCTGATCCAATCTTACTTCCAAAACCACTTGTAGATTGGCTTGTACCTACCATACGTTTGCCATACTTATATTCGTTATAATCGATAGACATCGCTGTTAATACGCCCAATAAGCACATCATCGTAATATTTGCAAAAGATGCTACACATCCAAGAGCTGTATTAAATACAAAGTCTGTTGGATTGATGATACGAATCGCAGTAGCGACCATACCAATAAAGAAAGAAACCTTCAATGTCTTCGTAACACCTAGCTTCTTAATCATTGGTCCAACAGCGATAAACCCTACCAATGTAGGAATTAAACCAACGGCACCTAAAATACCAACTAAGTTATCATCACCATAGATTAACTTACAGTAGAAAGAAGAAGACGCACCACTAATACCATAAGTAATGTTAGATATAACACTCATAATCAAAATCATCACCCAATACTTATTGTGGAATAGGTTTGATACAGCTTGCCAGAATGGTACAGCTGCTTCTTCATCTTCAGAATCTTCTTTTACTTCTTGGCCATCTTCAACTGCGTGTTCTTTTGACTTTCGATAACAGAATAATAATGAAAGCAATGTCACTAAACCAAGAATAACACCCAACTTCACCCAAGCAGCCTGATCACCACCAAGCATATTTGTAATTGGAATTAACGCGATAGCGATAATCATTCCTGATACATATCCAGCAGCTGCACGCCAAATACCCATCTTACCTCTTTCTTCTTGGCTATTTGTTCTTACAACAATTAAAGAACTATATGGAATTGCGATTGCTGTGTAAATCACAGCTGTTAACAATACATTTGTCGTTGCAAGATAGATTAACTTTTGAATATCATTAAATCCACTTGGCACTGTAAAGATTAAAACCAAAACGATTGCGGCAGGAATCGCCATTCTGAGTAACCATGGACGATATCTTTCTTTTCCTACTGGTGTATGGTCAACAATATTTCCCATAATAATATCTGTAAACGCATCAATGATCTTACAGATAAAGAACGCTGTCGCAACTGCACCTGCAGCCATACCTACCTTATTGGTATAAAAATACGTAAGTTGCCCAACAATACCTGAAATGGCATTCAAGGCAAACATACCAAGTGAGTCCCCAAAGTAATCCCCTGTATGCATTACTTTTTGAACACCGAATTTGTCTTTCCCTAATGGTTTCTTTGACATTTTACCCTCCTTATCGACTCTTTCGATTACCGTAAATCAACTATCATTCAACTAAGCATTCAACGTAAGCGTTTACATTAAACTTTAAAAATAAAAGATGTACTCAATTACAAAATAGTCATTCTATCTGTTATTGACATTTTAGTATCTATATTTCTAATATTATTGTAATAGCATGAATAATTATGTAATTTCGTTGCAAATTCACAGAGGTCATAGTCATGAATCATAAAAATATCAATTTATCCGAATACTTAAATCTAATTTATAGTGCAACTTACATGCCTATGCACTACCTACATGATGGCAAGATTCAATCCACCTATCCCCAATGGGCCTTTCCTATCCAAAAATTTAAGATCTACGAGGAGATTATTTCACAGAATACAATTCACTTTGAACATCACATCATCGACAATTATCTCTATATCGGTATCGTAAGAAACCTACAGACAAAGGAATGTGTCATTACAGGTCCAATTTCAATTTCCTCTGTATCTTCTAAGACTATCAAAAGCCTCATCATGAATTATGCGGATGATGAAGCCTCTTTTATAAAGATGGAAGAATACTTTCTTAGAACACCCGTCTTCTCTTTGAGCCGACTTCTCAATATTATGGCAATGATCAACTTCGCAATGAATCATGAAATTATTAATATCGCTGAGATGGCTCATATCAATAACACAAATGTCGAAAAAGAAGTCAAACGTTCCTCCGTTGATTCATTAATGGAACGAAAAGAAAACGGAAATTATCACGATACCTATTACTTCGAACAAGAATACTTTAGCTATATCGAAAGAGGCGATATTGAAGGATTGAAAAACGCAATCAAAATGATTCCCTCTTTAACAGTAGGACTTATCGCCTCCGATACTATCCGCCAGGCAAAAAACATCTTCATCACATCCATTACACTTGCCACAAGACACGCAATCACAGGTGGTTTAGACATCGAAACCGCATACCAATTATCGGATACTTATATCCAAGAAATGGAAAAGATGTCAGATATTTATTCTATAAACATGCTTGCAAGTACAGCCATCTTTGACTTTACAACTCGTGTGGCTGACGCAAAGATTCCTAGTGGTATGTCACAAGACATCTTCTCTTGCGTTCAGTATATCTCTAACCATGTAAATCAAAACTACTCTGTCGAACAGCTTGCATATCATTTCGGTTTCAATCGAAGTACTCTTTCAAAAAAGTTTAAACGTGAAACTGGCTACGACATCAGCAGTTTCATTATGCTAAAGAAACTAGAAGAAGCTAAAAATCTACTATGCTTCAGCGATAGAACAATTAGCGAAATTAGTGAATACCTCTGTTTCTCATCCCAAGCATATTTTCAAAACATGTTTAAGAAACAATACGGTATTACCCCAAGAAATTATCGTCTCCAAAATCAATAAACAAAAAGTGTGGATATCCACACTTTAAAATTTTGCATTAAATCTTCCCATGTATGCATGGTAATCATTAATCACTTGATCACACCATATATCAAACTCAGGATCTTCAATTCTAGATTCACTATGTTCCCAAATATATTGGGTATAGAGCTCAATTCCCTTATCTAAATTAATCAAACATTTAAAGTCAGGAATTAATGCATCTCTTACGATATCGGTATATAAATTAGAGAATTGTTTATCTCCTGCAATCTGTTCGGAAAGCGGATATTTCGTGCTCATCGCAAGTGTTTCAGATGCGATATGTACTTTCTGCACTTTACGATTCAAAGCCCTTCCTAATGAATCATAAATCATATCCCATGTTACAATCTCAGGATTAACAAGGTTGATAGAACGATTGATTGCATTCATATTGCCAATTAACTGAATGAAGTTATACGCAAAATCATAACTATGCATCATATGCCAGATGGATTGGCCATCTCCATGGATAATAACTGGTTTATCATTGAGGATTCTCGATACCACGCTCCAACAATTCTTTCCTTTTACACTCAGTGGGAAGCGGTCAAATCCATATGTCTGTGAAGGTCTAACAATTGTAATTGGAAAGCCCTTCTTCGCAGCTTGGTTGAATACATCCTCACAAGCCGCCTTATCTCTTCCATACTTTGATAAACGGTTCTTCTGTACAGAATCTTCATTGAGAATGAAGTTATTTTCATGATTGAATACCACGACAGTGGAAATAAAGATATATTGTCTTGTATGGTTTTGGAATAGATATACCCGGTCTCTTGCTTGATCTGGTGTATAGACCACAAAGTCAATAACCGCATCAAATACAGTACTTCCAATAATCTTCTGCATTTCAACAGTATCATTGGCATCACAGATAAAGTGATTGGCCATTACAGGTAATGGACGATGTCCACGATTGATAACGTATAACTCGGTATCTCGACTCTTCGCCAGCATTCCTAATACAGCCGAAGAAATAACACCAGTACCTCCGATAATTAAAATCTTGCGCACGCTCATCCTTACCTCCCCACTATCTAAAACTAGATACAATTATTATATAAGAAAACCCCATAAAGTTGTCATCAAACATTACAGGGTTTGCTTTTAATGTGTGGTAGATAGCCAAGGGTTATTTGGATCTGGATCGGTTGGGTCCCAACCGCGATTTGGACTTGTCACATCAATTTTCATCTGTTCAGGCGTACCTAACGGTCCTGGATTTTGCGCATCATCATAAATTTCAACCGTCATACCTAGTGGACAGTAATCATAAATCCACTTTACATCCTTCACCGAAAGACGCACACAACCAAGTGAAGCTGATGTACCTAGCTTATTAAACTCTTCATACTCCAAATCACTTGGATTCTGCGTAAAATACGGAACAGAGTGAAATAGAATATCATTTACGATATCTGTTACATACTGACCATAGACATCTCCATACAAAGGTCGCCAACGACTGCGATTAAAGGTTTGGAATATACCTGCAGGTGTTTCTGGTCCCACTGAACACAACATCGCCTTTACTGGTAGCGTACAACTCCCCGTCGTTTGGTCATATGCGTAAATCGTTACCGTATTAAATACACGATTGACACCAATCTTATACGGCGTACTGATTGTAGAATCCACAACTGTCACATACGTCGTATTACTCGCTTCAAGACCATTTTTATCTTTGGCAGTTACAGTGATCGGATAAGTACCCATTGTGTTTGTATCCACAGTTCCACTCACCGTATACGTACCATTTGTTAGTTCCATACTATATGACAAGTTGCCATCAACAGGATCCTTTACAGAAGATACCAGTGACGTTGCTTGAAACGCATCCCCTTTATTTACCGTGATAGCAGAATCCACCATCGTAATGATTGGTGCCGTATGATCTTCAACATTTACAGTATACTGATACTCCTTGCGAATATCTTTATCCTTTAAAATATATGTAATTGGATATGTACCTACTTTGTGAGTATCTAAAGTACCATCCACTTCTACCGTACCATGAGCATCTATAATGATATCCTTCGGATCAAAGTTAGATCCATACTCTACGTTGAGTTTTGATTCATCAATAGATAATGAAATGCCCGTAAAATAATGACGTGCACCATCGATTAACGAAGACAGTCCAAGCAATAACACACTGCCAATCGTAACGAATAACATCGCCACAGCGATAATCACCAACAGTAACCTTTTTGTATTCACTTTTCTTTTTGGTTTATTCATTTTCATCCAATGTATTGTAGCACCACTTTTCAATTTATGCATTTCTTGCGCCACATAAAAATGTATATGACAAAATGTGTTTTATTTTAACAACTTATGTATTTATTTGTCCATTTTTCTTGCTGTAGAATACTTATTCTAATATAATTGCCCTGCTTTTAATTATTGAACTAGAAGGAGGACCAATTCAATGAAAAAGACTATTTCTTGGCTATTAAGTATTATGCTTGGCACTTTATTAATTTTTACAACAACTCCATCTACAACGGTTCACGCAAGTAACGATACACTACAGCCATTTTACAACAATCCACTAAATCCAAATCCAGATGCGATTTACACAGGCGGAGGTGTCGAATATTTCTTCCGTTATGCCGCAATCGATAACATTACGGGAAACAGGGCGTATTCCTCTACAAACTGGAATACAAATTCCACTATTAACTGGTATACAACTGTTCCTAACAATTCCGATATTTACAATAGAGACTACGCACATGATTTAGCTCTTTGTGGACAATTAAACAACGTCACAACAACAGACGCAAACGTAAATATCAAATTACTACTTCCTTATTATCCAAGTAGAACATTAGTACTGGATCCAGATCGTCTCACTTCAAACCCAACAACAGGTACTTATAGTTCTACACTAAGAGTGTCATACGATTCCCCAGCAGGAAACTATACGTATGATGAAATTCAAGCTCTTCCAAGTTTTGATTGGTCAACAGTTACTTCCATTAATTTCTATGGCTCTATCCGTGCTGGCGAAACATTAACTTTGGATATTCCAATGAAACTAACAACAGATGAACAAGTACAGATGAGTACAATCGTTTACTCTTATTCACCTGCACGTGAAGGAACAGCTGTACAGGCCGTTTCTTCTGCTTTCAGATATAAGGTAGCTGATAAACTACACGGTGTATTTATCGGTACAATTCGTGAGAGCGGCTCTACATACCGTCAAGTTCCAGCAAACATTCAGGCCCTTATGCCTGCTGTTAATTCATCAAATATTCGCTTTAACATGTTTAGTATGATGTTATCACCGGTTGACTTTACACAACCAAGTGATGGTCTTGCCTTCTCCAATACCAGTTATTCTATCAATAACGAACCAATCTTCGCTGCTGTTAAGGACGAAGGTTATAGTGTACAGCGTACACCTGCTGGAGATTTGATGACATCTTACAGTTACCTTCTAGGCTCAACTGGTCTTAATCTAATCGATACAGATGGAAATCCATTAACGACAGATACATATGACGCAGCCGCAAATGTTCAACTCTCACCATTCTATGTTGAATTAGTTAAAGTCTTAGATACACAAGATATCACACTTCATGTTGGTGATTCTTGGGATCCATTTGATAACCTAACATATCATCAGTTTGGTAATACAGTTATTAATACAAGTGATATTAGTATTACACATAACAATGTTGATACAACAACTCCTGGCAATTATACAATTACGTATTCTACAGAAGTAGCGCCAGGTAGATTTGTCACAAAAACTGCAAGTGTAAGAGTTTTAGGAAATTCCAATGTAAATTACTCCTTCATTAGTCAAAATGGAGAAGTATTACCTTCTGCAGTTACAGATTTACTTCCTTCTGCAGTAAACGGAATCGCACCAGGAACAGCTATCACAGCACAAGCACCTGCACAAACAGAAATCACAGTTTCTAATGGCAAGTGGGTATTTGTTGGCTATGACCATGATACTTTTACAGCAGATGGTACTGACACCACATTTATAGGTACATGGAAATTTATCCTAAACCAAAATACTGCTGTTTCTCCACAAACAAGTGACCATACAAACATGACTGGTTATATTTACCTACTTGCTGGTGCAGTTATTATTCTATGCTTCGCAGCATATCGTAAATTTGCTTCAAAAAAATAAAATCTAACGAAAAGAGCTAGGACATCATGTCTTAGCTCTTTCTTTCTGCACTCTATTTATTGATAAATTTCTGAATCGCCTCAAAACCAATAAGTTGTTCAATCCTATCCTCATGATGAACCAACATCGTAGGCGCAATCATAATCCCTAGATTTCTACAGAGTTTCATATTCTTCTCTGCTTCTATAACTTCATACGCAAAGTTCTTTTGTGTCATGTAGTCTTTGATGAGTTTGCACTTCGGACAGTTTTTTGTCGTGATTAATTGTGGAAGTTTACTCATCTTTCGTTAACAGCCTCTTGGTACAAATAACCTTCAATTGGATAATCACGATTGCATGTATTCAATGTGATATATGGAATTGTATAGTTTTCCATAATACGTTCTAAGAGTACCGCAATACCTTTTGCGTCATACTCATTTTTCGCAAGACGTACATTGAAGATGGTTCCACCAGTATAGATTTCTTGCATGCGATTCTGTATATCTAAGCGCGTAAATAAATCCACATTCCCATCGATTGGTAACTCCGTACTACCTGTGTAGTATGGTGTATCACCTTGCATCGCAATCACCATATCAGGATATTCTTTTTTATCCTTTAACGCAAAGCGATGTGAGATATCTCCTGCCGCTACTGCTTCAATACTGAAGAGTTCATGATGGTCTGCTTGATATTCCTTTAAACGCTTACGTACATGCATGAGTACATTCTCCGCAAAATCCTGTGCCTCTTCTGTATCTAAGCCCTTTTGAATCCACTTTGCATTCATGCATGCTTCATTCATTCCTACGATTCCAATCGAAGAGAAATGATTATCGAAGCTGCCAAGATAATGCTTGGTATATGGATAGAGTCCTGCTTCTAAAAGACTTGCAAGAACTTGACGCTTGGTACTCAAAGAACGAGCAGAGATATCTAATACCTTATCTAGATGTTTCAAGAAGTCATCTTCATCTTTTGCAAGATAGGCAAGTCTAGCCATATTAATGGATACAGTCCCAATCGTTCCTGTATTCTCTCCATACGCAAATAAACCACCTGTCTTCTTAAATAGTTTCTTTGCGTTAAAATGAGTGCCACTAAAGATACTACGTGCATTCTTCTGCTTTAAATCCCCATTGATAAAATTTGCAAAATATGGAAGACCTGTCTTTACTGTTACTTCTAATAATCGTTTTGCGTTATCACTATTCCAGTCAAATTTCTTAGTAATTGCATATGTTGGAATCGGGAAGGAGAATATATTCGCTTCCGCATCACCTTCTAAGATAACTTCAAGGAAGGCACGATTAATGATTGCCATTTCATCCTGACAATCACCATACGTAAAGTCTTGTTCCTCACCACCGACAATCGCGGGACGCTTTGCAAGATCTTCAGGAACTGTCCAATCAAAGCAGATATTCGCAAACGGAGAAATCGTTCCCCAACGAGATGGTGTATTTAACCCATAGATGAGTGTCTGCATGCTCTGCTTTACTTCATCAAATGATAGATGATCCATACGCACAAACGGAGCCAAGTACGTATCAAAGGATGAGAAGGATTGCGCTCCTGCCCACTCATTCTGCATTATCCCAAAGAAGTTTACAATCTGATTACAAATAGTGATGAGATGCTTTGCAGGAGCGGAAGCAGTCTGCTTAGCCACCCCACTCAAACCTTGCTGGATTAATTCTTTTAAGGACCAACCTGCATTACATCCTGTTAACATATTCAAATCATGAATATGGATATCCCCATCACGATGTGCAGTGGCAACCTCTTCATCATATACTTCACTCAACCAATAATTGGTGGTGATGGAAGCTGAGTTTGATAAAATCAAACCACCAACAGAGTATGTTGTATTCCCTTTACTGTGTTGATTTCCAGTATTGATATAATTATCCACAACAGAATGATAATCGAATGTCGTGTTTGTAATATTACGTACATTTTCACGCTGCTTACGATAGAGAATATAAGCTTTTGATACATCCGCATATCCAGATTCACTTAATACTTTCTCTGCACTATCCTGAATCTTTTCTACGTCAATTAAACTATTCTGAATCTTAGGTTCAAAATCACTGGTAATACGTAATGCAATCAAATCAATTACACTATCGGTGTATTCACGATCACATGCATCAAATGCTTTACGAATCGCACTTGCGACCTTCTTGATGTTAAACGCAGCAGTACTGCCATCTCTTTTCTTTACACGATACATCACTTACACCTCCTTTGCCAATCTTAATTCCACAACCTTCACATACGGTTCAACTGCTTTCTTTATCTCTTCCATCTCTTTTGCAGTATATGCATGCAGGTCGGGTTGAATCACTGTATCCGAAGAGATAAATTGTTGTAATACATAATGCGCATCACTGCCAATAAACTTGGCAATCTTTATCAAATCATCAACCGTATGGAATTCCTTAACAACGGTTGTTTTAAATTCATGTTCTACTTTATATTCTTGTAGTAAGCGTACGCTTTCTGAAATTGGATGTTTGTATTCTACATCCGATTTCAGTCCACTGGTTAATGGATACTTCTCTGCGCTATTTTTCATATCTAGTGATACAAAATCTACCAAGCCTTCTTCCAATAATACTCCAAGCTTCTCATTGTTTGTACCATTCGTATCCAGTTTCACTGCATAGCCTAGTTCTTTAATCTGACGAATAAATGGGATGAGTTCTTCTTGTAATAATGGCTCTCCACCACTGATAACTACACCATCCAATAGGCCACTGCGCTGATTGAGGTATGAAAGAATTTCCTCTGGTGTAATATAACGATATTTCTCTGGAATAAACACAAGATCTTTCTGATTACAGAATGGGCACTTCATATTACATCCAGCTGTATAGATTGTCGCCGCAACTTTCCCAGGATAATCCGTAATTGTTGTCTTTTGTAAGGCGCCAATTTTTAATGTATGGAACGCATCTGGTTCACTAGATAAAATAGTACGAGAGTTCTCACAGGCAACGTTTAACATCTCCTCAAACTGATCGAAATCGACACCACTGGCTAACGCGGCACGACATTGATTACGGAAATCATATACTGCCGTCATCATTGCGGACGCTTTATCAGTAGTATGTAAATGCTTCATACGATGGTCTTTTTCATCCTGTACTGCACTTACATATCCCTGCTCAATCAGACGCTGAATACTCTTCGTTGTTGTACCTTTATCCACTTCACTGATACGTGTAACGTCTTGCATTGTAATGCCTTCATTCTCATTGATAATCAATAAAAATGTTAATTGGCCGGAGCCAATATCATATGGCGCCAGCATCTTATCAAAATATTTTTGTGTATTGCGAAACAATACTGATAGATTCAAAATAAAATTACTCGTATCACTCATTCCTGACTGGAGCTCCTTATAGTTAGTATTTTATCATATTATTCTCTATTCAAACCCTCGTTAAAATGAAAAGTTCCGAAACATTTACTGTTCTTCGGAACTTGATTTACCATCTGGCATAAAGTGTTCAAAAATAAAGTAATCAAAATAATTTCGGTTTTCTTCTAACTCCTGTTGGGACCGTATTGTCCAAGCTACTGCAGGATTTTTAAATAAACGATGACACAACATGCGTGAAAGGTTATGACGGTTATGATGGTTATACGCAATAAAGTTTGGTCTGGTAATAAAGTTTGTTAGAAGATACTGCATAATCGTACTTGCGATACGCATCTTTCCTTTTGCTTGTGCGTTAGGACGTTCCGCAAGCTGACCACGAATAATCTCTGGACGATTCTTACGATACCAGTTTACACAAGCAGGATGAAATGACTCTACACAATATAAACCATGATACTTCTGCAATAACAAATCTGCTTTACTACATAAACCATTTGTATCAGTAGATGAATTGGCTACCTTTAGTTCCACAATCAAAGGTACCTTTCCATCCACTAATTTCAGTACATCTTCAAACAGAGGAACCTTCTCTTCACTTGCTAGTAAGTGGTATCTCTCTAATTCTTCTAGTGTTAGTTCTGTTAGTACTTTATTAACGACTGCACCTTTTTCATCCCGTAATAATCTACCTGTCTTTCCATCGTGAAAGATAACA
>CALISH010000021.1 GCA_938041275.1 uncultured Solobacterium sp.
ACCTTCTATTCAGCAGGTGGATATGGTCCAACTATATCAGCAAACTACGATTATCTTCGCTCAACTGCAGGTACTGAAAGCTTGGTTGCGATTGCGAAAGATATTAAACGAGGAAAACATATTCATTTTATCGAAGTGGAAATTTATAATGAAGCAGCAAAACTAGTCGCAAAGGGTGGATTTACCTATTTTGTACAAAATTAGAAAAACATAGAAAATTAGGGATTGAATTTTTATCTGCAAGCGCTTAAAATATGGTTTCAAACCTACGATGCCGGATAAAAGAAAATATGATACCGGTTCAATAAAAATAAAAAATTGTCCCGGTATAAACTGGGACTTTTTTATCGAACAAAAAGAAAAATCCGAAGAATCGGATTATTCAAAATGATCAGCAAATTTTTCTTTAATCTTCGTAAATGTCTCATCACTGAGATCGTGTTCGATTTTGTGCGCATCTCTTGCGGCAGTTTCTTCGTCAACACCAATACTGATGAAGAAATGAGTTAATACACGATTTCTTTCCCAAATGCGCTCAGCAATCTTTTTACCAGGAGCGAGCAATTTGAGAGAACCGTCTTTGTCCATGGAGATATATCCATTCTCGCGCAGCTTCTTCATCGCAACACTTACACTTGCTTTGGAGAAACCAGTTTCTTCAGCAACGTCAATGGAATGTACTATTCCTTTTCGCTGTTGAATCACTAGTATAGCTTCTAAATAGTCTTCAGCGGATTCATAAATAGGCATAGCCATGTGCATGGTCCCCCTTTCAATAAGTATATTCTAAATGGATTTGTTATAAAATAAAAGAGCAATGCTTTATTTGCATCAATAACACGGAGGTAATCAGTGAAAAAGGTAATATTTTATGGAATATCAACATCTGCAGCCCCAATATATAGGGATATATTAGAACAGATGGGTATTAATATGATGATCATCGGAGATGACTGTCTTAATAAAAGATTTAAGCAAGTTTTAAATCAACAAGAATCTACATCAGACATACACGAGAAGTATGATGGTTCCTATCTTTTGATGGATGGATTATCAAAAGAGGAAATCATGATTATGAGTGAATCTTTTGATGGGGCAGATGTACCATTTGGTGGCATCATGGTCAGTGCAACACAAACAAACCGTGAGTGGACATTAGAAATGATTTTTGAAGAAGCAAAACAAGAAGCTAGAATCATGGAACAGATGTATCACTTACAAATGATGATTGAGTCAACAAACGGCATGGATTTAAATCAATTAGAACCAGAACACGCCGCTATCTTAAAGCGAGCTTTAATGGATTCCTATTTGATGTTAATGAAAGAAGAATATACATATGAGCAGATTTCAGCACAAGCTCGTATTCTAGAGGAAGCCCTAAAGGGTACTGAACATTTAAAACAGAAGGAGAGTTATCATGAGTAGTATTTGTGTAATTGGTGGAGCGAACATTGATATCGTTGGTTCAAGTATAGATCCATTACAGAATTTCGATTCCAACCCTGGTGAAATTTCCATTGCGTATGGAGGAGTAGGAAGAAATATTGCACAGATTTGTGCCTTACTTGGTGAAAATATTAAGTTTGTGACTTGTTTCTCTGGTGATAGTTATGGTCAAGCAATGAAGAAAGATTGCAAGAGGCTAGGAATGGATGTGTCCATGTCTTCTACTGTAGAAGATCTTCCAAGCTCCATGTATATTGCGTTATTAGATAATAATCGTGATATGAAGCTTGGTATGAGTGACATGAGAATTTTACGGCGTATGGATGCAAAAATGTTACAACCAATCTTAGAAACATTGCATGAAGATGATATCATTATTATAGACTCCAACTTGGATATGGAGAGTATTGAATATATCGCAATACATGCCAAATCGAGGATTGCGGCAGACCCGGTCAGTGCGCATAAAGCAGCTAGACTAAAGTCTGTATTAAATCACCTAGATATCTTTAAGCCAAATCAGTTTGAAGCATCGGAATTAACTGGTATTTGGATTAAGGATGAAGAAACAGCAAGACAGAGTTTAGATTGGTTTATCGAGCATGGTGTCAAAGAAGTGATTATTTCAATGGCAGATCGCGGAATCTTGCTAGGAACACCTGAGCATAAGACATGGTTCACACATCGTCAAATCAATATGGAAAATGCGACTGGTGGAGGGGATTCCTTGCTGGGGGCATACGTAGCAAGTCGACTTGCAGGCAAAGATCCGTTAGAGTCAATGAGATTTGGTATTAGTGCGGCTGTTATCAGCATTGAACAAGATGCAGTTAGAAGACGCAATTTAAATACAGAAGAAGTAAATGCTAAGATTTCAGATATGAAGATAGAGGAGAAAACATTATGAAAGTAAGAACAAATGAAGAAGTATCAAAGGCACTAGCAGAGCACAAGCCTGTTATCGCTCTAGAATCAACAATTATCTCACATGGTATGCCATACCCACAGAATGTTGAAACAGCATTAAAGGTAGAGGCAATCATTCGTGAACATGGTGGTGTTCCTGCAACAGTTGGTATTATTGATGGTGAAGCAGTTGTTGGTATGACACCAGAAGAAATTGAAGAATTTGGTAAGCGTGGATTAAGCATCCCTAAGGTATCTCGTAGAGATATTCCAGTGATTATTGCAAATAAGAGTTGGGGTGCATCTACTGTTGCGACAACAATGATTCTTGCGGCTAAAGCTGGAGTTGAGTTCTTCGTAACTGGTGGTATTGGTGGTGTTCACCGTGGTGCTGAAACTACATTTGATATCTCCGCTGACTTAGAAGAATTGGGAAATACAAACGTTACAGTTATCTGTGCAGGTGCTAAGGCTATCTTAGACTTGCCAAAGACATTAGAAATTTTGGAAACAAAGGGTGTTCCAGTATTAGGTTTCCAAACAGATGAACTTCCTGCATTCTACACACGTAAGTCAGGTTTAAAGGTTGACCACAAGTTAGAAAGTTATGCTGAAGCTGCGGAAATCATCCACGCAAAGAGAGACTTTGGTTTAGATGGTGGTGTATTAATCACAAATCCAATTCCAGAAGAATATTCTATGGACGCAGATGCGATTAACGCAGTTATTGATTCTGCTATCAAGGAAATGGATGAAAAGGGAATTAAAGGAAAAGAATGCACACCATTCTTACTTGCTAAGATTGCTGAAATCACAGGTGGTAAGTCCCTTGAATCTAACATTCAATTAGTATTCAACAATGCGGCTGTTGGTACAGAAATTGCAAAGGAATACTATAAGTAAGCTTATGACAGAGATGAAACAGACAGTTTCTGATCCAGTAACAAAAGAAAGTTTTATCCAAGCACTGAAAAGTCTTGGCATTACTGGCAATCAGATTTTGGAAGTACATACACAAATGTCTAGTTTCGGATATGTAATTGGTGGTGCTCGAACGATCGTAGATGGCTTGATGGAATTGTGCGAAAATGGTGGAACGATTCTCATGCCAGCACAAGCAGTTGATAACAGTGAGCCGAGTGATTGGGAATATCCAGCGGTTGCACCGACACTATACAAAGAAATTCGTGAAGCAATACCAGCTCACGATACAAAGACAAGTGATGTACATTACATGGGATCAGTTGTTGAAAACTTTAGACTACGAGATGGTGTGATTACTTCCTCACATCCTACCTACTCTTATTCTGCGTGGGGTAGATATGCAAGATTGTTATGCAATCATCAATCAACACATTTTCCACTAGCGGATGAATCTCCAACCGCAAGACTATATGAATTAAAAGGATATGTACTTTTAATTGGTTGTGATTTTGATTCTGCAACATGCATGCATCTAGCGGAGTATCGCTCCGATTGTCGACCAATCGGCATTCAAGGTGCGAAGGTCAAGACGGCAGAAGGTGATGTGTGGAGAAAATATCTTGATTTACGGTTAGATAGTGATATCTTTCTGAAAGTTGGGCAAATGATGCGAAAGAAAAACATGGTTAGAGAAACCATGTTAGGTGGTTGCAAGATTACGCTTTTCTCAGCTGCAAATGCAATTGATGAAGCAATGCGTTATTTTGATAAGACCATGGTGTACGATTTATATCGTTAAATCCAATGATGCTGTAGGTATGCTTGTGCGATGTCATAGGCGGCCTGCAGCATTTCATTTTCTTCCTCTTGTCCAAAGCGATTAGTAATTGGCGAATCAATATCAATCTCACCAACGCACTCTCCATTTACAATAATAGGGACACAAAGCTCGCTGCGACTGTCACAATCACAAGCAATATGTCCTGGAAATGCTAGTACATCATCAATGCGCTGTACACTTTTATCACGGTAACATTTCCCACAGACGCCTTTATCAAAAGGAATTCTTGTGCAGGCAGGTTTTCCCTGAAAAGGGCCAAGAACAAGTTGGCCATCTTTTACAAAATAGAATCCAACCCAGTTTATATTTTTGTAATTCATTTGAATGCACGCACTGACATTGGAAAGTGCAGCAATCTTATCACTTTCTTCTATAAAAGCACATATTTGTTTATTTAATATCGTTTTCATGAGAAAATCATAGCATAGGGTTGATTAAAATAAACATGGAATTATAATGAAACTAGAGGGAGGCTATATCTATGGATGATATATCTGGTGAGTGTAACACGGATGTAAAAACGAATAAATGATATAGCCATAAAGGTCCTTTTTTATGATGGCTATATCGGTCAATCATGAGGGAGGATTTTTTATTATGGACAAGGACTTAGTTTTAGAGTGGATCAAAAGCAACAATTTAAAAGAATTACATGAATATTTAAAGAAACAGAATGTCGTTGATATTGCGGAGTTTCTCCACGAGTTGGATGATAGTACACTAGCAATCTTCTTTAGAGTCTTAGAAAAAGAAGAAGCGGCGAATGTTTTTTCCTATTTAGATAACGAAGAACGCAATCGTTTAATTAAGACATTTAACAACACTGAGATTGTAAACGTGATTAATGAACTGTATTCAGATGACGCAATTGATTTCCTATCTGATATGCCAGCAAATCTAGTTACACAGCTATTGGATAAAGTTGATGATGACGTTCGCAAAGATATCAATCACTTATTGAAGTATAAGGATGATACTGCTGGAAGTATCATGACGGTTGAATTCATTGAGTTTACAAAAGAGATGACAGTTGCGGATGCGCTAGCTAAAATCAAGCGTGTTGGTATCGACAGTGAGACGGTGTATACCTGTTATGTAGTAGAAAGCCGTAAGCTAATTGGTATCGTCAGTGCGAGAAGTTTAATGTTAAGTGACTCTGATGTGCTTATCCAGGACATCATGAAGACAGAATTCATCTATGCATATACTGGGGATGATAAAGAAGACATCGCTAAAAAGATGAAGAAGTATGACTTGATTGCCTTGCCAGTATTAGATGTAGAAGATTGCATTGTTGGTATTGTAACATTTGACGATGCGATTGATGTCTTAACAGAAGAGACAACAGAAGACATGCAGAAGATGGCTGCGATTGTGGCAAATGATAAGCCATACCTAACAACATCTGTGTGGGAACATGCACGTAGCAGAATTGTTTGGCTATTAATCTTGATGTTCTCGGCAACATTAACAGGTAGTATCATCTCTAACTATGAACATGCTTTTGAAGTAATGCCAGTACTGGTATCCTTTATTCCTATGTTAATGGATACAGGCGGAAACTGTGGATCCCAGAGTTCAACTTTGATTATCCGTGGTTTAGCGATTGATGAAATTAAGTTCAGTGATTTCTTCAAAGTTGTATTCAAGGAATTTAGAATCTCTATTGTTGTAGGTATCATGCTGGGTATCGCAAACGGGATTAGAATTGTGTTGTTAAATCATGATGTATATCTAGCATTTGTTGTTTCGGCTTCAATTGTTGTTACAGTTATGATTTCTAAATTTGTCGGATGTGTGTTACCGATTGTTGCGAAGAGATTAAAGATGGACCCGGCAATTATGGCAGCACCATTGATTACAACTATCGTAGATACACTTGCAATTATGGTGTACTTCTCAATCGCATCACAAATTTTCAACTTATAAAAGTTTTGGACCTTCATTACCGTGAAGGTTTTTTTGATAAATGTATATATAAAGGTGAGGTGTGATAATTGAATAACTCGCTTGCGAAATATGAAATCAGTTGTAGAATGAATAACAGACGACAGGAGATTTTCATGTATCCAACAGTAGGTTCATCAGTACACATTCAAAGTTTTAAACACGACGGAAGTTTGCATCGCACATGGTGTAAGGGGTTTGTTCTAGAGGCAGATGAGGATAGAATCGTAGCAGTTACTGATCATGCATGGGTAATTGAAGCGGATAACCGTAAGTGGCTTACGCGTGAGCCGGCTGTATGTTTTTTCTATAGAAAGAAATGGTACAATGTCATCTCTATGATCCGTCATAGTGGTATCTACTATTATTGTAACTTGGCGTCCCCAACAATATATGATGGTGAAGCAATCAAGAATATTGATTATGATTTGGATGTGAAACTATATCCAGATCGTACATATCAAGTTCTTGATGAAAACGAATATTTCGAACATGCGAAGAAGATGAATTATTCAGACGATGTTATGGATATCGTTGAAGCACAATTGGATAAGTTAATTATGGATATGGAAGAGGAGAAAGAACCTTTTAATAAAGAGTGTATTGATAAGTATTATCAGCTTTATTTAAAGATGAGCTCAAGTCAGGGCATCGAGAATGAATGAGATCAGAATTTGCTTAGGCAAACTTTTCTAAAATTTTTCTCAAAAAGTTCATAAAAGTAATTGACATCAAGATAGATACTTGGTATATTATTACAGCACTCTTCGGAAGGGGAA
>CALISH010000022.1 GCA_938041275.1 uncultured Solobacterium sp.
TTCTTTAGTTGGAGGAATACGAAAGGTCGGAGAGTGCATAATCAATCTTTTTGGCATTGATAATCTCATGTCGTTTTCAAGAATATGCAAACATATATTTTGTGCAAGGCTTGCTCCACTTGATAAACCAAAAAATATAATATCATCTGCATTTCTTGAATGAATAGAAATTATTTTTTTGCCAATCTTATTACATTCTATTATTATTTCTTTAAATATTTCTATCTGCTTATCAATATAAGAAATTGAATAGGACGATTTATCTAAACCGACTTCACCTATAAAACGTGCATGTTTTATATATTGTAAAAATAGCTTCATTTCATTTGGATACTCCAGAACTAACTGTGGATGATATCCTAATGCAATTTTTATATAGGTCTCATCCCCAAACAAATTATTATACTTCTTATATAATTGAGGAATATTTGTCATTGCAATTAACCCAATATTATATTCTTTAGCTTTTTTTAATAAAGAAAATTTATCATTGTATAGATCTGGATGACAATGAAAATCTATTATATCAATCATTTCTTATAATCTCCGATATAAATCTATTAATTTCATCAATACCACGACAATACATTTCAGAAATTTCATCTAAATTTTCTTCTATAGTTCCAGATTTTTGTATTTCAAGAGTCGCACTATTTTCATTGAATCGTCTTAACTTTTGTAAAAATGCACTTTTATTTAATTTAGCGGCTTCTGTCTTATTTAACTTATTATCTCTAAATTTTGTTTTATCTACACCCAACCCCTTAAATATAGCTGCTCTTCTTATTATGCACGGTATACATGATCCACAATGCATTGGCTCGCTTTCTTTTTCATATCTACCAACATCTGGATGGGAACATGACATAGTATTTATATAATTCGCTTTTAGCAATGATAAATTTTTACATTCCGATACCATTTCACCCTTTTTCTTAAGCTGATATGGATTTAATATTGATATTTCTAGCTTCATTTTTTTAATTAAGCTTCTCAACATTTTCATATAATATGGATGTGTTGTTCTCGTACTGCTACTACCAAAACGTGCTCCTGTTAATGGTATATTTAAAGAAATAAACCCATTTTCTGGTATATACATTTCTGTATCAGTATTAAAAGCAGATGCTAACGCTATTGCATGTGAAAAAAACATAAACGAGCGTGTTCTAGTTGTATCTTCCATACCATTTTTGCATGTTGCATAAAACTGTATGTAGTCTCTATCTTCTAAAAGGTATTCTTTTTTCAAACTTTCAAAAACCATATCTTGATATTCTTTTGTACCTTTTCCACCTCCATAATGACTAACAAAGAGAATTTTATTCTTCCTTTTTTCAAGTAAATCTATTGCACCAATATATGAATCCAATCCACCTGATAACATGCATACTGTATCATAAGATTTCGCCTCTGCTTTTTTATATTTACTGCTTTTATAATAATCATTTTCGTCTAATATTTCTTTTTTTCTAAACGTGAACTGCCAACTATCTCCACTCAAAAAACTAACCATATCATGTAATAAATCTTTTTGACTATTCCAAAATTCAACATCCCAAACAGGGATATTCAATTCAAATGTTCTTGACCAATTGTCATTTTGTTTATTCCTTAAAACTTTTCTATCCATCACAAAAACAAATATTGAAATATACAGCAAATCTATAGCTAAGCTCGAAAACCCACCATCAAATTTCAAATCTTTATCCCAAAAATTAAATCCAATGTCTGACCTACACTTTATATCAATATGCTCATCATATCCTTCTGGAAGATTACTTTTTCTATCGTTACTACAAAATATTCTCATCTTTATTCCTCCATTATTTCTAAGCAAGTTTTCATTATATCGTCATACATATCTTGCGAAAAAAATGTACCTTTGTTTCGCCTAAAAGCTTCTTCTACATTTGCCTTAATATACTCCTTCATTTCCGCTTCAACTTTTATTAACATATTTAAATCATTTCCATATTTTTCAAAAGAGTATCCAAAATCTATAAGCATTTGTTGCCATAATAAATCAGCCATGAAATATTGCATAAGTACCGTTGCAGTAGACTGATCCACTCTGTCATCATCCACTTTTAATTCAATCAATTTCTCAAAAGTATTAGCCGTAGCTGTCCTTATTGCAACATCATTCTTTGATACAGCAGAATCCT
Organism: uncultured Solobacterium sp.; assembly: GCA_938041275.1. Taxonomy (GTDB): domain Bacteria; phylum Bacillota_I; class Bacilli_A; order Erysipelotrichales; family Erysipelotrichaceae; genus Bulleidia. The sequence goes on from CALISH010000022.1 coordinate 2,169, forward strand.
GAACATAATTAACCAATCTAGAAATAGCTTCAGGCAAAGAACAATATTGTAACGACAGACCAATATCATCAAGAGTTTTTCCAATTCCTTGTGTTGTAAATCTTATTAGTATATTGCCAATCTTGGATGCAGCAGCTCTGCTATTACTTGAATTAGATATTAATCTATTACTGCCACCAGATGCCTTTATATAATTTCTTACTATACTTTTAGGTGAACCAACCTTACCTGAAGATGAAATATACTTACTCATTGATGTCTTTGCAGTTGTCCAATTTATACTATTTTCTGTAGTATTCTTATCATCATCATCTTTATAATCTTCATTACCAATATTTTCATCCAGCATATCGTCATCCGAATTAAAATCATTTGGTAATAATGCGTTACCAACTTTTCCTTTAAACGAGCTTGATGTACCCATTTCTACCTCCCTATATCTTTTTCAGTTTCGAATTATCATTTTCCCATGTAGTTATTAATGTATTTATTTCATTTTTATCTATCTCTTCCAGTACCTTAACATGAACGATCATTGCGCTATTAATGCTACTTGCCGGCATTAATTTCAATTTGCTTAGCACGGCTCCAAAGCACTCTTTTTTATTTAATGCTATCTCTACAAGCCCCTTAATTACGTTAATATTTTTCTTTGCACTATCAGTTATAAATGCATTGTATAACTCTTCAACCATTAGATTACATTCAACAACGGAAATACTATTAATTTCATCTCTTGCATGAGCCATCAAAATATCATTTTCTCCCATATATGCATCGATAATCTTTCTGGCTGGTTCAGATAACTTTATATTTGACGAATAGTTAAATACATTATTAGCACCTCTAGATAGATAAAAATATGGTTCTAAGTTTTCTTCTTTTATGCTAGGTTCTCCTTTCATCCATCGTTCAAACCACTCATCGTTCCATTTCTTCTCATCGCTACTTTTATTTTTTGAATTATCTTCTTTATTAGAGGGTTGCTCTTCATCAACGGCTTCGTACAAACCTAAACACATATTCAAGTTACCCTTGCCATACAAGTCAATAAAGTCAGTAAATATATTTGGCTTTACATATTGAAGCATCATCATTTTCACAAGCACTTTTTCATCAATATCAATTTTCTTTAACTTTGCAACTTTTTTTCTCATTTCAAACTCATTTAAAAATCTCTTAAATTGCCTTGGGTTTCCATTTAAGCCACTATTTAATAAATTCGATATTTTTCTTGATAGACTATAAAAACTCGAAATATCATCAGAATTATCAAACTCAAGCACATTGTCTGGTAATTGAAATTTTGATGTATCTTTTCTAAATTGTTTAATACAATTACTCTTCAAATTTTCAAATTGCTCGTTATTTAGTATTTTTGAACAAAATAACAATGTTAGATAC
>CALISH010000023.1 GCA_938041275.1 uncultured Solobacterium sp.
TTTCTGAGCCTTGAAATACAAATCCTGTATTCTTTGCATGCGAAACAATTAAGTCAAATGTCTTCTGTCTATCCATTGAAAATGAGCCTCCAAAATATTCCCATAATATCCTGTAAAGTATAGCATTTTCAACCTATTTTTACAATCTTACGATATGCTATATCACGCCTAAAAAAATAAAGATTCCTCCAGTACTCTTCTCTAGAGGAATCCAATATTTTCACTTCAAAACTGATATTGAAATCATTATAAATCAATAGGTCCTTTTTTGTTATTTCTGATTGCATCTGCTAGACCATCAATAATCTGTACAGCTTCTAGTGTACCCAAATATGTACCATCATCATCACGTAAAGCAAAGTAATTTATGACAACTGGATGTCCTGAACGTTCAGACAATATGGTAAGACTATCACGTTTACCCTTCTTAAAATCACTAATTAACATACGTACAATCGGTTCAACCCGTTTTGGATGACATGAATATACAGGTCTACCAATTGCCATTTGAGGACGTGTGAATACCTTCTCACCTTCATTGAAGTAGATGTTGATGTCGTTTTCATCAACAAGTGTAATTTCAAAAGGTAGTGTATTCAGCATTGCCTTTAACTGCTTTAGATTCATATGTCCACCTGAAATCTCGATATTTTCATTGTGGATAATACTTGGTAGTTTAAGTTCTTTTACCTTATCCCATACTGGTACATCTTCTTTAGCAAGATAACAATACCCATACATTGGAAAGTCTCTTGCGATGGCAATCCATTCATCCTCAGTAAAATAATTCGTTACCAGCGGGAACAAAATATTCTTTTCTTTGAAAATCATTTCATTCATACGCTTAACAACACGTCGCAATGAATCCATGTCTTTAGAATCTTCAACTACAAACTTCTTTAATTCTTGTTTAATTTCATCTTCTACACCCCACATTACATCACTTGGGCCAGGGAAATTATATTTATCCTTTAGAAGTGGGAACATTGTTTCTTCTTTTTTCTTATAATGCGATTCGATCGCACGTAATTCACTTACATCCGCTAGAACATCTTCAGGTTTTAGATCTTCCTTGAGTTTCTCCTCTAGTGCTGTAACACGCTTTTCAATTTGCGCATTTTCCAATTCCAAAATATTCAATGGATGCCCTGGTGTACGCATTAATACAGTTGTGGCATCTGCTGTTTGTTCATCGAAACTAGCAATCGTATCTAAAACGCGTTCCTCTTCCGCTGAACGTTCCACTTCCTTCTCCGCATTCGCAATTCTTTCGCTACGTGTAGCACCATGGAATAACGCAGAATGGACATCACACAAGCGTTGTACATCGCTCAGTTTTGTACCTTCTGAAAGAAGAGTTTGTTCAGCACGTGCAATTTCTACAGCTGAAACATCTGAGAAATTAGCCGCAAAATCTTTTCTTACAGACTCAATATCTTCACCGTTACTGAGACGTTGTACATAGGATTTTAATAATGCCTCACGGTCACTAGAACTCAAATCACTACTCTTCCCTAAATCTGCCGATAAAGCTTTCATTTTTTCTTCCTGTTGTTTTTGTAATTGTTCAGGCGTATTAATTACTTCAAAACCACTTAATTCGAAAGCATCAATAATTGTTGAAAGAGGAATCTCTTTTACTCTTGCTCCCTTTGGGATAGTCATCATCTTACCCATTGTATTTAACATGATTGGCTTAACTATTTCTGTAAAACCAAGTTCACACATAATATCCTTCACTTCAGGATTTGCATTTACAATGTCAAATACACTCTTTGACAAATCTATCGTTTTCTTTTCCATCATTTTCACCTCACGTTTTAAGTATACGTCACAACGTAAAAAAGTGTTGTAATACTATCTCACGCGATACTCCATACTAAAAAAGAGAGAGTCTAAAACTCTCTCAGTCTTTAACTATGTTGCGTATATAGTAGAAAATGAAAGTATTCATCATGTATATCTTAACTATACAATCGTATGTAGATGCAAATAAAACTTCATTGACTTCAACTGTATATCCGCATGGAGATACAGAATATCCACCAAATATTGCAAGTCCTTCATATCCCCTTCAATATACTTGTTTACGATATCGATTTTCTCTAGTCCTGCTTTGCATAATAAGCGGAAATGTCTCAAGTCTTCTGTCTTCATAAATGGAATATGATGTTCTTCTGCATGTTCTTGGCACAAGAAACCTCCATCCTTCGGACTAACCGTAACGACATGGGTATTTCCACAAGTAACGCACGCATCTACATCTGGTAATAACCCTGCAAGATCTAACATATCCACAAATAGCAGTGATAAAACAAGTGTTGGATCATAGCCTTCATCTAGCTTTGAAAAAACAATATCCAAGAATGCATACTCAATGCTGTTTGGCATATCACTACTTGCTTGTAGTGTTAATACGTCAATAAGTTCAGCCGCAACCGCAGCTGCACTAGAGGCATTGATATCTTCATGCATGGAGCGATAATACTCCTTACAACGTGCATTCTTTAAACGAAAGATACTCTTAGTCTCATTATAATCGAATAAGATTTCTGTTTTTGTATAAGGCATGATAGAACCAGCATTTTTGCTAGTCATCTTACGTACACCCTGTGCCACAAAGGATAACTTTCCATACTCTTTTGTAAGTACACTCAGTATCACATCTGCCTCACGATAGTCACTCTGCTTTAATACAAAACCAGTGATACAATCATTCATCTCGACTTGCCCCACCATATCCATATTCAGTGATACGAGCATCACGTGAGCGCCATTCGCTTTCTACGCGTACAAACAATTCCAAGAATACTTTCTTACCAAGTAGCTTTTCGATATCTTCACGTGCTAAAGAACCAATCTTCTTTAGCATCTGTCCTTGCTTGCCAATCATGATACCTTTTTGGCTATCACGTTCTACAAGTATCATTGCTTGGATATAAACCTTGTCCTTTTTAAATTCTTTATTTTCGATAAGAACGGCAGCCGCATGAGGAACTTCATCTTCTGTTTGTGTAAGAATCTTTTCACGGATTAACTCCGCAATACGGAAATTTTCAGCACCGTCGCTCGTCATCTCTGCTGGATATAGTAAGTCACCTTCTGGAAGGTATTTACTTGTTGTCTTGATGAGATCTTCAAAGGAACGTCCAAATTTTGCGGATAACGGGAAGTATTCCGCAAATTCATAACGTTCTTGCCATTGTTGAATTACTTTCACAATCTTTTCAGGCTTCATCTTATCCATCTTATTCAAGACTAAAAATACTGGTAAGCCTGTATTTTTAACCATGTTTAAAACAAACTCATCACCTTTTGCGTATGGAACACTCGCATCCACTACGAGATAGATTAAATCTACACCTTGGATTACATCTGCAGCTTCTTTATTCATCCGTGATTCAAGACGAAACTTCGGTTTATGAATACCAGGTGTATCGGTAAAGATAATCTGGCAGTTTTCATCTGTATAAATACCACGAATCTCGGAACGTGTTGTCTGAGGCTTGCTAGATACGATAGCCACCTTTTCACCAATCAAAGAATTGATCAAAGTACTTTTCCCAGCGTTGGGTCTACCCGCTAACGCAACAAAACCGCTTCTCATCGACATACATCCTCTGTTGTAAATTGGTAAGGTAATAATTCATTCATGCATGTATCCATCTCATCTTTACGATTGGATAAATAGATAGGTGTATCACCAGTAATCAGTTCACTTAATACCTGACGGCAAATTCCACATGGTGCCGCAATACGATCACCATCACTTACAATTGCAAGTGCTTCAATCGTATCTTTACGATACCCATTGGAGTAGGCTGCAAAAATTGCGGAACGCTCGCCACAATTGGTAGCTCCAAAAGAAGCATTCTCAATATTTGCTCCCCAGAATACTTTTCCATCTTTGGTTAGAACAGCGGCTCCTACATGATAATTAGAATATGGAGCGTAACTATTTTCCATTGCTTTAAATGCTTCTTCAATTAATTCTTCACGTGTCATAATAACCCCCTTTAAAAAAGATGATGAACAAAAATCAAGATACCAACAGCTAGCGCAATCAGCGACGCAAATAACACACCACCTGCAGCTAAGTCTTTGATATATTTAATCTTTTCATTTCTTTCTGTTGAATATAAATCACATAATTTTTCAATGCATGTATTTAAGATTTCTACTACAATAACAAGTCCAATACAAAGAAGTATCGCAAGCCACTCATAATAAGTACAATCAATCATCCAAGCCACAATACATGCTAGTATCGCAAGAACATACTGTATCTGCACACTTTTATCTCGAAGCGACGATACAAGACCCACGAATGCCACATAAAACTTATTTATCATTGCGACTAATAATCGGATCTAAGATCCTATCCTGTAAGGCAAACATCTTCTTTTCATCTTCTGGATTCATATGATCATAACCCAAGCAATGCAAAAGTCCATGCGTGAATAAGAATCCCAATTCACGTTTTTCAGAGTGACCATATTCTCTCGCCTGTTTTCTTGCATAGTCAATATTGATAAAAAGGTCGCCTAAATCTTTTTCTTCATCTGGGATGAAGTCTTCTAAGCCATCACGAATCGCAAAACTAATAACATCCGTTGGTTGATCAATCCCACGATAATCTCGGTTTATGATATGAATCGTACGAGAGCGAACAAACGTAACACTGATTTCTAAATCTTTTGCTAGTTTGAGTTCTTTCTCTGTACGCTTTGCGATTGATCCGAAAAATTCCTCATATGCATGCATATCTTGGTTTGTCTTATTGATATATGTGATTTCCATATTAACCTCACTTCTTTAAAGACAATTTGCGTCTTTGTTCATCTTCTTTGCTGTAGCGTTCAATAATCTTCTGTACGATAGGATGACGTACAACATCATCCGCACTTAATTCCATAATTTTAATTTCACTTAAACCCTCTAGGATACGGGTAGCCTCAATAAGACCACTGGTCTGATTATGATTTAAGTCAATCTGAGTAACGTCACCAGTGATAATCATATGAGAGCCAAAGCCAAGTCTTGTTAGAAACATCTTCATCTGTGATGCAGTTGTGTTTTGTGCTTCATCCAAGATGACATATGCATCATCTAGCGTTCGACCACGCATATACGCAAGTGGCGCAATCTCAATCGTACCCTTTTCTATTAACTTCTCTGTCTGTTCATTACCCAACATGTTATGTAACGCATCATAGAGAGGTGTTAAGTATGGATCAACCTTCTCCTTTAAATCACCCGGTAAAAAGCCTAAGCTTTCCCCAGCTTCCACTGCAGGACGTGTTAGAACGATTCGTTTTACGTCACCTTTTTTCAAAGCACTCACAGCTTTGGTAACCGCCAAGAATGTTTTACCAGTACCAGCGGGTCCTATCGCAAATACTACCGCTGCGTTATCCATCGCTTTCGCAAAGGCATACTGGCCTAACGTCTTAGGCACAATTGCTTTTCCACTCATTGTTCTACCAATGATTTCAGAACTCATTTGCGAAAAATCAATTGTCTGTTCTTTCGCCAGTAAACGACTTGCATAAATGACGTCTTGTTCACTGATGACTTTATTCTGTTCTGCAAGTGTCATAAGTGCTGTTAAAACACGTTGAATTAACAGCAGTTCTTCATCACTACAATTTCTAACAAAAAATGTATTATCTCGATAGGAAATTTCTTTTTCAAATTGCGAACTTAAAACAATTAGATTTCTATCATGATTACCAATGATATTCATCGCAATCTGCTCTTTCATTCCCTCTAAGTGAATTGATTTTATATTTTCCAAAATAATGTCTCCTTAGTAACAATATTTTAACAGGTATCTGTATAGTTGAAAATGTTTTACGCTCAGTTTGGTTTTATGCTAAACTACTGTAATACAAAAGGAGTCTTTCAAATGAAAAAAAGAATAGCGATTCTATTAACTTTGATACTATTAGCTGGATGCACTAAACAGACAACACAAACATCAAATACTTCAAATACAAGTAACGCAAGCACAAGCGAGAATTCTGGTGGTTGTGCAGCCTTTGCGGAATGTGAATCCAGCGAAGACGAAGCTAAACTCTACGAAGATTTACTAGCCGCAAAAAACACTCCATTCGAAAAGGCTACAATGGAAGATGTTGTTTCCTACATTGAAAATAAAGAAAGTCACATCGTATTCTTAGGTTTCCGCGATTGTCCTTGGTGTCAAGATTTAATGCCTATCTTAAACGATGTTGCCATTCAAAAAAATGTTAAGATCAAATATGTGAATGTACGTCCAGAAAACACAAAAGAAAGTGATCTACGTAACGAAAACAATCCAACTTATGTCAAACTCCAAGAGCTACTTGGTGATGTCTCAGGAGATGGCACAAATAAGATTTATGTTCCATATGTAGCTGTGATTCGTGATGGTAAAGTTATAGACTTCATGTTAAGTTTTGATTATGATGCACATACAGTACAAATTACAGAAGCACAAATCGAAGAATACAAAACACGATTAAATGAATTATTGGGTAAATAAACTCCGACTAGCGGAGTTTATTTTTTAGTTTCCTTTATAGCATTGCTCAAGATAACCACGTTTTGCGTTAGCCTCTGTATCATCTCTTTCATCAAAACCATCATACGGTGCTTTAGGGTCATGAATTTTTGGTTTTCTTCGAAGTGAATTACAGATTTCATCAATATGTGCAAACGCAAAAGCAAAGTCATTCGTCCATCCTGTATGACCTGTAATTATTTTTAACTGTAGATTACGTTTTTCAAGTATCTCTTTCAGTCTCTGTAATGATTTACATTGAAGCTTACGGTCTTCCGCAAGTGTATTTAGAAATGCATAACCACCATCTGCACCAAGCCAAATCGTATCTCCAGTAAATAGATAACAGTCATCAATCAGATATACAAGATGTCCCCAAGTATGACCAGGTACTAAAAACGCTTCAATCTTAATATTACCAATGTAAAATACCTGTTCATCTTCAATTAGTATTTTAGGATTATTGATGATGACCTGTGGTAATGTCGTTAAGCCCCAGAAGACTTTACGATGCTTACGACCTTCTAAGTATTCATTCTCTACTTTTCCAATATAGATTGTCGCATCGACGAAAAGTTCATCACTGCCTTTTTCAATTGCACCAACATGGTCTGTATCTTGGTGGGTAACGAGAATCTCTTTAATATCCTTTGGATTTATATCAAGCCACTGCAGCTTCTCTGCAAGTCGGTCATAGTTATAGCCTGCATCGATCATAATCGTATGTCCATCTTTGGAATAAAAATAGATATTTGCAACATACTCTCTGATACAACTTACTCTGTCATCAATAAAACCTGTGTTTAAAGGTTTGAAGATTTCCTTGCCTTTAAACATAAAAGACATAAACTTCACTTGAAACATTGAGTCGTTCTTAGACATGATTATTCACCTTTTTCTAAATAAAATCGAATTATATTTATGGTTAAATACTAGTTGCAAATTAATTATAACAAACTCAAATCAAGATAGTACAAAAAACATAAAAAAAGAAATGCTTACGCACTCCTTATTTTCCTCTTCTTCTCGCTTTACGAGCAGCTTCGATCTTAAGCTTTCTCTTAACACCAGGCTTAACGTAGTACTCTCTCTTACGAGCTTCGGCGAGGGTTCCATTGCGGGATACCTGACGCTTGAAACGGCGTAGCGCATCATCCAAATTCTCATTTTCTTTGAGGACGACTCTAGACATTCCTAACCCCCCTTTCTCTTTTATAAAGCATTAGTATCATACCAAATCCATTACACCATTGCAAGATATTTATACGATTATTACACAGGTTTTTTACGTAATTATGATATAAATCTCCTATCAAAAAGCAGATACATTTTCAATTACGAAAATATCTGCTTTTTTGTTCATTCACTTTGCGAATAGGAATTACTCTTTAATTAATTCAACGCCAGCAGATGCTCCGATACGCTCTGCACCAGCTTCAATCATTGCCTTAAAGTCTTCCTTTGTACGAACACCACCAGAAGCCTTTACCTTTAAACGATCACCAACAGTTTCCTTCATGAGCTTAACATCTTCAACCGTTGCACCACCTGTCGAAAAACCAGTGGATGTCTTCACGAAATCAGCACCAGCTGCTTCGGCATCCTTACATGCACGTACCTTTTCTTCATCTGTTAAAAGACATGTTTCGATAATTACCTTCAGTGTTAAATTACCACATGCATTCTTAATCTGACGAATTTCATTGGTTACATAAATATCATCATGGTCTTTTAATTTACCAACGTTGATAACCATATCAACTTCTTGTGCACCCTTTTCGATTGCGTCCTTTGTTTCAAACACTTTTGCTTCTGTTGTCATTGCTCCTAATGGAAAGCCCACAACGACACATAGTTTTACATCAGAACCTGCTAATGCAGCCTTAGCTGTTGGAATCCAACATGGATTGATACAAACTGACGCAAAATCATTTGCGACAGCTTCTTCACACAACTTTATAATCTGATCACTTGTTGCGTTAGGTTTTAAAATTGTATGGTCGATATACTTACTCGGTTTCATCTAGTCCTCCTTCATCACCAAAATAATATTTCTTCAATACTTCATGGCAGATGACATCATCACCTTCATAGGGCTCACGTCCAAATTCACGAGCCATGAACTTTTCATTGCCTTTTCCTAATACTAAAATGGTATCTCCTTCTGAGCATAGTTCAACTGACTGTCGAATCGCATCATAGCGATCTTCGATAATCACATAATTCTTATGATGTATACCTTTGGCAATATCTTCAGCGATTTCACGTACGCTTTCACCACGTGAGTCATCTTCCGTTAGGATAATCATATCACAATAGCGGTCTAATATCTCACCGAATATTGGACGCTTCGCCGTATCACGCTTACCTGCACTACCTGTAATCGCAATAATACGACAATCCTTTGGTGTAATGGAAGAAGCGTATTGGCATACCTTTTCAATACCATCTGCAGTATGCGCAAAGTCTACAATAAGATTAAACGGTTGACCATCTTGAATACGCTCCATTCTACCTTCAACCTGGTTTAAGTGCTGAATATATCCTGCAATATCATCCATGGATACACCCTTTTGACGTACTGCCACAATCGCAGCTACAAGGTTATAGATATTAAAACGTGCAATGAGATTTGACTCTAAACGATAGTCCTGATCATTTACACGCAAAGTAAAACGCGTACTATCTTTCAACAGATGATAATCTGTAACACGATAATCAGCCTCATGATCGATACCATACGTGAATACCTTCGCTTGTGTATCTTGTACGATCTTCATACCGCTCGGATCATCAACGTTTACAATCGCTATCGCCTCTTCTTTCAACTGATCAAACAGTTTCTTTTTCGCATTAAAATAGTTTGTCATCGTACCATGATAATCTAAGTGGTCATGCGTCAGATTTGTAAAGATTGCGACATCAAAGTCTATCGCATCCAATCTCCCTTGATCAATTGCGATAGAAGAAGCCTCATAGGCACAGTTCTTAATTCCTGCATCTACCATATCACGCAAGATGCCATGTACTTCATCGATATTTGGTGAAGCGACAAGCGGTGGTAGTTTTACATTGTTATATTCAATGGAAATTGTGCCAACATATGCAGTCGGTTCAATCTGATTTAATATATTACGAATAATCCAAGCAACGGATGACTTACCATTTGTACCAGTTACACCATACATCGTCATGTGATGACTAGGATAATCGTAAAAACTATCTGCGACCTGATTAAAGACATGTACGACATCCTTCACCTTGATGTACGTAACATCAGGATTAATCTTTTCTAACGGCTCACTATGTACAATGACAATTGCACCATTTGCAATCGCTTCATCAATATGTTCATGACCATCATTTACGAGCCCTTTGACACAGAAAAAGATTGAGTCTGGTCGTTTCTTACGGCTATCATCCATCAAACTCTTAATTTCTATATCCGGTACATTTTCAAAAAAATCTGTTAGTTTCATTTGTCTTACCTTTTATTCAAGTGTATTCTCATGTGCTTCATTTTGTTCACTAATAACAGCACATGCATACATCGCTGCCGTTTCTGCTCTTAAGATACGTTTCCCTAATGTAATGGCTTCAAAACCATTCTGTGCTAAAAACTCTACTTCCTCAGATGCAAAGCCACCCTCTGGTCCTATCACAAACGTGATGGATTTTCCTGGTGATAATACTTCTGTCAAAAATTTTGATTTAGAATATGCATTTTCATAAGGCAAAACATTAACATCAGAACGATAATTCACTAAATCTTTTAGTTGCACGATTGACGTAATTTCCGGAATACGATTTCGTTTACATTGTTCTGCTGCTTCTTGAAGAATATCGATTCGACGTGCTTGTTGTTTATCTTCTTTTTCTTTCTTAGCACGCACAACACAACGTATGGATTCAAATGGAACAATACGTGTTACACCAAGTTCACAAGCCTTCTGTAATACAAGTTCAAACTTTTCCTTGCGGATCAGTCCCATCGCAAGTGTTACTTCAACACCAATCTCATTGATACGATTATCCTTCTCTAAGACCATCGCAACAAAGTCTTTTCCCTTGTTATAGGCATCCGCAAAATACCCAATTCCATCATAAACTAATCGTATCTTTTCATGATGTAAACGAACAACATTCTTAGCGTGATGTGCTTGGTCCTTATTAAAGATGTATTCTTGACCAACCACAAGTGGTGTATCACTGAAGTATTGTTGCATAACTCCTCCCATAATCGAAAAGAAAACGATTACTCGTCTTCTTTATCTGTTTCTGTTTCTTGAATTGTTACTTTAACCTGTAACACTGTTCTTTGGTCTGCTTCTGTTACTGTAACATGCAGATTCTTATAATCAAATGACTCTCCAACCTCAGGGATATGACCAAGACGATAAATCACCCAACCAGAGACAGAGATATAACCTTCATCTTCATCATCATCTTCGATGTCGAAACGATCAAACATATCATCCACTTCTGCATCACCTTTAATGAGGTATGTTGTATCATTGATTTTTGTGTAAAACTCTTCGACAATATCATGTTCATCCCAAATTTCACCTACGAGTTCTTCGATGATATCTTCGACAGTAATAATACCATCTGTACCACCAAATTCATCTAGGACAACAGCCATATGTGTCTTGTTTGTTTGTAGTTTCTTTAATAATTGAGAAATCTTTGTGTTTGGACTTGTATAAACAACCGGTTTAACAATCTTACGCAAAGATGTTTGATTGCGATAAATCAACTCATAGAAATCCTTTTCGTGAATGACACCGATGATATGGTCAATTGAAGACTCATACACAGGTAAACGTGAATAAGAATTCATACGATATACTTCTTCAATCTTTTCAATTGGATCATTAATATCTACCGCAATAATATCAACACGCGGTGTGAATACATCCATAACTTCAAGATCGTTAAACTCAATCGCTGCAGAAATCAAGTCAGACTCATGTTCTTCTAGGTCCCCATCCTTTTCTGCCTCATCGACCATCGTAATCAATTCATCTGCGATATCAGAATCATCTTCTTCGATATGAATCACCTTACTTACAATCCATTGCCAACCTAGCATCAACCAAGTAATCGGTGTTAGTAATACTTGTACTAACTTTACAAATCCAACTGTATATATCGCAACCTTTTCAGGGAATTGCTTTGCAAGTGACTTCGGTGTAATCTCACCAAATACCAATACTAGGATTGTAATGACTGCTGTTGATACAGTTGGGCCATTTGTACCAACCCACATTGTAAATAACAATGTACCTACAGTCGCTGTAATAATGTTAACAACATTATTACCAATTAACGCTGTGACTAAAAAGCGATCAAAGTTTTCAAGAACCTTTAGTACTTCACCTGCTTTTTCCTCACCATCACTATACATATTCTTTAGGCGAATCTTATTCGCTACAGAATATGCTGTTTCTATAGCCGAAAAAAGACCCGAAAAGAAAACAAGCACAATAATCGCTAGAATATACTGTCCTGCTTGATTCATATGCGGATCTCACTTTCATTTTTCATTTTAATACATATATTGCCTTCCGGCGGAACTGATGAACCCTCCAAAATAAACACTCACCTTTCTTACTAATGTTGGAATTATACCACAATAGTGAAAAATCATGCAATAAAGCATGAAAATATATCAAATTTATTTCTTTTGAAAGACATTCATATTCACATGACAATGAGGACAAACAGGCTTTTCAAAACTTACAGTATATCCACATTCCGAACAATCGCACTTCGGTAAATAGACAATTCCATTTACATTACTTTCATCAACACGTGTATGATGGATCCAATGCGGTAATCGTTTCTGTAAAGATGCCATCGCTGATTCATTTTTATTAACTTTTACACCAGATGCCATATCGAAACCCACCTTTCCCTTTCATTATATCGGATATCATTTCATGCATTTTGAAAAGTATATGAAAAGTCGCATAGTGAGTATGCGACTAGTCTAGATCTTCTCCATTTGTTTCAATTACTTTCTTATACCAATAGAAACTATCTTTACGATATCTCTTAAGCGTTCCATTTCCTAAATCGTCTTGATCAACATAGATAAATCCATAACGTTTTGACATCTGGTTTGTACTAGCACTTATTAAGTCAATCGGTGCCCAACTTGTATAACCCATCAAATCAACGCCGTCATCGATAGCTCTTGCAATTGCTTCAAAATGAGAGCGGAAATAATCAACACGATACGAATCATGAACTGTATAATCATCCTCTAATACATCCTTCATTCCTAAACCATTTTCCACAATAAAGAGTGGTTTTTTATAACGGTCATACAATTCAACTAAAGAAGTACGCAGTCCTTCCGGATCAATTTGCCAACCCCATTCATTAGCCTTTAGATATGGATTTTTAACACCTAAGACTGTATTGCCTAGTGTTCTTTCAGCATTAGGATCAACAGATTCTGCTAATGACATATAGTAACTAAAAGAAACAAAATCAACAGTGTATTTCTGAATCAAATCTAAATCACCATCAACAATGACTGGTAAACAATTTTCTTTTTCTAATCTACGTAACATCAAACGTGGATATTCACCAAATACCTGTACATCAGCAAATTCTAAATTCTCTAGATTTCTACGAAGAGTTGCATACACATCTTCAGGTTTACATGTTAAAGGATATGCAGTTAATTTCGTTACCATCAAACCCATCTTGGCATCAGGAACAATTTCACGTAACGCTTTAGTCGCAAGTGCCCCTGCAACAAATTGATGGTGTGCAGCCTGATAGCAACAGCTCAAAAAATCACGCTCCGTACAAAGTTCAGGAATGATACCAGCCGTTGTAAATGAGTGACGTATGATAGAGTCAACTTCATTAAAATTGAGCCATAATTTTACATATTTACCAAAATATGTAAAGCATGTTTTTGCAAAACGAACAAAGCAGTCAATCACACGTCTGTCATACCATCCATTATATGAAGTAGCCAAATGTAATGGCATTTCATAATGAGACAGTGTTACGAGTGGTTCAATATTTAAGCGTTTCATCTCTTGGAAGATATCTTCGTAAAAATGTACACCTTCCATATTTGGTTCCTCTTCTTCACCCGTAGGATATAGTCGTGTCCACGCAATAGAAATACGTAGAACCTTGAATCCCATCTCTGCAAATAAAGCTAAATCTTCTTTGTAGTGATGATATTGGTCAATACCTCTCATCTTAGGATAATAAGTTTTATCCTTAGCATTTAAAGCTTCGTTAATTGCCGCAATACTAATTGCAACATTCTTACTATAATCCTTAACATCTACATTTGGTTTATAGGTAGCGACATCTGCTACACTTGGCCCTTTACCGCCAAGATTCCAACCACCTTCAACTTGATTGGCAGCAGTTGCGCCACCCCACAAAAATCCTTTAGGAAATTTCATCTTTTACCTACTTTCTAAAAATAGCTATCCGAAGATAGCTATTAAGCTTCGTCTTTGTAAAGTACAAATGACACTGCGAATGATACGATTAAAGAAACTGCTAATCCTGCAAATGCCCAAATAATATTGGATGGATTTGTTGGATCTACAAACATTGCCATTCCAGCAAGACCTGGTCCCATTGCGACAAACGCCTTAACGTGTGCTAATCCAATCACTAAACCACCGATCAACGCTCCTGCAACAACACCAGTCATAGCCTTACGATGTTGCAATGTCACACCATATAATGCAGGCTCTGTAATACCGAAAATACCAGAGATACCTGCAGATATAGCCGCTGCACGTAAATTCTCATTCTTTGTTTTAAAGGCAACACCTAAGCAAGCACCACCTTCCGCAATGTTATGTGCTAATGAAGCAGGCATGTATAAAACCTCAAAGCCAGCATTTGTGATAGAACTTACCGCATAAGGTAATAGTGCCTTATGCATACCCATGGAAATCATGAATGGTAAGATAGCTGCTAGTAATGCAACTGCAACCCAACCTAATGTGTTATATAACCATAGAATAAATGTTGTAATCAATTGTCCAATATTGAATCCCAATGGGCCAAGTACAAATAATGCAAGTGGTGATACAATCACAAAACACATCATTGGCACAAAGAAGATACGAATTGCCTTTGGAGAAATCTTATTAAAGAACTTTTCAACAAAGTAGAGTACTGTAACAATCAATAGAGCTGGGAATACCTGATATGGATATGCAATATTCTGTAATGTATATCCACCAATCACAAAGCCCTCTGCAAGTGCTGCACTGATCTTAGGTAAGATCGTCACACCGACAATTGCAATTGCAACAACCTGATTCATATTTAACTTCTTAGACATTGTGGCAGCTACCATCAATGGTAAGAAGTAAAGCGCTGCATCAGCCGCATTGAATAATAGAATGTAAACTGGATTTGTATTCTGTAACAAACCTAACAAAACAAATAATGATAAGAATGCCTTTAGGATACCCGCACCAGCAATCGCAGGAACAAGTGGTTGGAAAACACCCACTAAAAAATCTAATGCTTTCGCACCCAATCCAACATTTTGTTTTGAATCTTTATCATCCGCAACTGTTCCACCAGCCTCAAATGTTCCAAGTTTCAACACTTCTTCATATGCCTCGATGACATCATTTCCAATAATAACCTGTGTTTGAGTTCCAGTTTGTACTACACCCAATACACCACTAGTCTTCTTCAATTCCTCCGCATTGACCTTTGCTTGATCTTTAATGGAGAAACGTAAGCGTGTACTACAATGTTCTAAATGTGATACATTCTCTGAACCACCAATATTTTTTACAATCCCCTCTGCTAACTTTTTATAATCCTTAGCCATAAAAAGCCCCTTTCTGTTTTCTATGATGAATTTATATCATAGAAAAAAGCGCTTTCAAAACATCAAAAAAGGGATAGGCAACAACCAAAAGATGTTACTTATCCCAATTAAAAAGATAATTCATTAAATCCCTATAGATTCCTGATAATTGAACTCCATTTTTAGTCGCAAAGCCAAGTTCATATATAAATGAAGAATCTTCAAAATATTGAAGATGATAATCTCCTTTCAACTGCATCGCCTGTGACTCTGGAAGAATTACATAACAATCTTCTGTAGACAATAATTTTTGAATTAATATCAGGTCCGTCGTATGTACTAAAATGTGATATTCAATATTTTCATTTAACAAATGTTCTTTAAAGTATTTATTATATGCATACTCATCATTTGCAATAATAATTTGTTTTCCCTCTAAATCCTGATAGGATAATAACCCTTTATTTTGATTACTGGAAACACACACCATTGGACATGTATAGATCGATTTAAAATTCACAGCACCTTCATTCGCAAAGCGACTACATACTGCAATGGATGCCCTGCTATTTTCAACATCCAAATAACATCCATGATCTGTCGTCTCGGCTAGATATAAATCAATATCTTTATGCTGTTTTAAATACGATGTAAAACGTTCATAAAAGTTTTGCATACTTCCAAAACTATATGAGATTCTTAATTGAGCTCTACCGCCGCCTATAATTCTAGTATTCTTTCGAATTTGCATCATTTGATTACGCAATGGCATCATCTTCTGAAAGAAATAATCACCCGCCATTGTGGGTCTCATCCCATTATTATCACGTTCAAAAAGTTGTACGCGTAAATCCTTTTCCAAAGCCTGTATGCTTTTCGAAAGTCCTTGTTGAGAAATAAATAATTCTTCAGCAGCTTTATGCATATTTCTTAATTCATACAGTTTCATGAAATTTTTTAATTGTTTATCATCCATAACATTCACCTAAAACAATGGTAATCAATCTACTTGCGATTATCAATAACAATCCGCACGTATAACGTGCGGTTTTTAGGCTACCCTATAAGGGCCCTTTACCACACTTCGACCCTTAAGGGTCTTGTGTAAAAGACCGACAACCGTGTT
>CALISH010000024.1 GCA_938041275.1 uncultured Solobacterium sp.
GAATAATCTCAGGACGATTCTTGCGATACCAATTTACACAAGCAGGATGAAACGACTCCACGCAATATAAACCATGATATTTTCGCAACAACAAATCTGCCTTACTACACAATGCATTTGTGTCAGTTGATGAATTGGCTACCTTTAATTCCACAATCAAAGGGACCTTTCCATCTACTAACTTCAATACATCTTCAAATAGAGGAACCTTCTCTTTGCTTGTTAGTAAGTGGTATCTCTGTAATTCATCCAATGTTAATTCCGTAAGTACTTTATTAACAACCGCATCTTTTTCATCACGTAATAATCTACCAGTCTTTCCATCGTGAAAGATAACAGGTACACCATCTTTGGTTAGCTGAACATCTAGCTCAATACCATAACCATTCTCTACTGCTTTTAAAAAAGCAGCCATTGAATTCTCTGGAATATTCCTTTGTGCATCATGCAAACCACGATGCGCATAATAGTGATGACGGAATCCTTCCCACTTTTCATCATTAAGATTCTGGGGATGAATCATCCATAGATAGAGTAAACAAATACTGATTATGATAATCATACCAATCATTGTATCTTACTCCTGTGTGATAAATACAAAGTGTGTATCATCAGAAAGTTCAGCATCATAGTAATAATGTTCATTAAATTTCTTAATGTCTTCAGGATCAGTGATGTGATTTTGTGCCATATACCAAATCATATCTCCACGTGCCATCTTTGCCTTGGTCGCCTTTGTGATTAGCTTTCCATTCTTGAATTCACCAAAGACAACGTTGATCATACGATCATTTTCCTGAAGATAATCTTTAATACAACGTGAATACTCTTCAGACGCAAGATTGATAATCACATCATCATTCAATTCACGATAGAGCGCATCATTCCAATAGTCATATAGGTTACAACCATCCGGAAATACCGATAACATTTCCAAACGATATGGTGTAATACCATCCATTGGCTTTAATACACCATAGAAACCAGAAAGAATACGAAAGTGCTCTTGAAGATAGTCAAGTTCATCCTGACATAGAGAAGTCGCAGATAAATGTTGAAACGCAAGACCACTATAGCTAAATAACGCTGGTGAAAGATTCTCATGTAAGTTCATCGTTTCAATTCGTTTCATATTTTCAGCCAAGATTTTATCATTACAACGGTACATATGTTGTAGTTGTTCAGCACTCATTCCACGCATTTTTTCTAGTAACATTTCTGTCTTCGAAAGAAAAACTGGTGTTGTTTTTGGGGCTAAATCTTCATCTTGAATCATCTTTTTTGTTGGAGAGAATATTATTTTCATGTTCCTATTATATAATAAATGCAGAAATGGTGAGGATTACATGCAAAAATTTAATTCATTAATTGATACAACGATAGATACAAAACTAGAGAGTCTACTCTTACAACGCAAAGCACCTCTAAGTGAAGAAGGTATGCAAAAGATACTAGAAGAGTTAACACTCTATATGTCAGGTGACCGTCGATTCTATGTTGCCTTCTATCCAAAAGAAGACGCAATCAAAAATGATAGTATTCAAGCATCTGATATTGACCGTGTTGATTTAATGCAAGCGACTGATGGTGAAAAATATCTTCCTGTATTTTCTACATTAGAAGGACTACGAAAATTTAAACCAACACTACAAAAAGATGAACATATCTCCATCGCCACAAAACAAGATATACTAGATTTCTTAAATATAAACACTAAGGTTGCGGCAGCTGTATTAAATCCTCTTGAGGATGACCTATTATTGTATCGCATGCAATTACAGAATCTCATTCAAGTACAAGCTGAACAACTATAAAAATAAGCCTGGGATAAACATCTCGGGCTTTCTTTTAATATTTACTTTTCCTATCCATGTATGCATGGAAATTACGAAATATATCCTCTTGAAAAGATATATCTTCTTGACTGATTTCATCTTGTCTTGCAAAGAAGTTTTGTTGTGCATATTGAAATACCTTCTGTTCCAGACGTATGAGTTCTTTAGATATCTGTGCATCTGGACAACGTGTATCAAACATGTGGAAACAACCCTCGTACTCCTTTAACATGATTGTCACACCAGCTTTATATAGGTGTTTCATATAGGTTACTGTTTCTTCATGAAATGGTCCTAATGTTCCCACAACTGTAAATGTTGGTGGTAGATTACGAAAATCTTTTAATCGTGCAGGTGCACAGTATACCGGTACATCCTGTAGGTTCCGTTTATATAACTGCCAATGGAAATACTTCTGTGAAGTAGTCCAAGCTAAAGTTTCTTGTTTATTTTCACTAGATGGGCGATCATCAATCATTGGATACAATGGCATTTGGAATGCAATCTTCACTTCATTCATATCGCGTGCATATACAGATAACGCAGCCACCAAACCACCACCTGCACTTTCACCACCCACAAATAATTGATGAGGATTAATGTGTAACTTGCATGCATGTTCCTTCATACACTTAAGTGTTAGATAAGCATCTTCTAAGGCTGCCGGATATGGAGCTTCATAGCTCTTGCGATAATCTGGTAGTACCATGACTACGTTTCCATTTGTTAAGAAACGTTCCGCATATGGATAGCATTCTTCAGGTAGTGCTGTTCCATATCCACCGCCATGAAGCCATAAAAGACCTGTACATTCCTTTTTGCTAAAATGATTTGGATACACAATACAGATGCGCAAAGAAGAACCATCATTTCTAAGGATTTCTTGTTCTTCCATATGTGTAGTTTTACCAAACCATTTTCCATAAAACTTACGTTTTAGATTTCTATCACGTTCTCGAATTGCTGTAATCGAATTGAGTAATGGTTGATTGTTTAACACTACATTTGCGTATTTCCGTAAATCGCGATGAATCATATCCGTTGTTATTTTCATCATTCCCCCGATAGCGTATTTATTTTATCATAAATTACTATTTCAAATGATGTCATTCACCCTGTCTTAAAAACATCTTTAATTCTGCTAATCTTTTCATTGCGGTTTTACGACCTTCTTCATAGACTGCACGAATTCTTGTACGATCATGTTCAATTCTACCGATGTTTAATGCTCTTTCTGGTTGAATTACAAATACATTATTCTTCGTAACCTCTTCTTTGATATACGCAATCGTATCATTATACGTTTCATGACGTAACTCTAAATCACGCACCATATTTGGATACTTACGATACTTTGCACGAATTGCCCTCATCATCGGTTGTGGCTTTTTTACATAGTTCTCTGGTTGTGTTAAGACAATTACATTCTTTTCATATCCCATCTCTTGAAACTTCTTAATCGGGATAGAATCAGAGATGCCACCATCTAGATAAATATGTCCATTGATATGTACTGGACTTGCAAATATTGGCATTGACGCAGAAGCGCGCACAAAGTCCAGAGATTCGTTATTGATATCCTTAACATCGTAATAATATGGTTCACCACTTTCGATATCCGTTGCGACCAAATAGAACTTCATTGGATTCTTAGAGAACGTTGCGGCATCCATTGGATCTAACTTTTCAGGCAATGTATGATAACAGAACTCCGCATTGAAGAAGTCTCCTGTTTTAACCCATGATTGAACACTTGCG
Organism: uncultured Solobacterium sp.; assembly: GCA_938041275.1. Classification (GTDB taxonomy): domain Bacteria; phylum Bacillota_I; class Bacilli_A; order Erysipelotrichales; family Erysipelotrichaceae; genus Bulleidia. The sequence goes on from CALISH010000024.1 coordinate 3,594, forward strand.
TATCTTGGATCCTTTGCGTATTTCATGTTATAGCGGAACGTACGACCAATCTGCTTACTCTTTAGATTTACACCAAAGCACGCACCAGCAGATACACCAATCGCACCATCAAATGTAATATGGTTTTCCATTAATACATCGATAACACCTGCTGTAAAGATGCCTCGCATCGCACCACCTTCAAGAACTAGTCCTTTTTTCATACTTCATCACCTCAATGCGGTAAGTTTATCATAATTTTTTCTGATATCTTTTTGTTAAGCTCAATATTCACCAAAATAACATAATTCATTACTTTTCAAATATATCACCGGCATGCATATGTTCTAGAACAATATCATCTTGATTCATTTTAATTAAACATAGGCCCAAACTAATTAAACGAATTAATTTTTCACTCTCGTGAGCATCATCGATATGAAACATATCTTTAATTTTTCTTAGACGATACACAATTGTATTCCGATGCGTAAATAATTCTGCTGCAGTTTCAATTACAGAATGATTTTTTAATTCATAATAATATAATGTTTCACAATAAACAGTATGATTTTCTTTATCGTAATCGTACATTTTTTTATATACATCAGGCACTAAATCAAACCTGCTTTTCATCTGGTCCAACATCATACGTAAACGATATTCTTCCGTATAGAATACTTTGGCAGAGAAGGTCTTATTTTGTAATAATGAGGAAACCTCTAATATTTGTTTATATATCTTAGGTAATTCATAGATATCTTTTATAACACTAGAGACAACAACACATACTTGGAATTCCTTTGCGATGGTCTCAAGTATTTCAACTTGTCTTTTTTCATGTATAAAAAGAAGAATATTCTTCTGATATAAGAAAGGGCATGTTCCTGCTAATGCAGATTCTAACTTTGCGTCTAATGAATGGTATGACATCTGTAGATTTGTTCTATTTGATACGTCAATGAGCGCAAGGTGTCCTTGATCCATTTGTTCAAGCCATGTATTCGCTATCTGTAGTTTAAATAAAGCAGGGTTCTGATAATCCCCATCTAATAAGTGTGTTAAAATCTCTTCTTCTGTATTCTTCGAAAGAAATTGATTTTCAATCTGGGCTAAATATTGTTTTGCCAGAATCATTTCAATTTTATACATGTCATTATCACTGACTTGTTCTAAATGACCTTCTACATCTATACAAAATAAATAACCGATATTTTTATGTTCTGCTCTTAGCGTTGAGACTCTACGTCTCCATGGGCTTTCTTCGATTGTCAAAAATACTGGCTTCTTTAAATTTGGTTGCCAGTTTAAATTACGTACAACTTCATAAGTAATATGTTTACTCTCAATTGTTGAATCGAAAGGAATATCATGAAAATCTTCTGACTTATAATAAGAAATTACATGGAAAGCATCATCTAATATTAATATTGGGCATTTTAATAATATTGATGATATTTTTACCAGTCCATCTAAGTTAATACCTGTTAAAAACGCATCTACTAATTTTGAAATATCCATCTACACCTCCGATTATGCTGATAGCACAAAAAGAATACTCACTATTATATGTTCAGAACGGTTCATTATCAAATAAAAAGTTATATATTGATTACGTTGTTTTTTAAAGGAGATAGTTATGTCAGAAGAAAAAAAGAACGTTAATATCTGGAAATCCTTGCAGAAGGTTCCAGCAGGAACAATGTTTGTTCCATTAATTATTGGTGCAATCATCACCACAATTGGTCAAGGAATCTTTAATGTAGATATTTGGGCTACATTAGGAAATCCTATGAAGGATATGTTCTCATCCTCTGGTCAGATGTTGATCATTGGCTTGATGTTATTCTTTACAGGTACTGGTGTTAAGGTTTCAGATTTGAAGTCAGCACTTGGTAGAAGTGTTCCACTGATTATTGTTCGTCTTGTAGTCGCATATGCATTATGTGCCCTATACTATGTATTATTTGGATTTGAAGGTGTATTCGGAATTCCATTCCTAGCTGTTGCATGTGCAATCACAAGTGCTAACGCTGCACTATATATGGGTATTATTTCTCCATTCGGTGATGAAGCTGATAAGGCTGGATTTGGTATCATGTTGATTTGTTCAATGCCTTTATTACCAATCTTATTCTTAGGTTTCTATGGAACATCCGGATTTGGTATTGCTCAGGTTATGCAGATTGTCGCATTATTGATTCCATTCATCTTAGGTATGATTCTCGGCAGTCTTGATGCAGATATTCGTAAAGTATTCGCTGGTGGTAACGCAACAATCTTACCATTCTTAGGATTTGAATTTGGTTCTACAATCAACTTATTCAAAGCACTTGGTATGATTCCACAAGGTATCTTGTTAAGTATTGCTTACTTCATTATTGTTATTGGTCCATCTTATTTCGTAGAACGTAACATTCTACATCGTCCAGGTTATATCAGTGTTGCTTCTGCATCTCTTGCAGGTGTTGCTCTTGCTATTCCTGCAATGGCTGCTTCAAGTAACGCAGCATTTGAACCATTCGTTGCACCAACGATTGCAATCTTAGCATTCGTACTAGCTATCACAAATGTTGCAGCACCATTCCTTGTTAAAGCTGAATTACAAAGACATCCAGCAGACAACATGGCGAAATAAAAAAAAGAAAGAAGGAAAAAAGTTATTATGCAAAAGGTTTTACAGGTTTCTACATTAAACGCATTAATGTTAGGTGATTTTAACGGCGCAATGACAGTTAAGGATTTATTAAGTGATTGCGACACAGGTATCGGCACATACGAAGGTCTTGATGGCGAAGCATTAATTGTTGATGGTGTCGCTTATAAGGGAACAGCTGATGGAACAGTTGTTAAGATGGCTGATACAGATACATTAGCATTCTCTACAGTTACTAAGTTTGATCACTCCGTAAAGGAGCAGACAATCACAAATATTGAAGATATTAAGACATTAAAGGAAAAGCTACAACCAATCGTTGATCAAAACAAGAATATCTTCTACATGTTCTTAGCACATGCTAAGTTCTCCAAGATGCATGTACGTAGTTGCTACAAGTGTGCAAAGCCATATCCTACACTTGCTGAAGCAGCTTGCGAACAAAGAGAATATCACTATGAAAATGAAGAAGGACAGATTATTGCAATCTACTGCCCTGATTATGTAGAAGGTATCAACCTACCAGGTTGGCACTTCCACTTCTTATCAGATGATAAGACACATGGTGGACATATCTTAGGACTAAGCGCTGATGAATTCACATTCAAGATGAACGCTATTCCTGAATTTGATTTAGTTCTTCCAACAGATTCTGACTTTGGTAAGTTAAATCTAACAGAAGATCTGTCTGAAAGTACAAACGCTGTTGAAGGAAACTAACCCCCTTATCTTTCGACATGAATGTTTGGCCCTGTATAAAAACAGGGCTTTTTTCATGCATGCATAAAAAAACTTTATGGCTATTGTTTCTCCATAAAGTTCTTAATTAATAGACGATATTCTTCAATGATTTCCTTCATCTCACGAAGTGAAGAGATAGAAGATAAACGATTCTTATACTCTGAAGCATGTGGTAAGCCTGTAATATACCAACCAGCCATGCCGCGCATCATACAGATACCATTTCTTTCACCTTCATATTCACAGAGCTTTTTTGCATAGTGATATGCAAGATCTAGCTTCTCATTATAATCAGGTTCTACGTAGCTACCACCATTCAAGTATGCATCTACTTCCTGTAAGAAGAATGGTCTTCCTAGAAGTCCACGACCAATCATAATCGCATCACAACCCGTTTCCTCTAACATACGTTTAGCATCTTCTGGTGTCCGAATATCACCATTACCTATTACAGGGATATTCACTGCATCCTTTACTGCTTTGATATATGCATTATTAGAATGTCCTGTATACTGTTGCCCACGTGTGCGGCCATGTACTGCTACAGCACTAACACCAGCCTTCTCTGCAAGGGTTGCGATTTCTACACAGTTAATATGGTCAATATCCCAACCTGCACGCATCTTCACCGTTACAGGGCGATCTGTATGTGTTACCACTGCATGCATGACTTCATATGCAAGCTCCGGTGTCTGCATCAAATAACTGCCAGAATGAGCCTTTACAACCTTCTGTACAGGACAACCCATGTTAATATCGATGATATCGCAGTTGGTATTCTTGGTTAGATACTCGGCTGCCTCAGCCATCGTAACAGGATCACTTCCAAATAACTGTAAAGCTACTGGATGTTCCCCCTCACTAATACGGCACATATCCTGTGTCTTTGCATTCTGATAGTGTAATGCTTTATCACTGATCATCTCACTAACAACAAGACCTGCTCCATAATCATGCATGATTTCACGATAGACAGGATTTGAGATTCCAGCTAAAGGTGCTGCGACAATTTGATTTCTTAATTCTATATTTCCAATCTTAACCACGCTGCTTCGACTCCAATACTTCTTTTAATTCTTCTGATGTAAATTGATATTCTTTACTACAGTATTGGCAATGAATATCTGCACCCTTACCGTCATCAATCATTTCTTGTAAGTCATGGTTAGATAGTGTTGCGAGTGCATCCTTATAGTGTTCATGTGAACAACCACAATACCAACGAACATCCTTATGTTCTAGGATATTCGCATCAGCGAAATACATATGAATAATATCCTCAATCGACATTCCTTCACTAATCAATGTAGATACCGGTCTCATCTTTGCGGTAACTGCTTCGCATGCACTGATGACTTTCTCTGTTGCGTTTGGAAGTAACTGTAAGATAAATCCACCTGCAGCCAAAATACTACCATCAGGATTTACAAGAACACCGACATTTACAACAGAAGGTGTCTGTTCAGAGACTGCATAGTAATACGCAAAGTCATCGCCAACTTCACCTGTCTGAATATTCACCATACCAGAGAAAGGATCTTTTAGACCCATATCTCGCGTCACTGTTAATGTGCCGTTTGTACCAATTGCTTTGCCTACATCCAAATGTCCATCCTCACGCACAAGATAGATTGAAGGATCTCCAATAAAGCCCTTCACATTTCCACTACCGTCCGCTTGCGCAAGAACAGTGCCTGCTGGTCCATGTCCATTAAAGATACAGGTAACTTTTTCATAGACATTCTTTAAATCACTACCCATGATAGCTGTAACTGTTAAGGTTCTACCTAAAGCAGCCGCAGAAGTAGCCATACAGTGATGTAGCTTTCTAGCTTCTTCTACAATATCTGTTGTATCAACTGCGTGGATTCTAACACTACCACCCAACGCTTCTGCGATAACAATTTGATTTCTCATTTCTTTAACCTCCTCATGCATCGTTGGTTAAGATTACGGATTCTCTTCTTATCCAACTTCACGATTTCTCTATCCGCCGTCATAATACCATTACATTCATCTTCCACATCTGTTAACTGTGTAAACACACAAGCAGTTAATCCCTTTGGAATATTACGGATAATACTATCTTCATACAACTTTCGGATTGCTGTATTTAACTTTAACTTATCTGTGAAATTTTTGTAACCATAAAGCTTTTGGGCAAGACTATGACCTGGAATTAAATAGGAATAGCCTCCAAACTCAGATAAGATTGACATTCTCTTTTCATGATTCTGTGGATTTGTATAGGTATGGAAATACACATGACGACTGTAGAAATCCCCAGCCCCTTGATCATGCCAACCACTAGCACTATCCACAAAACGTGTTAAGTCCATTAACTGAATATGCTTGGTTACCTTAGCACTATCAAACTGCCCCCAGCCTTCATTGAAAGGGACCCACGCAAAGATAGAAACAACATTATACAAGTTATGAATCATCGCATTTAATTCATCATAGTATGTTTTCTTACCCCATTCATCACCTCTACCAAGGTGTTTTTGTTTCTGGTCATTCATACGCGTGATATTTAAATGCGGCAAGTATAAAGTTGTTAATTTACTTGGTTGACCACCATTAGGCATATCTTGCATGACAAGCATCCCTAAACGATCGGCATGATAATACCAACGACGAGGTTCCACTTTGACATGCTTGCGTATCATGTTAAATCCTAACTCTTTTACTTTTTGAATATCATAAATCATCATTTCATCATCAGGATACGTTAAGTTTCCCTCTGGCGTATAGCCTTGATCTAATACACCACTTAAGAATACAGGTTCATGATTCAAGCAGAAACGAGGATAGCCTTTTTCATCCTTCTCACAAGTGAAACAGCGTATACCAAAATAACTCTTAATGATGTCATCCTCTGTTTCAATATATAAATCATACAAGAAAGGATCTTCCAGCGACCATGGATGCATGTCTTCAATAAAGATTTCATTACGCATCTCCGCCGTTATTTCATGATAAATCATCTTCCCGGCTGCACTAATCGTAATTGTTGCATGATTAAAGTCACCTTCCATCTCTAGATAAACTGTCTGCCTATCATAGTTCGGTGTAATCTTTAATGCATGGACTCCATGTAGCGGAACATCTTCTAACCATACCGTCTGCCAAATACCTGACATTGGTGTATACCACATACCACCATGTTGGATTTTCTGTTTCCCGTATGCATACTCACCTGTATCACTTGGATCAGTACACTTCACAAGTAATGCATTCTGATACTTGATATAACTAGATACATCAAAACCAAACGGCTCATAACCACCAATGTGTCTGCCAACTTCAATGCCGTTTAGATAAACAATACATTGTTGATCAACTGCTTCAAAGTTTAAATACGTATGATATTCTCCCGGTTTATAAGAGAACTGTTTCTTATACCATAATACTTTCCCAGGCAATAAAATCTCATCACTACCAGAAAGCTGTGAACCCAAAGGAAAAGGAACGTTGATTGGCTTCCAGTTGTTTCCCTGCGGTATTTGATTCGTATCTGTAATTTGATATTCCCAACGGCCGTTTAAGTTCGTATAACTGCCACGCTGTAACTGCATACGAGGATATTCCTGTAAAGGGCTTTTTAGATTTACATTCTTGCCCCAACGACTCATCACTTTCATACCAACCTCCTGTTCCTTCTGATTATTGTTTCTTTGTTCGATAACCGATAAATACAGTTACTAAAGCAGCTAAACCATGTACCTTTAGAATATATGCCAAGATTGTTTCAAACATCTTCATTGGCTCTGTATATTGTGCAACACTATTTGCGACGGTCCATCCATAGATTAGCGAGAGTACAAGAGAAACTGCTATCATCCCTAAGGATATCGACATCGTAGGGATTTTATAGTTTCGTAAAACAGACCATAACTGTGGCAATGTCACTAGTAGAACCATACCTATGATTCCATTCACAGATACTATTTTAAAGTTACATAAAATCATCACAAATGATGTCACAACCATCATCAAGATTCCAGAAACAAGTGTAATTAATATTTTTAAAATAATACTTTTACGTAGTTCTTCCATATTTTCTCCTGCCACTCATTATAGCATAGTCATACCACCATCCCTCACTTTCCTTCTACGCACAAAAAAGAATATCTTTGGTTTCCCAAAGATATTCTGATCGTTCTAAAAGATTTAAATTAGTTAAGTTTTGTGGCTGCTGCGATAGCTGTTGCTGTTACCTTCTGCAGAGAATCAACTCCCATTGTGCATCCTGTCATAAGGTCTTTATCAGCTGTTACAGTCTTACCACCTTCGTTAGTAGTAACTTTCATATCAGCGATTTCCTTCGCAGTCTTACCAACTGTCCATTCATCATAAGCCTGATTCTGTTCGAACCATTCCTTGCCGATAGAAGAAACCTTCTTCATACCGTATTCATCCTTCTTTTCGCCCTTAGTAGCGACAGCAGCTGCTTCACCATCTAAAGCACCAGCTGTTGTGAACTTCACAGCATTTTGTGCTTCATCAGTCTGTGTAAATACAACCTTGCCATCCTTATCTAAAGCAACAACACCATATGTAGAGCTAGCCTTAGCTTCACCACTCTTTTCAGCAGTAGCATCCTTACCAGAAACTTGAGTCAAGATTGCAGAACCTACAGAAGCTACATCCTTCACTTCAACAGCATTCTTAGCTGCCTTTTCTAAAGCCTGTTGGAAAGCAGTAACACCAATTGTGCATCCTGTCATAAGATCCTTATCAGCAGTAACTGTATGCTTTTCATCCTTCTGTGTTGTAGGCATATTTACTACTTCTTCAACTGTCTTACCAACAGCCCACTTCTCTAAAGCCTCAACCTGTTCATACCATTCCTTCTTAATAGAGGACTTGTCCTTCATTCCATACTTATCCCCTAATGCCTTCTTAGATGTAGAAACAGTATTATCAGAAGTAACGTGACCTGTCGCATCATATGTAACTTTATCCTGTGCTACGTCAAAGTATAGATATTTAATTACATTACCTTCTAATACAACTGACGCAAATGTTGTATCGAACTGTGCTGCTGTATCAGAACCTTCCTTCACTTTATTGGATACACTCGTAACAGAACCTGTACCAACCATTACAGTAGCAGCTGTTTCTTCCTTAGTAGAAGTATTTGTGGAAGACTTCTTGGATCCTCCAGCTGTGCAACCTGCCAGCATTGCAACAGCGCATAAAGTTGTTAGAATCTTTTTCATTTTCAAATTTCCCTCCATCTAACTTAAGTCCGCTTATTGATAATAACTATCAACATCCAGTTAGTCAATATGAATTTGATAATTCTTTCACATAAAGCTGAAATTGTATAGTAATGATATATTCAAGTAATCCAAAAAGAAAACCGGTAGAATCTTCTACCGGCATGCATGTGAATCACTATCATTGATTAACTTATAGTAACGCTGCCGCAATTGGATAACCAACAAACGTAGAGATTACTACCGCTACAACCATAATCATAAATCCATATACCATCATCTGCTTTGTATTTGTCCACCCACTCGACACTGCAATCGCTACACAAGGCATTGCTGGAGGTGTCGCAAAAGCAAATGCAGACATCATTCCAACATTCACAATCAGTGCAGCAACATTTACCGCTGTCATATTCGCAGTTACCGCTAGAGCAGCGGCAGATACGACTGTAGCAGTTACCATATTGCTAGATAAATTCGTTTGAATCGCAGCCCAGAGGATAAAAATCAATACCATGATCATCACAGGTAAGTGCGATGTAATCGGAGATAGTCCTCCAGATATCCATGCAGTAACACCAATATCACTATTGGTAATAGCTGCACCAAGCGCAGTTGTACCAGCACACATAATAAGTGATGGCCAAGAAACACCCTTATTCATCGCTTCACCAAAGTTCAATAAAGGCTTTCCTTCATCCGTCATAATCGATAGTAGTACAACTCCCACTAAAGGCGGAAAAGCCGTACCTAACTTATCTAAATACTTTAAACCAACAAAGATAGAACCCTCTTTAATAATATGCATGCATAGATTTGGTAATACCCACATGCATACAACAAGAATAAATACCGCAAGCACAAGATTTTCAGCTCGTGTTGTTTTTTCTTGTTCCACATGAATCTTCTTTTTTTCGTAATTTACAAATGCCGAAGTATCTGGATTAATCACATATCGAAAAACTAATAGAGTGACTAGTGCCGTCAAGATACCAACAGGAATCGCCGCAAGCATATAACTACCATAATGAATTACTTTTCCATATAACTCAGTATAGGCATTCATGGCAATCACAGGGAATACATGTGCAATCGGTGTCATACCCGATGAGATTCCACACATAATGACTGTCCCCATCATTAACACAGACGCAAATTTATCACCTTTCTCCAATTTTAATAATACATAGATTTCTTCCAAGATTGGAAGATATACAAAGAACAGCACCGTAGGTGAAATAAAACTACCTACCACAAGAATACTTGCAAAATACAAAGCAATAAACATCCAAGGACCTTTCATCGCAAGATTAGAATTAATAAATAGTAGTGCTATTCTCTTAATATAGGAAGTCTTCGATAGAGCGTATGTTACTACAAAGGTAAACATCAAGAATACTACAATCGTTCCACCATACGCACCGGATAAGATTGTACTGATCTTTAATTCAGGCACAAATGCAAGTGCACCAATTAATAAAATTGATGGCCAATCAATCGCAATCGTTAACCACAATAATAAAGTTCCTGCAAAGATTCCCAACACCTGCATTCCAGATGCAGATAAACCAGGTAATGCAGGCAAAAACCGCATACCAAACATCAATAACATCGATATGATAATAATTATATTTCTTTTGCTACCACTCTTATTCATAGAGTTAAATTCTCCCCTGTAATTTACTACACCAACTAGTATAACGCAAATTGCGGATTTTGATTCATAGAAATCACATAGAAAAAAGGCACTCATTGAGTGCCTTGCAAGTAATTGAATTACTTAACGATTTCTGTGATAGAACCAGAACCTACTGTACGTCCACCTTCACGGATAGAGAACTTAGTTCCTTGTTCTACAGCGATAGGAGCTAATAGAGTTACGTCCATAACTACGTTATCGCCAGGCATGCATAATTCTGTGCCTTCTGGTAACTGGATAACACCAGTAACGTCAGTTGTACGGAAGTAGAACTGTGGACGGTAGTTAGATACGAATGGTGTATGACGTCCGCCTTCTTCCTTAGTTAATACGTAAACCTGAGCCTTGAACTGTGTGTGTGGAGTAACTGAACCTGGCTTAGCTAATACCTGTCCACGTTCGATTTCTTCACGGTTAACACCACGGAGTAATGCACCGATGTTGTCACCAGCCTGAGCGAAGTCAAGAGTCTTACGGAACATTTCAATTCCTGTAACAACTGTCTTACGAGTCGGCTTGATACCAACTACTTCTACTTCGTCGTTTAAGTTTAACTTACCACGTTCAACACGTCCAGTAGCTACTGTACCACGACCTGTGATTGTGAATACGTCTTCAACTGCCATTAAGAATGGCTTGTCGAATTCATGAACTGGAGCTGGGATATAAGCATCTACAGCATCTAATAGTTCCTTGATTGCTGGTTCCCACTTTGGATCGCCTTCCAAAGCCTTTAATGCAGAACCACGGATTACTGGAGCGTTGTCTCCATCAAATCCATACTCAGTAAGAAGTTCACGAACTTCCATCTCTACTAAGTCGATTAATTCAGGGTCGTCAACCATGTCGCACTTGTTTAAGAATACAACAATCTTAGGTACGCCTACCTGACGAGATAATAAGATGTGTTCACGTGTCTGTGGCATTGGTCCATCAGTAGCAGCTACTACTAAGATAGCACCATCCATCTGAGCAGCACCAGTGATCATGTTCTTAACATAGTCAGCGTGGCCTGGGCAGTCTACGTGAGCGTAGTGACGTGTATTTGTTTGGTATTCAACGTGTGCTGTGTTGATTGTAATACCACGCTCCTTCTCTTCTGGAGCTCCGTCGATCTGATCGTAAGCTTCGAATTTAGCCTTACCATCTTCTGGGTGTGTTGATAAATACTTTGTAATTGCCGCTGTTAATGTTGTCTTACCGTGGTCAACGTGACCGATAGTACCAATGTTAACGTGTTCGAGCGACCGGTCGAAATGTTCCTTTGCCATAATATTTTTTCCTCCTGGTTTTTTTCTACCTTTATAAGCTGTTTCCATTTTATTAGAAACAGTACTTATTTACAATCATTTTTACTACTTAGTTGTGTTTTTCTCAATAATTTCTTTAGCAATGTTCTTAGGTACTTCTTCATAGTGGTCCATTTGCATTGTATAGATACCACGACCCTGTGTAAATGAACGTAAGTCTGTAACGTATCCAAACATTTCTGCTAATGGAACGAATGCACGTACCTTAATTGCATTACCTGTTTCTTCTTGCTCACGAATTTGTCCACGACGCTTTGTGATATCACCCATTACAGAGCCTAAGTAATCAGCCGGAGCTGTTACGTCAACTGCCATGATAGGTTCAAGAATTGCAGGATCGCACTTCTTAGCTGCTTCCTTTAATGCAAGTGAAGCCGCAATCTTATAAGCCTGTTCAGATGAGTCGACATCATGGTAACTACCGTCGAATAAGACAGCCTTAATGTCTACGATTGGATAACCAGCAACTAAACCATTGTTTAAGGATTCTTCCAAACCTTGTTGTGTAGGCTTGATAAATTCCTTAGGTACTGAACCGCCGACTGTTTCATCAGCGAATTCGAATCCCTTACCTGGGTTAGGGCTAAATCTAATCCAAACGTCACCATACTGACCGTGACCACCAGACTGACGAACAAACTTACCTTGTACTTCAGCTTCTTTACGGATTGTTTCACGGTATGCTACCTGTGGTGCGCCTGATGTAGCTTCAACCTTAAATTCACGTCTCATACGGTCCATGATGATATCCAACTGCAATTCACCTACACCGGCAATAATTGTTTGTCCAGTTTCTTCATCTGTATAAGTTCTGAATGTTGGGTCTTCTTCAGCAAGCTTAGCTAACGCCTCATCCATCTTCTGTGAGTCACCCTTTGTCTTAGGTTCTACAGACATCTGGATAACTGGTTCTGGGAATACCATGGATTCAAGAACAATTGGATGTTCTTCATCACATAATGTATCACCTGTAGTTGTGTTCTTAAGACCAACTGCACCAGCGATGTCACCAGCATAAACTTCTTCAATATCTGCACGGTGGTTTGCATGCATGCGAACCAAACGTCCGAAACGTTCACGCTTTTCCTTAGAAGCATTTAATACATAGCTACCTGCCTTCGCGATACCAGAGTATACACGGAAGTATGTTAGACGACCTACGAATGGGTCTGTAGCCACCTTAAATGCTAAGGCACTAAATGGTTCATCATCAGAAGGATGACGTTCGCTTGGTGTGCCATCTTCTAATGTACCCTTAATAGCTTCAATATCTGTAGGTGCAGGTAGATAGTCTACAACTGCATCTAGTAATAACTGAACGCCCTTGTTCTTATATGCGGAACCGCACATAACAGGGAAGAATTCAGAAGTCATAACACCCTTACGGATAGCAGCCTTCACTTCTTCAACTGATGGTTCTTCACCATCAAGAACCTTCATCATCAATTCATCGTCATAGTCTGCAACTGCTTCTAGCATTGCTAAATGCATCTCTTCAGCCTTTGCCTTGAATTGTTCATCAATTTCACTAACTTGAATATCTGTACCGTTATCGTTAGTGTACATGTGCTGCTTCATAGTTACTAAGTCAATGATTCCACGGAATGATGATTCAGCACCAATTGGCATCTGAATTGCAGCTGCCTTAGCACCTAAACGATTTCCAATAGAAGCAACGCTCATTTCAAAGTCAGCACCAGTCGCATCCATCTTGTTTGAGAATACGATACGTGGTACGCGGTATTCTGTAGCCTGGCGCCAAACTGTTTCAGTCTGTGGTTCTACACCAGCCTTAGAGTCTAATACTGTAACTGCTCCATCCAATACACGTAAGGAACGTTCAACTTCAGCTGTGAAGTCTACGTGGCCCGGTGTATCGATAATGTTGATCTGGCAATCTTGCCAGTGGCAAGTTGTAGCAGCGGAAGTGATTGTAATACCACGTTCCTGTTCCTGAGCCATCCAGTCCATCTGAGACGCACCTTCGTGTGTTTCACCGATCTTATGAATCTTACCTGTGTAGAAAAGGATACGTTCAGTTGTTGTAGTTTTACCAGCATCGATGTGAGCCATGATACCGATATTACGAATCTTATTAAGCGGGAATTCTCTAGCCATTGATTGCTCCTTCCCCGATTAGAAACGGTAGTGAGCGAATGCTTTGTTCGCTTCTGCCATCTTATGAGTATCTTCTTTCTTCTTTACAGATGCACCTGTTCCGTTTGCCGCATCCATAATTTCATTGGCAAGACGCATTTCCATTGTATTTTCATGGCGAAGTCTTGCGTAGTTAACGATCCAACGTAAAGATAATGTCAACTTACGTTCAGCAGATACTTCTACTGGTACCTGTAAGTTTGCACCACCTACACGACGAACCTTCAATTCTAATTGAGGCATTACATTGCCGAGAGCCTTCTCGAATACTTCCATTGGGTTCTCGCCTGTCTTCTTCTCAATCTGAGCGAATGCATCGTATAAAATTGTTTGAGCTGTACCACGCTTACCATCAATCATAATTTTGTTGATCAACTTAGTGATTAACTTTGAATTATAAATTGGATCAGGAAGTACATCACGCTTTGCTATATAACCTTTTCTTGGCATGTTCTATTCTCCCTTCTCTTATTTAGCAGCCTTTGGCTTCTTTGCACCGTATAATGAACGGCTTTGATTACGATTTGCTACACCGGCACAGTCTAATGTACCGCGGATGATGTGGTAACGTACACCAGGTAAGTCCTTAACACGTCCACCACGGATCATAACAACACTATGCTCCTGTAGGTTGTGTCCAATTCCTGGAATGTATGCTGTTACTTCTAATCCATTGGATAGACGAACACGGGCATACTTACGTAAAGCTGAGTTAGGCTTCTTAGGTGTCATTGTACCAACACGAGTACATACACCTCTCTTCTGTGGACTGCTGAGTTTTGTTACACGCTTCTTGAGTGAGTTTACGCCTCTGTTTAATGCAGGGGACTTTGACTTGTAAACTTTATCAGTACGACCTTTGCGTACTAACTGGTTTATTGTAGGCATTTCAGTTTCTCCTTTCATTTTATGCACACATTTCCAAGTGTGCCAAACCTTAGTCTAAATATAAGCCTTACTTCCGTAAAGCCAGTTTTTTCGCTAAGCGTAATAATGATACCTTTTAATACCATTAAAGTCAATATACTTTTCATCATATTTTTCGACAGGTTCTATGGCTTTTCGCCACCGTACAATCTCTACATGAAAGTTCATTTTTATACCATGGAATATCGTTGCTATATGTATTATAGTTATAGAAAGTCCAATATGTATTTTTCATATTGTTTTTGTTCAAGGAGGTTCCAATGGCAAACAAAGTATGTGATTTCTGCCTAAGTGAAGGAAAAGGTCTTTTTAACCAACCTAAGAAAATAGAAGATGGCCATTACATCTGTAAAGACTGTCGTTCCATATTAGCTTCTTACAATCTTCCTATCAAGCATGATATCTTCCAGATACTCGTTACCGCACAAGAAAATATGCGCGATATGATTATGGAGTCATACATCAAGAGTCATAATATCGATGAAATGATGGCAAAGTTCTACCCTGTCGATGATATGCCACTACACCCTGGGGAACATTGTATTTCTAAGGTCAAGGCATACCAAACAGTCACAAAGGACTCCATCCCTTATACACGTGCAGTTTCAAAGATTGCAGAGATTTCTAAAGCTACAATTCAAAATATCGTTGATTCTACAACACGTACCAACTCCCACAAAGTAGAAGGTACTCTCTATGAAACAGATGTAGCGTTCTACTTCTTATCTCCAAACTATGTCAACTGTCACCGTTTGGGATATGCATTACGCAATCGTAGTGATACCGATCGTATTAACGTCGTTACACCAACGGCACGTTATACATACATGCTAGATAACTCTGATTTAATTTTCATGCGTGAACGTTTCTATCAGAAATTAAACGCTGCCAGAAACAACAAGGATACACACTTAATCTATATGTCAGATGATGATCATATACGTATTACGCCTGGTGTATACGATATTCCAAAGAGCTTACGCCCTGGCAAGTATGTCGTTACTGCAATTCGTGATGCAGGTCTTCATATGAAAGATTCATTAGGTAGAGTAAAAGACTACTATGAAAACGAAGAAGTTATCGACCTTAGTGATGGTGGTGTATTAGAGTGCACAGGTGAATACGAACTAAAATGGATTAGCCACAAATAAAGGATGTACACTGTACATCCTTTTTCATATTTCTAATTCATACATGCATGTTGTATGCATGTATGACCATAAATTTTATTAACGTAATTGTTTCTTGTAACCAATAGCTAATAACATCACTGTTACAAAAACTGCTAGCATGCCAAACATAAGCATCATATTTACTGTACTATCACCAGTCTTAGGAGTTACAGGTGCTTTTGGAGTCTCGTATTTATTTGTGAATTCGAGATTGCTAGCTACCTGTGTACCCTTCTTGATTTCATAGGTAGAAACCAATTTGTTATCTACATATGTCGTTACGTCAACTGTAACTGTATATTCTGTTTGATCGTATGTATAGTTTGCTAAGTTTGTATTTAATTCTACAACTTTATAAACATACTTGCCGACTGCCGCAAATTCAATCTGACCAAATTCAACATGTGTGAAAATAAGAATACTTAGTATTTCTATAGAAGTATAATCAATTCGAATTAGGAAAGATTATTATTCTTTAGTCGATATATTAACATATATTAATAATATTAGCGACACAAACATAGTAAATACAATAAAGCAAACAATGATGAGTGGTGGTATCTTATGCACGAACCATAAAATAGTCGCTAGAGATAAGCCAAAGAAAATCACCCAAACGCCTAAGATAATCTCAATTTTTTTAATGTTATATTTGTTTTTTTTAGATTCAGAAAGTATGTTATAACCTGCAATCAAAAATCTTCCTTTGCCTATCAATACTAGAATTCCGCATATCAATATCGGAATAGTTGCGAGTATAACAATTAATTTATCATTCATGTTTATTAATAGATATTGACCTTAGTGTACACGGCCGCATTCCTTTTATAGTTTCATCATATAAACTTCATCGTAGAATACAAGTCTATTATTGGCACAAAAAAAGAGTTACAATAAACATATTGAACTTCTAATTCATTTATGTTGAAATATTACTTTTTCGACATTTTTATGTTCCGTACGAAACGTTTTCATATATCCTCACTCTTTTTGTCTGATATTATTCATTTCTTCTTTCTATTTCGAGTTTTATCTATAAAACTTAAAAAAGGTATCCACTACGAATGTGGATACCTTTATATGGCGCCTTAAACAGGGCTCGAACCTGTGACCTAGCGGTTAACAGCCGCTCGCTCTGCCGACTGAGCTATTAAGGCACGTGACTATATTACCATTTCTATATAATCATCGCAACACCTTTTTTCATTATTTGAAGAAAAGTTGATTTAAATTATTTAAAATTATTTATTGACTGACGGTCAAATGGATGCTAGTATATGGTTGTACAGTCAGAAGACTATAAGGAGGAACTTATATGGGTCTCATTTCTACTGCTTTATTATCCGCTAGTTCAACACTTAGCGATTCTTGGAAAGAGTATTTCTATTGTGATGCTATTCCAGCTGATGTATTTGTTGTGAAAGGTATTAAAAGAAACTCTGGAGGATTCTTCAGTGGTAATAAGGGAAGCGACAATATCATTACGGACGGTTCAGTAATTGCTGTTGCTGATGGCCAAGCGATGATTATCGTTGAACAAGGACAAATCGTTGATATTTGTGCTGAACCTGGCGAATTCAAATATGACTCTTCTACACAACCATCTGTATTCACAGGTAGCCTTGGTGAAGGCGTTAAGAAAATGTTTGAAGAATTTGGTCGCCGTTTCACATTCGGTGGACAACCTGCCGCAGACCAACGTATCTATTATGTAAACACAAAGGAATTAGTTGGCGTAAAGTATGGAACTCCAGCTCCAATCCCATTTAGAGTTGTAGATGCTCGTGCAGGTATCGATATTGATGTATCGATGAAATGCTTTGGTGAATACAGTTTGCATGTATGCGATCCAGTATTATTCTATACAAACGTTTGTGGTAACGTATCAGACAGCTACAAGTTAAGTGATCTCAACGATCAATTACGTACTGAATTACTCACTGCTTTACAACCAGCATTTGGTAAATTAAGCGAACAAGGTATCCGTTACTCTCAGATTCCAGCACACACAACTGAATTAGCTGCGGCTCTTAACGAGGAACTCAGCAGTAAGTGGAGAGAAAAGCGTGGTATCGAAATCGTATCATTCGGTGTATCTTCTATCAAAGCCGATGAAGCTGATGAAGAAATGCTCAAGCAAATGCAACGTAACGCTGCATACACAGACACAAACCTAGCTGCCGCAACACTTGTTGGTGCACAAGCACAAGCAATGCAAGATGCTGCCAAGAATGCTAATGGTGCTGCGATGGGATTCATGGGAATGAACGCTGCACAAAGTGCTGGTGGTATTAATGCTAATGCACTATTCCAAGCAGGTCAGGCACAAAAAGCCGCAAGTAATGGTGATAAGTGGTTCTGCCCAGAATGTGGAAATGAGAATCATTCAAACTTCTGCTCTAACTGCGGAACAAAGAAACCTGAATAATCTTTAAAACGATAAGAACCCGTTCTATCGGGTTCTTTTTCTCAAGTGAAAGGGGAAAATCATGGCAAATAACGCTTTAACAAATTTCCAATGTCCAAATTGTAATGGTCCTCTTGCCTTTGATCCAGGATCCCAGAAGTTAAAATGTGGTAACTGCGGAAGTACTTTTGAACCTGCTGAAATCGAAGAACATTACGACAAACAAGTAGCCCTATCCATTGAAGAAGGTCAAAAAGAATACAGCGCAGAAGATACGCTACAGTGGAGTGAAGAAGACGCACAGAACCTGCGTGCATATAACTGTCCATCTTGCGGAGCACAGTTAATCGCAGATAAGAATACTGCTGCGACGAGTTGTCCATATTGTGGCAACCCTACGATTGTTCCCTCACAGTTCAGTGGCGCATTAAAACCTGACTATGTGATTCCATTCAAGATGAATAAGGATGAAGCCATCAAGAAATTGACCGACTTCTATGGTGGAAAACCACTATTGCCAGATGCCTTCAAGGAACGTAACCACATCGAAGATATCAAAGGTGTATATGTACCCTTCTGGCTCTATGATGGTACAGCAGATGTAGATATGGCTTTCCGTGGTACAATCTCACATTCTCACCGTGAGGGTGACTACACAGTTACTGTTACCGAAAACTACTCCATCCTACGTCAAGGAACCGTACAATTTAACCGTGTTCCGGCTGATGGATCAAGCAAGATGCCAGATGAGTTCATGGACGCAATTGAACCATACAACTATAACGAGATGATTCCATTTGAAATGGGATATATGACCGGATACCTTGCAGACCGATACGATGTAACTGCAGAACAAGACCGTAATCGTGTTAATACACGTATGCGTACTTCTTCAGCAGATAAAATCCGAGAAACTGTTAGAGGCTATCACACTCTATTCCCACGTCGTTCAAATATCTATATTCGAGAAGATAAAGTGCACTATGCATTCTTGCCAGTATGGATGCTTACCACAAAATGGCAAGGTCAGACATACATGTTCGCAATGAATGGTCAAACAGGAAAGATGATTGGTGATGACTTGCCAATCGATACTGGAAAATCTGTTCTTTATTTCTTCGGCATTCTACTCATCGGTATGATATTGACTGGCATACTGCTGTTTGTGGCATTTTAGGAGGTACGCATTATGAAGAAAAAATTACTAGCACTCGTTGCGGCATTCACTTTCTTGTTATGCATGTTACCAAGTTTCTTGTTACCAACAAGAGCCGATGCAAATGATTACATTGTCGATGAATATGGTTTATTAACAAACGCAGAAATACAAGCACTCAATAACATCGCAAAAGACTACAGTGATAAATATAAGATTGGTTTCTATATCCGTATTATGAATTCTCACGGTTCTCAGACTATCGAGCAATATTCCGAAAGTATCTTCAATTCCGAAGGCCTTGGAATCGGTGATGAAAAAGAAGGCATCATGCTAACTCTAACGATGGAAGACCGTAAGTTTGATATTACAGTACACGGTAAAAAGGCAAATAAGATTTTCGACGCAAGAGCGAGAGAAAATATCGCAAGTGCCGTCGTATATGATCACTTAAAATATAACGAATATGGAGAAGGCGCAAAAGTATTCCTTGATGAATGCTCAAGTACTATCGTTACACCTTATATTATCAAGGGTAGTATCACTGCAATCGTTCCACTCATTATTTCTATTGTCACAATCCTATTCTTTAGAAGTAAACATAAGACAAAAGGAATTTCACGCGAAGCATATGCATACATACCACAAGGTGGTCTAAGACTTCAAAGATCACAAGATATGTACTTGTATCGCTCTGAAACACGTACTTATAACCCACCTGCTAAGAGTAGTGGTGGAGGTGGTGGCTTCCACTCAAGCAGCGGTGGTGGTTTCGGTCACACAAGTGGACACTTCTAATACAATAGTGGCTTATCCAATTTTGGATAAGCCTTTTATTTTACCACTGCAATTGCGATACCATCTCCTACATCAAGATGGAATGTTGTTTCAAAGCGAGTATCTGTTTTTAGATATTCACGGAACTTTAAAATCTTGCGTGTCATTTGTACTGTAGATCGATTTTGTGATAACTTTGGACAATCCACAATACCATGAAACTGCAAGTTATCAAAGAAGAATACAGTACCCTTTCTCGCATTCTTAAAGAAGTGTTCCATATACTTGCGATATTGTGACTTTGCGGCATCGATAAATATTAAATCGTATATCTTCTTTGTTTCAAATTGATAGGCATCTTGTAAGTATGCATGCACTCTATCATGTAGACCTGTATGCATGATATTATCTACAGCTTGATGATACATTTCAGGATTAATCTCTACTGTATCGATTGTCATATCCCAACGTAAGTTTGCCATCTGAATAGCGGAGTAACCAACTGCTGTTCCAATCTCCAAAATATCACGTATCCCTTCGTGGCTACGTATGTATTCCAACAAGAATTCCATACCATCATCTAACATGATTGGCACATGTTCCTTACGGGCTTTATCGTGTATTTCCTGTAATCTAGCTTCATCCATATAGACAGTATAATATATTATTTCGATACGGTACATGTTAGAATGAAGGGATAAAGAAATGGAGGGGTCTATGTTAACACTTGAGTTTGTACGTGCCTTTATAGGTGAAAAAATGTATGCCAGAGGTATGCAGGAGTATACCGAAGCAAATGTCTTTAACATGGAAATTATCGAGAATGATGAACATTATAAACTGATTACAGCCAATGTTCAAGGTGAAGAGTATTACAGCATTCATGTTGTTAACATAGAGTTAAGTCCCCAGAACGAATGGATTACAAAGATGTCCTGTGATTGCGAGTATTTCGATTATCGTCATACCCCTTGTAAACATATCGCAGCTGTACTCATCGCCTATGTAAAACGCAACGATGCACAACCTGAACCTCCCTTACGTAAAAAACATACTGATAAATCATTTAAAGAGTTCTTATCTAGTTATCAAGCACACACAAGTAACTTTACAAAAAGACCTTTGAACATCATTTTAGAACCAGAAATATCCCCAAAGTTCCGTACTGACATGCTTGAAGTAGGATTTAAGATTGGTTTATTAAATGAACATCTCTATTCAATTCAAAACATCACAGAATTTGTCGAGAATTTGGATGGTGAAACGAATAAGAAATATGGAAAATCTTTGGAGTTTACGCACACACTCCAAGCCTTCCATCCACGCTATCGCCCTCTAGTACAGTATTTAGTTGATTATGTACATGATGAAACTTCCTATTCCCTTTACCAAAGTATCCCTGGATATCGTATGATGCATGCGGCTGATTTACCACGTCGTACAATTACTGTAAAATCCTATGCAATCGATATCTTCTGGGACACCATCAAGGATCTTTCATTTAACATCAAAGAACATTACGGTATCTTGCGACCATATACTTTAGTAGATGGGCAGCCATCCATGAGCGCATCCATCGAGAAAGTAGATGATGGATATCAATTTAATACAACCGTATTGCAATATATTACTGGCAAGAAACACAGCTATTTCTTTGATGAAAGTCGGCAAATGATTTACCGTGACGTAAGAGCTTCACAATCCTTCCGTAAATTAATCGACTATTTTCATAGTGCTAAATCAGCGAATATCTTTATTGCGGAAGACGATATCGCAACCTTTGCAAGAAATGTATTCCCAATCTTGCAAAAGAATTTGACCGTTCAAACAAAAGGATTTAATCCGACACAGTATCTTCCAGAGATTCCTACTTTTGAAATATATCTAGATATGCCACAGGATAATCTAATTACAGGTGAACTCTTTGCTATTTATTCTCACGGTAAATACAATGTATTCTTACCTAGTGAAAATGCAGTGAATCGAGATTTATTTTTCGAAAAGAATATGGAGTATTTCTTCTCCCCTTGGTTTAGTGCCTATGACCCAACAAACTCTCGTATGGCACTAACCGACGACGATGACAAGGTATATCGTTTTGTCAAATTTGGCATCCTAGAAATGCAGGCTAAAGCCGATGTATTCATCTCGGAATCTCTCAAGAAACTAAAGCTTCACAGCCAAACACGTATCTCCATTGGAGTATCCGTTAATCATGATCTACTACAGTTAAATCTAATCAGTGATCAAATTAATCTCAAGCAACTCAATGAGATTCTCAGTAAATATGATCCAAAGAAGAAATACTATCGTCTTAAGAGTGGTGAGTTTGTGGATATCGATGAAAACATTCAAGCCCTTGCAAGCTTCAAAGACGCAATGAATCTTAGTAATTCGCAATTTACAAGTGGCTCCATTGATGTCCCAGCTTATCGTGCATCCTATCTTAATCAATTAGCAGAGACTTCTATCTTAGATATTCAAGCAGAGGAAAACTTTAGACAACTAATTCGCAATATGAAGGATATCGAAGATATTGAATACACTATTCCCCAGGAAATCGAACCAATCTTGCGGCCTTATCAGAAGAAAGGTTTCCGGTGGCTTTATGCACTAAAAGAGAATCATCTAGGTGGATTACTGGCAGATGAAATGGGCTTAGGTAAATCTATTCAAATCATCTCATTGCTTGCGGC
Organism: uncultured Solobacterium sp.; assembly: GCA_938041275.1. GTDB lineage: Bacteria > Bacillota_I > Bacilli_A > Erysipelotrichales > Erysipelotrichaceae > Bulleidia. The sequence goes on from CALISH010000024.1 coordinate 26,493, forward strand.
TTGGAAAGATCGCAAACGTACGCTGATTGTATGTCCATCCTCCCTTGTATACAACTGGGCTAATGAAATCAATAAATTCATGCCAAATATGCATTACACAATGATTTCAGGATTCGCAAATATTCGCAAAGAACTCATTCATACTTCATTAGAAAATGATATTCTAATTACTTCTTATGATGCTCTCAAGCGTGATATTGATGTCTATCGTACGATGGAATTCTCTTGTCAGATTATTGATGAGGCGCAGTATATAAAGAATGCATCTACACTAGCCGCACAATCAGTAAAGGAAATTAACAGTCACTTCCGTATCGCCTTAACAGGTACACCTATCGAAAACCGTTTGAGTGAGCTATGGTCTATCTTTGATTTTATCCTACCAGGATTCTTTGGCTCGTATCAAAAATTCCGTACAAACTACGAACTTCCTATCGTACGTGACCAAGATGAGTTCTTAGAAGCAGAACTACAAAAGATGGTAACGCCATTTATCCTACGTAGACGCAAGAAGGATGTATTGCACGACTTACCAGATAAGATTGAAGATGTATATTATGGTCAACTCGAAGATGAACAAAAGGATCTCTACAAAGCGCGCGTTCAGCGTCTCAAGTTAATGTTGCAGAAACAAAGTGATGAAGAATTCAAGGAGAACAAGATTGCAGTATTAGCGGAGTTAACGCGCTTACGCCAACTCTGTTGTGACCCTCACTTAATTTATGACCACTATAAAGGCAACTCTGCCAAGAAAGAACTCTGTTTAGATATCGTAGAAAATGCAATTGAAGAAGGACATAAGATATTACTCTTCTCCCAATTTACTTCTATGCTAGATACTCTAACCCAGGAGTTTGATAAGAAGGGAATTCGTTATCATAAGCTTGTTGGATCCACTCCGCAGTTCGAACGTGCACGAATGGTAGAATCCTTCCAAACGGATGATGTACCTATTTTCTGTATCTCATTAAAAGCAGGTGGCACTGGCCTAAACCTTACCGCAGCAGATATCGTTATCCACTATGATCCTTGGTGGAATACAGCAGTTGAAAACCAAGCAAGTGACCGTGCACATCGTATCGGTCAAACAAATGTAGTAAATGTCTTCCGTTTAATTATCAAGGATACCATCGAAGAGCGAATCATTCAGCTACAAAAAGAGAAATCTAATCTAGCTGACCGTATTCTATCTGGTGAAGGTGTTTCCAGTGCCACATTATCCAGACAGGATTTATTAGAATTACTCTAAATCAAGCAAAAGAGACCGCGAGGTCTCTTTCATTATTTTCGATATACTAAGAACTGATTGTTCTTGTCTGCAAGCCACTTGTTTTCACCAATTTGATACCAAGTGTAATCACTTGTCTGTTCAACAGAAAGTACTGTAAACTTCTCTCCATGTTTTGCACTTCCTACTACATCAAAGTTTGTGCCTGCACCTGCACGAATATTCAAGGAATCAATTACAACTTCAACTTCACCTAGTGTCTCCGGAGTAGGCTCTGGAGTTGCAGAAGTTTCTGGTGTTGCTGTAGGTTCTGGTGTCGCATCAGAGTTTGCAACTACGCTAGTTGTCTCATTCTTTGAGCCAAAGAGTGATTTGAAATCGAACTTTCCACCCATTGAATCATATACAATCCAAAATAGGCCAGCCAATAACATTAATGTTAGAAGTACGATCAATAATTTCACTAAGAAACTTCCACCATTGGATTCCTCTTCCTCAATATCATCTACAGCTTCATCATTATCATCAAATAATTCCTTTTTAATAACCTGGGTTGCAGAGGAACGTACCTCTTGTTCATGAGAAGTTGGTGCTGACTCCTCCTTCACTGTCGGAAGCGATAATGTATCCTCAATTTCATCAGATACTGTTGATATCTGCATCGTATTTACATCAGAACCTGATGTGGATGGTAAATCTGGAAATTGTACTTCCTTATTCCCTTCTTGTGGAAGAGCTGGTGTTTCTACAGGTTTTGCAGTTTCTTCCGGTTGCGTAAATACACCACTGAGAATATCATCCTCTGCTGACTGTAGCGCAAGGTCATCTTGCATCTTTAAAACGAGTGCACGTTGTGATACTGGATTTAACTTATCCATTAACACGATGAGTGTACCAAGGTTATAGCCTCCACTCATCAATGTGTCTTTAGCCTCTGTCAACCAACTCATGACAGACTGCGGTGTACTCATCAATAGTTTTGCACTTTCCTCAATGGATAAACCATCATATAGGTGAAGTGCTAAAGCAGATCTAGCTCCCGTGCTAAGCTTATCCATCATCTCTAACACTTGGTACTTCTTGCCTTCAACTGTTTCAGGTAAAACCGCCATATAGTTAGGGATTTCATCCGCTTCTGTGTACATGTTACTGTTAGTTGTAGATTCTTCTAAAGGTAATACGTGGGCAATAGCCTCCTTACGAACAATCTCTGCTGCCCAGCACTCAAACCATTCTGGATTCGTTACTTCCTTTAGACTTGAAAATACCTTCTTTAGGCCAGCCTGTTCTACTTTTCTAGCTTGTTCATGATCGGCCACATATAATCTTGTAATAAAATACATCTTATCTGAAATACGTCTAAGTATTTCCTTTGCGGCTTCAATATCACGTTGTTTAGCTTTTGTTAGTAATTCCTGTATTGTCTGATTTTCTGACATAATTCCCTCCAGTATTAATTCTTCAAACTATGTATCGGGGCCGGGATTCTTCCACCACGATTAATTAGTTTATCTGCTTTTGTCATCTTCACTGGCATGATTGGTCCTTCACCTAAAAGACCACCAAATACTAGTTTATCTCCTGCATCCATGCCAATTGCTGGTATCAATCTACATGCCGTTGTTTTATTGTTTATCATACCGATAGCAGCTTCATCTGCAATTATAGCAGATAGTGTCTCCGCTGTCGTATCACCAGGCACAATAATCATATCTAACCCAACGGAACACACCGCTGTCATTGCTTCTAATTTTTCAATTGTAAGGATTCCTTGCTCCGCTGCTGAAATCATTCCAGCATCTTCTGATACTGGAATAAACGCACCAGATAAACCACCTACACTTGAGGATGCCATGACGCCACCCTTCTTCACCGCATCATTTAACATTGCAAGTGCTGCAGTTGTCCCTGGACCACCACACACTTCTAGACCAATTTCTTCTAGAATTTGCGCAACAGAATCACCTACTGCAGGTGTTGGGGCTAATGATAAGTCGACGATTCCAAACGGAACATTTAACCGTTGTGACGCTTCACGACCAACAAGCTGTCCCATACGTGTAATCTTAAATGCGGTTTGTTTGATGCAAGCCGCAACTTCATCCATGCTCGCATGTTCTCCTAATTTTTGTAACGCTGCACGAACAACACCAGGTCCTGATACACCAACATTAATAACACAGTCTGGTTCAGACACACCATGGAAAGCCCCTGCCATAAATGGGTTATCTTCAACCGCATTGCAGAATACAACAAGTTTTGCTGCACCAAAGCAGTTATTATCCTTTGTAATCTCTGCACATTCACGAACAATCTGTCCCATTAACTTAACCGCATCCATATTAATTCCAGCTTTCGTAGAACCAATATTAACACTCGAACAAACAATATCTGTTTCCTTTAAAGCTTGCGGAATCGACATGATTAGCTCACGATCACCCTCTGTCATACCTTTTTGCACCAGAGCAGAATGTCCACCAATGAAGTTAATGCCAATTTCTTTACCAGCTTTATCTAGCGTCTTTGCGTATTTCACACAATCACCACCCGAAACACTTTGCAATAATGCTATTGGTGTTACTGATACACGTTGATTGATAATTGGAATACCATATTCACGTGAGATATCCTTTGCAACCTTTACAAGGTCTTTTGCTTTTGTTGTAATTTTTTTATAAATCTTCTCGCATGATCGATCAATGTCTTCATCTGCACAATCCAACAGGGAAATCCCCATCGTAACTGTACGAATATCTAGGCAATCCTCCTCAATCATATGAATCGTTTCTAGAATATTATCACTTTCAATACGCATAGATTCACCTATATTGTATGCATGCTATTGAAGATATCTTCATGCATGACATGCACTTTGAGATTTTGTTCATTCCCAGCACTTTCTAAATCATCAGCGACTTTACGGAAATTTTCCAGATTACTTGGAACTTCCACAATCATGATCATTGTAAATAAATCCTGTAATACCTTTTGGGTTACATCAACAATATTGATTTCTCTTTCAGCACACTTTGTGGCGATATATGCTAGAATGCCTGGCTTATCTTTACCAACAACTGTAATAACTGCTCTCATACATTCTCCTTTATTCAGCTTGTAGTTTCTCTAGTGATAAACCACAATAATACAATTCCATCTGTAAGAATAGTTTTGTCTTCTTGATAAAATCAACTGTACTATCTTCACAAGTAGATGTTTGACTATTATTCACAAAATCATACTGACATGCGCCTAAACTACCATTGTCACCCTTCCAACTATATACATAAGTGATAGAACGATTACTATAGGTAAATGTCTTATTCGCAAAGTCAATGTGATAACTTTCATTCTCATTGAATTTATTGCTATATACATCCTCTGATTCTTTCGTGTAATTTAGTCGTGATACAAGTCTCTTCTTAAAGGTTGCTGTAACAGTATCCTCTGGAGAATCATCGTCTGTTGTCACAGTCTGAATCGAACTCGTATCAATGTCCTTGTAATATACGTATGCACTCTCAGCCTGTTTGGTTTGATCACTGATAGATACCGTTGTTTCACCAAACTTTAGATAGTTTATTTCACTTTCATATTTAACATCTACGGACTGTCCATTTGTCGTAATTGTAGTATCAAACACTGCAGTTTCTTTTACGTAGTGCTGTTCTTCATCGAATGTCACATGAATTTCATTACTCGTAACATCAAATGAATCAAAGTTCTTTAATCCATATGAATCATATCGACTTAAGAAGATTTCTTTTGCTCGATCTGCTTGAAGTTGAATCGTATATTCGTTTTTATCTTTCGTTATGGACGCAATATCTCCAGCTTCAAATACATATGGATCAAGTGGAACCAACATTGTCTTCTTTAGATTGCTGAAATCCATATCTTCATAGTAATTAACAGAGTTATATGTGTTATACAATCTACCACCATAATAATCTCCGTTTAATTCCGATAACATTCCATCCGCATTGATGTGCTGTTCATAGTGAGCAGTATCACCATCTGTTTCTAACACCCCATCCATGAGATATGTATCTAGTGTTTTATCACTATATGTCATTGTGTATTTTGACTGAACACTTACTGTCCAAGAAGATTCAATCTTTCGATTTTTTAATGTTGTGGTATATTCTCCTAATGTAGAATCATCTGTTTGAATCGTCTGTTCTACACTAGATTGTTGTTGTGCTGTGTGCTTTCCACATCCTACTAATAGTAATGCGGTGATACATAATATTTTTATCATTTTCATATGCTTTTATTATATCAATCTTTAAACTCTTATACGATAGAAAGCCATAAAATCTTCATACAAAACTAATCTAAGCTTTAAAAAACCAGAGTCTTCATTCTCTGGCTTTTTTATTTCATTTTATTTGTCAGTTAGCTCGATAATAAATAATCTCTTTACTATCAGTTATTCATCATCTACTTCATTAACTTATCTTCAAAGAAATCAACTGTATTTTCTACAACAATTCTTTTTACATATGCTTTGTCACTATAAAATCCATAACTATGTCCATCTTCTGGAGTCAAGATTATTGCTGAACCTAATTCTTCAGCTACAGACTTACTTACAGAAGGTGATACCGCCGTATCATCTACCGCATAAATCACCATCGAAGGTCCATTATATGATTTCTTAACTTCCTGCATTAATGTTGTGAAATCTTTTTCTTCTAAATCCGCAAACCATTTTGTACTTAATTCTTGTTTCTGACCGTAAATCGTCGTGAAGTCAGCATAACCATCTTTTGATTCTTGTGCCGTTTTCTTTAAAAATTCCCAGTTTTCTGTTCCGCCAAATAATTTCTTTAAATCTTCCGTATCTGCGGCAGGTGCTAATAAGCATACTGCCTTAAAGTTATCTCTCTGACTTGCCAGCATTTCCAGGGAAATTCTACCTCCCATTGAATAACCGAATATACCAACAGAATCTTTATTTACTGCGTAATGAACAGCCATGTATTTCATTGCGTCTTCGGTATATTGGATCATATTTGTTAGATTATTATTTCTAAACTGTTCCTTTGAATCACCACATCCTGGATAATCCATGCGGATACTCGCAATTCCTCTTTCAGCCAATCCCTGCGCTATCGCATCTAGTCCACCATTTTCACTTCTTGATCCACCATGTCCATGACAAATTACAACATATGGCACATTTTCTTTGTTTAAAGGCATGGTGACAGTCGCATATACATCTACATCTCCGGATTGATATATAGCATCTTCCTCGGAATATTTTTCGTTCGATGTTTTCTCAGTTGATACTTGCGAGGTTTGCTTATTCTCCTCTTTTTTACATCCTGTTAAACCAATTAGTAGAAAAACTGTCGAAAGAATACAATAAAACTTTTTCATGTATTATTATCCTCCTATTCATGGTTGATGAACTGCTTTGAAGTTCATTATTGTTACTCTTATTGTATTGATATTTCACATATAAACACAATAGAAAAAGAGGCAATTCTTCTTATCTGAATTACCTCGATCATATTTGTATTTATTTATTACTTCTTTGCGTATTCAGCGGCTGCTTGACCTGCCAATCTACCAGATGTTAAGGAGAATCCTAGCCCTACGCCTTCAACGTTTTGATAAGCCGCTACACTTACACCAGAAACGTTGTTTCCTGTTGCGTATAGACCTTTAATTACCTTATAATCATCTGTTAATACTTCAAGTTTATCTGTAGTATTTACTCCACCTAAAGCACCAAGTACACCAGAGTGGCCGCAAGTTACATAGAATGGACCATTTTCAACAGTATATGTTAAATCTTGTGGATCTTTAAAGAACTCTGTATCACTACCATTCTTAACAAAAGTATTATATTTAGCGATTGTTTCCTTCAATGTCTCTTTATCACAGCCGATAAATTCAGCTACTTCATCTAATGTCTGACAAATCTTTCCCGCATTTGCATCTTCAAGTGCTTTCCAATCCGCATTCCATGTATCTTTATCGATTGGTGCATGATAAATTGTTGGTTTGCCATTTTCATCTTTGATACCGAAACGATCCCAGTAATGTACCCATGAACCTGTATTAGGTTGTGTAGTATCTGTCCAACGATCTGCAGTTGTTTGATCAAAGATTGTATATGCTAGTCCACCCTGTGCAATTACTGCAGATGAGAACTCTACTGTATCTTTTAATAAATCTTCATTCATGAAACGTTGACCTTGGCTATTTACCCAAAGGATAGGTGTATTTAAACTCAATTGAGATACTGTTTCTTCTCCTGCACCTTTAGTCACTACTCCATGGTTCATTGTGAGTAGTTCACCTCTCGCAGCACCTTTATCCCACATCATTTCAATGCCTGGTAATTGGTTTCCTTTAATGACCATTGCATTGTTGTATACAGTGTCACCTAATGTTTCTTTCATTAGTTCTTGGTTCGCTGCGAAAGAACCTGTTGCGACAATAACCGATTTTGCATTAACTGTTAACTTGCCACCATCTTGCTTTTCACAGATAGCTCCTACAACATTACCATCTGTATCTGTGATAAGTTCTTTAGCTGTTGTATTGTATTTTACTTCTACACCATCTTTTTCAAGTTGTTCTGCAAAATGCTTAAATGGCTCTGCACCACCCCAACGATGATAAATAACATCTGTATTAAAATGTGCAATCTGCTGAGGCATTTCAGATAGATAGAACTTAACCCCTTTATCTAAACAGTATGCAACTGTATTCTTAGCTTCTGATACAAAACGACGAATCAAACTACCATTTCCTAATTGACTGTTATGATCCTGCATATATTCATACCAATATTCTTCATTTGTCTGCATATGATCGCCATAGCGTTCTTTTTGTAGATCTGTACCAATCGCAAACATACCCTGTGCTGCATTGCCAAAACCACCAAGAACATCGGTTGCTTCAACACCAATTACCTTCACACCTGCTTCACTAGCTGTTAATGCCGCAAGAGTTCCAGAAGCACCCATACCAACAACTAATACGTCTGTGTCTACTGTTTCATCTTCACCTTTTTTAGCTGCTGTTTCATCAACTTTTAATCCAGCTTGTTCAAATGCTGATTTTGCTGCTTTGATGATAGCTTCACTGGAAATTGTTGAACCAGAAACTGCATCTACATTAGGACTCTGTTTTTCTTTGATTTCCTTTGCTAATTGTTCTGCTGCTGCACCACCCTTATCAGGTGTTTCTTTAGAAGCATCAATCGTAACATCTTCTACTTTTCCGCCACTAACTTTTAGTGTGACCTTGATATCTCCACCAAAGCCTTTTTCACTTGCTGAGAATTCACCATCTTTTGCTCCACCAGTTTTTTGCGTACATCCAAATAAACTACATGCGAGCATGGCAGATAACATTAACTTACCAAACTTCTTCATTATTATTTCCTCCCCGAGACTTATATATAGATAATAGTATTTTGATATTTTTATCACAATGTGTATTTCTTATTTAAAAAGTGTTTTAATCTTAGGTATATAGGAATGAACATTATGGTTAAAAAAGACATAAAACTATTTAAATCATCAAATGGGAAGACATCTACAATATCACTACTATATTGTGATGAAGATACTGATATTCGACTTAAAAATCGTAGTTATCAAATGTATCCCGGATATATTGTACTCTGCCATCCAGATATCACATGGTCATCGACAAATAAGATTACCATTATTTCTTTCCATGAGTCTTTTTTTGATTCTTTATTCTATAGTCAAATTGCAGACTGTAAAATTATTTACGATTTTATCACTACTAGAAATTCATGCGAGCATGATCATCTATTTTTTAAGGCGGATACATCCAGTGACTTTAAAAATCTGTTCGAGTTCTTAAAACGTGAGATTTATCATACAGATATTTACTCCGTGAAACTGCAACATCTACTTGTAGTTGGATTATTTACTCTACTAGATCGAAAACGTCCTACAAATCTTGTTGTACAAAACTCAACTATGATTGCTAAAAATCGTTTCGGAAAGATTCTAAAGTATATGGGAGATCATTTTGATGAATGTACTCTACAAGATGTTGCGTCAAAATTTTCTTATAATCCTGATTATCTTTCTTCTATGTTTAAGCGTATTACAGGTATCTCTTTCTCAGAGAAATTACTTTATATTCGTTTAGAAGAATCTTGTCGTCTACTAAGAACATCCAATTATTCAATTGAGGAGATTTCTTCCTTAATTGGATTTAAAGATAAAAGTTATTTCAACCGTAAATTTAAAGGCGCTCTAAAATTACTTGGGGTCGGGGTACCGCAATGAGAAATCTTGGGGTACCTTTTTGATACTTCTTCAGAAAACT